>DATKCI010000063.1:0-28912 GCA_035513255.1 Piscinibacter sp. | reverse complement strand
AGTGCAGGGGCGCCACGTGCTGGCGGTCGACGACGGCAACGCCTACCTTGCGGCCGGCCTGGCGGGGCTGGGCGTGCTCTGGCTGCCGGACTACATGTGCAAGGCCTACCTGGCGCGCGGCGAACTCGTCCCTCTGTTCGAAGGCTGGCGCCTCGATCCGATGCCGCTGTACCTGGCCTTTCCACCGAACCGGCATGTCAGCACCAAACTGCGTGTGTTCATCGACTGGGTCGTCCAGTTGATGGCGCAGCATGCGCCGACCTGATTGGCGACGAACTTCAGCCGAACGCGTGAGGAAGCCCGTCATACCGGCGAACGCCGGGATCCACTGCCCCATGGCACATCGGCGTTCACCAAGCGCAGAGTCCGGGCGAGTGGATACCGGCGTTCGCCGGTATGACGGCCTCATCGGTACACCCATGGCCTGCCCTCGTCGGCTGAGCAATGTCGCTGATCGTTGCGTAGTCAGGAGGGGCGGATATCCCTCGTGTCGATGCGGTGCGGCTATGGTTCAATGCCTGATCTTGCCGGATGGCAGCCGCATGATGGTGATTCTCGTGTCATCCATGAGTGTGTCTCGCTTCGTCGTCGAAGGTCCGTGGCTTGACCGTGGGGAGCCCGGTTTGAGCGTGGGTTCGAAATGCGCCAGGTGGCTCACGCACCGCTGAGCGCGCCGCGCGCCAAGCCGCTGAAGCGCCCTTCACAGGCGCGCGCACGCTTCACGGTGCAGGCGATCTACGACGCCTTTGTCCGCATCTGGCGGGCGGAAGGCTGGGAACGGCTCACCACCCGCGCCGTGGCGCTGGAGACCGGCATCTCGGTCGGCACGCTGTACGAGTACTTTCCCAACAAGCAGGCGCTGTTGTCCGGCTATGTGCGCCATGGCATGGACGCGCTGCTCGCCGCCATTGAAAAGCAGGTCGTGCAGGCGAACGATGCGCCGTGGCAGGTGCGCTTGCATGATCTGCTGCGGCTCACGCTCGGCATCGACGCGCCGGAGTTGCAGTACTACGACCCCCAGATGCTTGCCCTGGAGCATCAAATCGCCGAGACCAAACACCACCGGCGTGTGCATGACGAGCTCCTCTGCGCCTGGTCGAAGGCGTTGAACGCGTGCACCGACCTCCCGTACCCGCCGTCGGCGCTCACCGTGCAGACGCTGTGCCTCTCGGTGTTCGGCGGAAGACGCTACGTGTTGCTCGTCCATGCCTACGACGACGCGACAGCCCGCACCTGGGCGGCGGAGCTCGAGCGGCAGTGCCAGCTGGTGCTGTCGGCGCCGTCGCGGCCCTAGTTTCGGACGACCAAATCCGAACAAGCGCGTCGCGAAGGCCTCGACTTTCGCCTCGGGCGACGCCCTGCAACGCACCGTCACCGGGCGTGCCGCCAATGGCGCAGCGCCTGCAGGCCCAGGCCCGGCTATCCGAACCCGCGCACACGAGGCCGCCGATAAAGTCTCATGCACTCGATGGCAGATTTCACGCCCATCGAAATCAAGCCAGGAGACATCGATGAACACCCATGTGGCGCGTGCACCCGGCACGCAGCATTCGCTTCCCAAGGCAAGCGCCGACGACGCGCTGTATTCGAAGGTGAGCTGGCGGATCATTCCGCTGCTGATCGTGTGCTACATGATCGCCTACCTCGACCGCATCAACATCGGCTATGCGCAGCTGCAGATGAAGGAGGTGCTGACCTTCAGCGATGCGGTTTACGGCCTGGGTGCCGGCATCTTCTTCATCGGCTACTTCCTGTTCGAAGTGCCGAGCAATCTGATGCTCGAAAAGATAGGCGCGCGCAAGACGCTGCTGCGCATCATGTTCTGCTGGGGCCTCGTCGCCGCGGGAATGATGTTCGTGCAGACGCCGACGCAGTTCTACGTGCTGCGCTTCCTGCTCGGGGTGTTCGAGGCCGGTTTCTTCCCCGGCATCATCCTGTACCTCACCTACTGGTATCCGTCGGCCCGGCGCGGCCAGATGATTGCCATCTTCATGGCGGCCACCACGGTGGCGAGCGTCATCGCCGGACCGCTGTGCGGCGGCATCATGAAGTACATGGACGGCGCGAGCGGCCTGGCCGGCTGGCAGTGGCTGTTCGTCGTGCAGGGCCTGCCTGCCTCGTTGCTGGGCATCGTCGCCTACTTCTATCTGCAGGACAAACCCGACGACGCCCGCTGGCTCAGCGCGTCGGAAAAGAACACGCTGCGGACCAACCTCGAGCACGACGAGAAGCACGTGGCCAGCGCCTCGCATGCGAGCCTCGGCCAGATGTTCCGCGATCGCAAGGTCTATGTGCTGGCGCTCGTGTACTTTCTGCTGCTCGGCGCCACCTACACGATGATCTTCTGGGTGCCCACGCTCATCAAGAGCTGGGGTGTCGCCGACCTGATGCAGATCGGGCTGTACTCGGCGCTGCCCAGCCTGATCGGCGTGTTCGGCATGATCCTGATCGGCCGCAACTCCGACAAGCACGGCGAGCGCCGCTGGCACTTCGCCGCAAGCGTGACCCTCGCGGCGGTCGGCCTGGGCATCACCACCTTGACCCAAGGCCACCTGGGTGCCTCGTTGGCCGGCTTGTCGCTGGCGGTGATCGGCATCGCTTCGGCAACGCCGCTGTTCTTCACCATCACCACCGAGTACTTGTCGAAGGTCGGAGCCGCCGCCGGCATCGCACTCGTCAGCAGCCTCGGCAACCTGGGTGCGGCAGCGAGCCCCGCCGTCACCGGTGCGATCACGGCGAAGACCGGCAGCCCCGTCTACAGCATGTACCTGGTGATGGCGCTGTACCTGCTCTCCGGAATCATCCTGTTGCTCGCGGTGCGGTCGGCAAAGGCGAACAAGAACGTTCAGGCTTGAGACCTGTGCACCCCACTTCCAACGGAGACAAGCACATGGACCACCTGAGCAGCATGGATGCGTCGTTCCTGCATCTGGAAACCCCCGAAACGCCGATGCATGTGGGCAGCCTGATGCTGTTCGACCTGCCCGAGGGCTACCGCGGCGACTACTACGACGACGTGAAGGCGCAGCTGGCGAAGCGATTGCATCTGGCGCGGCTGTTCCACCGCAAGCTGGCACCGATGCCCTTCGAGCTGGCCGACCCGGTGTGGATCGACGATGACGACATCGACCTCGACTACCACGTGCGCAGCGTCACGCTGCGCCGGCCGGGCACGATGGAGCAGCTCGAGGTCCTGATCGCCAGGCTGCATTCCAGCCTGCTCGACCGCAGCCGCCCGCTGTGGGAGGTGTACGTGATCGACGGGCTGGCCAACGGCCAGATCGCCTACTACAGCAAGGCCCATCACAGCGGTATCGACGGCAAGGCGGGGATCGAGATTGCCAAGGTCTTCTACGACGTGACGCCGCAGGCCCGCGAGGTGCGCCCGCCCCGGCCGCCGCGTGCGGGCAATGCGTACCAGCTCGGCGTGGCCGAGCTGCTGCAGGCCGCCATCTCGAACTCGATGGCGCAGTACGTGAAGCTTGGCCGGATGCTGCCGCAGATGACCAAGGCACTGGGTGCGACCGCGGTGCAGTTCATCCGCACCCGCAGGAAGGCGCCGCGTGAGCGCAGCCTCGGTGTGAAGATGGCGCCGAAGACGATCTTCAACGCGTCGATCACCAACCAGCGTTCCTTCGGCAGCCTCTCGGTGCCCTTGCCCGAACTCAAGTTGGTCGGCAAGCAGATGGGCGGCACGCTCAACGACGTGGTGATGGCGATGTGCAGCGGCGCGCTGCGAAGCTTCCTCCACGAGCGCGACCTGCTGCCGAAGAAGTCGCTGATCGCGATGGTGCCGGTGAGCTTGCGCGAGGCCGACGACTGCTCGAACAACAACCAGGTGTCCGCCATTCGTGTCGATCTCGCCACCGACCTTGCCGACCCGGCGAAGCGCTTCCAGGCGATCCGCGAATCGTCAGAGGCGTCCAAGGAATTGATCGGCGGCCTGAAAGCGATGCTCGGCACCGACCTGCCGGTCGCGGGCTCGCCCTGGCTGATGTCGGGCATGGCTTCGCTCTACGGCCGATCCAACCTCGGCACGCGTTTGCCGAGGCTGGCCAACGTGGCGATCTCCAACGTGCCGGGGCCTGCCGTGCCGCTCTACATGGCCGGGGCACGCATGGCGCGCTATTACCCGGTGTCCATCCCGTACCACGGCGTGGGTCTGAACATCACCGTGCAGAGTTATGCCGGCGAGATGGAGTTCGGCATCACCGCCTGCCGGCGCGTGCTGTCGCACCCCGAAGTGCACGAACTCGCGCAGCACCTGCTCGCGTCGCTGCGCGAATTGCAGCGCCTGGCACCCGTCGCCGTGCAGGAGACGAAGCTTCCCGCGCCGGCGGCCACGGCGCCGGTGCGCGTCGCGACGCCCGTGGCGAAGAAGCGGGTGAACGCGAAGCCGGCGAGCCACAACCCTGCGCCGAGGGTGCATTCCCGGCGGGCTGCGCACAGGGAGGAGCGCCGACCGGCATGATGCGCGGATCACGTGGTGGCCTCGGCCGCCCAGCCCGTCCTCACGAGTGCCGTCCGACCGATGCCCGAAACCGCCGCCCGTCCGCTGTTCCGCTTCGACAACTCGTACGCCCGCGAGTTGCCCGGCCTGGCGGTGCCCTTCCAGCCGGCGAGGGTTCCGGCGCCGTCGATGCTGTACTTCAACCGCGCGCTCGCTGAAGAGCTCGACCTCGACGCGGACACGCTCGCCGGCGACCGTGGGGCCGCGGTGTTTTCGGGCAACGACGTTCCGGACGGCGCAACGCCGATCGCCCAGGCCTATGCGGGGCACCAGTTCGGCGGTTTCTCGCCGTCGCTCGGCGACGGCCGCGCGCTGCTGCTCGGCGAGGTCACCGACCGCCACGGCCGGCGGCGCGACATCGCGTTCAAGGGCTCCGGCCGAACCCCGTTTTCGCGCGGCGGCGACGGCAAGGCCGCCGTCGGGCCGGTGCTGCGGGAAACGATCCTCGGCGAGGCGATGCACGCGCTCGGCATCCCGACCACACGCGCGCTGGCGGCCGTGACGACCGGCGAACCGGTGTTCCGCGAGGACACCGTCCCCGGCGCGGTCCTGACGCGTGTGGCCGCCAGTCATCTGCGCGTCGGCACCTTCCAGTACTTCGCCGCGCGCGGCGAGCTCGACAAGCTGCGGCAACTCGCCGACTACACGATTCGCCGTCACGACGCCGAACTCGTCGACCATCCCGACCGCTACGTCGAGCTGTTGCGCGCGGTGGCCGAGCGGCAGGCCGCACTCGTCGCCCGCTGGATGCATGTCGGCTTCATTCACGGTGTGATGAACACCGACAACATGACGATCTCCGGCGAGACGATCGACTACGGGCCGTGCGCGTTCATGGAGGCCCACGACCCCGCCGCGGTGTTCAGCTCGATCGACACCCACGGCCGCTACGCCTACGCCAACCAGCCGCTCATCGCGCGTTGGAACCTGGCCCGCCTGGCAGAGACCCTTCTTCCGCTGATCGACGCCGACGAGCCCGAGCAGGCCATTCCGCGCGTCGTCGAGGTGATCGACGCATTTCCGGCGCGGTACGAACGGCACTGGCTGACCGGCGCGCGGGCGAAGCTGGGCCTGGATCGCGCAGAGGAGGACGACGGGGCGCTGGCTCGGGACTGGCTTGCCCTGCTGCAAGCGCAGGCCGTGGACCATACGCTGGCCTGGCGTTATCTCGCCGACGCGGCCGACGGCGAGGGCTTGCGCCTGCAGGCGCTGTTCGAGGACACGCGGCCGCTGATGGACTGGCTCGCGCGTTGGCACAACCGCGGCGCGCTCGAAGCGTCGACGCCGGCGGAGCGCGCGCTTCGGATGCGGGGAACGAGCCCGATCTACATCGCTCGCAACCATCGCGTCGAAGAAGCGCTCGCCGCGGCCGGCGCGGACGGGGACCTCGGGCCTTTCGACCGGCTGCTCGAGGTGCTGGCGCAGCCGTTCGACGAGCGACCCGGTCTCGAGACCTACGCCGCACCGGCGCCGGTCGAGGTCACGGCGAGGTATCGGACGTTTTGCGGGACTTGAACGTAGCCGACATTCGACGCGCGGGTCGATGGGCAGCAGCGCAGCGTGTCCCGTCGCTCGCGGGTGAACGCGCAACTCACGCTCTCGGCGCCATTGCGGTCGTTCAGCCACCCAGCCAGCTGCGGCGCCAACAACCGATGTCCGCGGTACTGCAGGCATAGCCAGCGTCGGCGCGGGGCCAGCACCGTCCAGGGCCCGACCAATGACTGCTGCTCACGGCGCCGAACTCACGCATCCGACCCGAAGCAGACGTACGACCCGATGAGTCGAGCGCCTGAAAGCCGGCTTTCAGGGCAACGGACCGCACCTGGTTATTGCGACCCTTCCGGCCAGATCAGCATGGCCATTTCGGCGACTCGAGTGAGCTGTGCCCGGGGCATGCCGCTTTTTGCCTGGACGGCGAGGCCCGCGGCGACAGTCGTTACGTAGGCGGCAAGTGTCTTCGGGTCCCAGCCGGCGGGTAGGCCCCCGACCGAGCAGAAACGTGCGAAGCAATGCGCGATCTCGACCTCGGCCTGTCGACGAAGCCGCGCCATCTTTTCGCGGACGACCTCCGACTCCGGGCTGGTCGCGAGCGCACCCTGGACCATGAGGCAACCTTCCGGCGTGCCACGGCCGCAGACGAGTTCGACCTCGCCCATCAGCACGGCGCGCGCTGCCGCCTTCGCGCTCCGCGCCCTGAAGGCCTCGTCGTAGAGGCGCCCGGCATAGCGACCGTAGTGCTCCACAGCCCTGAGGAAGAGGCTCTCCTTGTTGCCGAAGGCGGCATAGAGGCTTGGGACCGGGACGCCGACGGCTTCCGCCAGCGCCGCGATCGAGGTGCCCTCGTAGCCATGGCGCCAGAACAGACGGAGCGCCACGTCCAGAGCGGCGTCGACATCGAAGGAGCGTGGGCGTCCTCTTGGCATATTTATTAGCGTTCGCTATGAAAATGATTGACTTGTGCTCGACAGATTATATTATAGCGATCGCTAATTAAAGCATCGTCCACTGCCCATCCGCTCAGCATTGCCAGGAGTGTCCCGTGCCCAAGCCACCTTCGCCAGCGCCGCCCGCAGCCTGGTTCGGTCTCGCCGTCCTCGCGCTACCGACCCTGCTCGTGTCGATGGACATGACCATCCTGTATCTCGCCACGCCTTCCCTCAGCGCGGACCTGAAGCCGACGGGCGCCGAGCTTCTCTGGATCTCGGACATCTATGGATTCCTCGTCGCGGGGGCGCTGATCCCAATGGGCACCCTCGGCGACCGGATCGGTCGCCGCCGGCTTCTCCTCGGGGGCGCCCTGTTCTTCGGTCTCGCGTCGGCTCTTGCCGCTTTCGCGTCGAGTCCGGCCATGCTGATCGCTGCCCGCGCGCTGCTCGGCGTGGCCGGGGCGACGCTGCTGCCATCAACGCTGGCGCTGATTCGCGGTCTCTTCCCCGACCCCCGACAGCGAAGCGTTGCGATCAGCGTTTGGACGACCTGCTTTACGCTCGGCGGCGTTGTCGGACCGATCATCGGGGGACTTCTTCTCGCGCACTTCCATTGGGGCTCGGTGTTCCTGATCGCTGTGCCCGTGATGCTGGCGCTGCTGGTCCTCGGGCCGTTCCTTCTTCCGGAGTACCGTGCACCGGACCACCGGCGTCTCGACCTTGTCAGTGCGACGCTGGTCGTGGCAACCGTCCTTGCCACGGTGTGGGGCCTGAAACAGTGGGCCGAGCAGGGCAGCACACTGGCTCCAGGCGCGGCCATCACGGCCGGGGTCGTCATCGGTGCCTTATTCGTGCGTCGCCAGACCCGGTTGCCGGATCCACTGATCCAGCCCAGCCTCTTCCGTGACGGCGCGTTCACAGCCGCCCTCGCCGCCAACACGGTCGCGCTTTTCGCCTGGGTTGGCGCGTCGCTGCTGGTGGCGCAGCACCTCCAACTCGTACTCGGGTTTTCGCCGCTGACCGCCGGACTCTGGACGATCCCGCCTGCCATCGCCTGCGTGCTCGGATGCCTCGGTGCACCCCATCTCGCGCTGCGCTTGAGCCCGGCCGTCGTCGTCTGCGGCGGCCTCGTCCTCGCCGCACTCGGCCTCGCCCTGATGGCGGGTTTGACCAGCGGCTTCCGTTTTGCCGCGGTGGTCGGAGCGATGATGGTGCTCGGCTTGGGTGTCTCGATGATTGTGACGCTCGGGACGGACCTCATGCTGACCGTGGCGCCGCCCGACATGGCAGGCGCCGCATCGGCGATCTCGGAGACGGGGGCAGAGTTCGGCGGCTCCCTCGGAGTGGCGGTCCTGGGCAGCATCGCATTCGCCGCTTATCGCGGCGGCCTGGTTCTGCCTCCGGGGATCGATCTCCAGGAGAGCGCGGCGGCACGGGACACGCTGGGCGGCGCCGTCGCCGTCGCAGCCCGGCTGCCCGACATGCTCGGATCGGCCCTTCGCGCGGGCGCGCAGGAAGAGTTCGTCGGCGGGCTCCAGCGGGCCACAGGGGTCGGTGCCGCCATCCTCATGGCTGTGACCCTGCTTTTTGCCTGGGTGGTCCTGCGACGCGACTCCACACCTATCACGACCGACGGAGGAAAGACACGATGAACGACGCAGCGACCGAAGCGGACATCCGCAACCTCATCGAAGCCTGGGCGGAGGCTGTCCGTCGCGGCGACATCGAGAGGATCGTGAGGGACCATCTGGATGACCTTGTGATGTTCGATGTGCCAGAACCGGTCCGCATGACGGGCCTGGACGTATATCGTGAAACCTGGGCGCTGTTCTTCCGCCATAACCCACCTGGCCCCGAGCGCTTTCTTGTCGAGGATCTCGCCGTCATCGCGGGAACGGACGTCGCCTTCGCCCACGGTCTGCTCAGGATAGGCGGCGGCGAACCGCGCTGCCGTCTGACGATGGGGCTCAGGAAGGTCGATGGACGCTGGCGGGTCAGCCATGAGCACCACTCGATGCCGATCGAAATCGCCTGACAACCGATGTGCAGCGACACGGTCGGCGATGTCCACACACCAGCGGCCTCGCGCCACCCGCTTCCACCCGGTCCGACACTCCATGGCGATGACGGGGATGTCCGAGGGGGACGTTCGTTGCCTTCAGCTGCTGGCCACGGGCAGCTTCCCAGCCCCCCCCAGACCCTGGTTGCCAGACATGTTCGGTGTATCCGTGTTCAGCCTGATGGGCAAATGCGTTGGTAGCGTCAGTCAGGCGGAGATCACGGGGTCGGAAGATACCTACGGCGCGGCTGCACCGGTCATTCAATGGTGCGGCGCGAAGATCATCCCCTCAGCGCAGCCCGAAAAAGCCGAGCACGAACAGGATGATGACGACGGCTCCGACGAGCCAGATGATTCGGTTCACGATGGACTCCTTTGCTGGCGCGGATTGATACAAGCGAGGCTGGCCGGCGCACATCGGAATGGTCCCGCGTGAACCAATCTAAGCCTTTTGGGGCAGACGCTCTGTGCGTTGGCGAACGGTCGCAGTCAATGCCCAGTCTGCTCCTGACCACCGGCGACAGCTTCGTAAGCGTGCCGCGCGCCAAGCACTCAGGGCGCGTAGTGCAGCCCGGTCTCCCAGGCTTGCGCCATCGTCTGCAGGAGGGAAGCGGGCACGCGGGCGTCCTGCCGGGCGTCCAGAAGCGTCTGCTGCATGGCCTGCGCGACGCGCTCGAGCACCTGGGCCGGCTGACTGACGCCGCAGACGCGGCGACCAAAGTCGTGGAGCTCTTCGACAGAGGGATAGGTCTTGCTACCGTGCCTACCGGCAAAGAGCTTGAGCGCGAGCGTCTTGTCTTCCAGCTCGGGCCCGCCCTGGTAGCGCGTGTAGCGGTAGATGGACGTCGTCACGACGTCGAACAGCGGCGCCAGCCACGCCTGGGTCTCGCTGCGGTAGAGCACGCCGAAGTTCTTCAGGTGCGCGTCGCCGTTGCGCACCATGATGCACAAGGCCACTTGCTCGAAGAAGCGATGCAGGTTGTCGCTGTGCAACTGCATCTGGCGAAGCAACTCGGCCACGCGCTGGTAGCTGCCCTGGTACTTGCGGTCCGACAGCACGTCGCGCACGCGCAGTCCCGCCAACGCGGCGATGTCCTCGAAGCCCAGGCGCTCGATGCGGCCATCGTCGTGCGTGACGACGTCGAATCGCTCCAGTATCAGCAATTGCCCATCATCCGAGAGGGAGAACTCGGGCACCTGGATGCCCGCGCGCCGGGCCGCGGAGAGGCAGAGGAACTCGTTGGCCGCCAGGCCGGGATAGGACGGGCTGGCCGCCTTGACAATGAGCGAGGGCACCGGCACGGTGGGCCGGTCGGGCACCATGATTTTGGGCTGCATGCCTGCGATGCCGGCGCCGGTGCTCAGGTAGGCCGCCACGAGCTCGCCGAACACCTCCGGGGTGTACCGGGTCCTGAGCAGTTCTGCCTTGCTCATGACCCGAGGAGCGGCCACGTCGGGTGCCCCTGGCAACCGGTAGCCCAGGCGGCCGATGCCGTTGCGGCCGGCCAGCGCCAGCAGGTGCATGGGCGTCATCGGCTGCTTGGGGAACAGCTCGCGGATGCGCATGAACAGGTCGCCCTCGGGCAGGTTCTGGTCCATGGGCGCAAACAGGTCGCCGTCCTGCCAGGTCGACTTCTGCCTGGGCGACATGAGCAGGGCCACCGTCGCTTGCTCCGGGTCGGGCTCGAGGTAGCGGAACTCGTAGGCAGACGCCTTCAGCAGCTGCCCTGCACGAGGCGCGTCCCCGATGTCGACTTCGAGTGCGCGAATCTTCTCAGGAAGCATCGTCGTCGTCCTGGAACCGGCGCGAGACTTCCTCCGCCGTCGGCAAGCCTACCCGTTCCAGCCGCAGTGCCAGGCCCAGCGCACCCAGCACGGCCATCAGCGACGACACCGTGGTGTCCTCGCCGGCTTCGAGCCGGTAGACGACCTCCCGAACTTTCCCCGCCTTCTCAGCCAGGGCGGACTTGCTCAGGCCGAGCGCCTTGCGGTGCGCGCTCAGCGCCAGCCCCAGTTCATCCGGAAGCCTGATACTGTCAGTCATAGCTGACAACTATAGAGGAAATGGAAAAAGTTGCAAGCCATAACTTGCAATTCATCGACACCTTGTCTGAAGGGTTCGCGCTCGTGCCCGCATTGTTTGGCACCTCGGCCGCCGCTCAGAGCACCCCGATTCCGGACTGGCCCGTACGCAATGCCCGGCTCAGCCGTGCCGCCCGCGATGGCGCTCGGCACCCGCACCCCGGCAACGCCGCCAGTCGATCGAGGAAGAAGCGCTCCTTCGCAAGGGTGGTTCGTGCGCGCAGCCGCTGCGTCGCTGGACCTTCAGTATGACGTCGCCGTCGATCGCATAGGTGCGCGCTTCGCCGCCGCTTTCTTCGACGGCCGTCACCGCCACGGCGTTCGGCGCATGGCGTTGCACGATGGCCAGCACGGTGGCGGCGTCGGGTTGCACATGGAAGTCTCTTGCCATGGCGAATCTCCCAACTCAGCGTGAATGCCAGTCCCAACCGGCCGCTTCCATCGCCAGCAGCGCGGCGAAGCGCCCGCCGCGAAGGATCAGCTCTTCGGGCGGACCCTGCTCGACGACCTGGCCGTCGTCGAGCACCAGCACGCGGTCGGCCTCGCAGGCAGTGGCCAGCCGGTGCGCAACGATCAGCACGGCGCGCTGCGCGTTGTGCGCATCTCGGCGTAGTGCGGCGCGGAAGGCGGCGTCGCTGGCGTGGTCGATGGCGGCGGTGGCCTCGTCGAGCAACAGCACGCGGGGCTGGTGCACCAGCGCCCTCGTCAGGGCCAGCAACTGGCGCTGGCCGGCGGACAGCAATGCGCCGCCATCACCAGCACGCAGCGGCGTGTCGTAGCCTTGCGGCAAGGCCCGGATGATCACGTGCGCACCGGTGGCCATCGCCGCGGTCTCGGCCGCGGCGCGGGTCACGCTGCTGTCGCCCATCGTCAGGTTCTCCAGCACGCTGCCGCCGAACAACTGCAGCGTCTGCGGCACGACGCCGAGTCGCTCACGGCGCTGCGCGTCGGTCATCGCGCAGGGGTCCATGGCGGCAACGCGGACCTGGCCTGAGCCCGGTGCGCACAGCCCGCCAGCCAGATGCATGACGGTGCTCTTGCCCGCGCCGGTGCGGCCGACCAGCGCGACATGCTCGCCGGCCCGCACGAGGAGCGAGACGTCGCGCAGCACCGGGGCTCCGCCCTGGTAGCTGAAGCTGACGTGCGTCAGTTCGATCAGCGGCGCAGCGTCGATGACCTGGGACGCGCTTGCCTCGGCGACGGCAGCTGGCTCCTCTGCCGGCAGGGCCAACAGCTGGAACACTCGCTCGGCACCGGACAGCGCGCTCTGCACCGTCTGCCACTCCTCGCCCAGGTTCGTGATTGGCGTGAAGAAGCGGCGAAACAGCAGAACGAAAGCAGTGAGCGTGCCGATCGACAGGCCCCAGCCCGTCAGCGCCGCTTCGCTGCCGGCCCACAACAGAAGTGCAACGATCACGCTGGCAAGCAGGACCATCAACGGCGTGTAGACGGCCGCGTAGCGCGTGGCTTCGATGTACGCATCCAGCGTGGCTTGTAGCGCGCCGCGAAAACGCTGCGCGAAGTAGTTCTCGCGCCCAAAGGCGCGAATGACTTCGGCGCCGCCGAGTGTTTCCGCCAGGGTGGTGTTCAGTTCACCGATAGCGCGTCGCTGGGCCTGTTCGGCCGCCAGCACGCGGCGCTGGAACCAGCGCGTGAACCACAGCAAAGGCGGCACGGCCAGCGCGGCGAGGACGGTCAGCGTCGGGCTGAGCAGCAGCATCGCCAGCGTGATCGTCAGCAGTCGCGCCAGGTCGGCCACCAGGTTGGCAATGCCCGACGAGAACAGCCTGTCGATGGTGTCGATGTCGGCCGTGCACCGGCTGATCGTGTCGCCCAGCGGCGTGGTGTCGAAATAGCGCACCGGCAGCCGCTGCAGGTGGGCAAACAGACGCAGCCGCAGGTCGCGCAGCGCGCGCTGCGCCGCGACAGCCGTAACGTAGCTCGAGACGACGCCCAAGCCCTGCTGCGCGGCGACGACCAGCAGGTAGATCAGGCCCAGGCGCAGCAGCCCCGCCGCTTGGCCCACGGCCAGGTGCGCGTCCACCACCTGACGCACGATCAGCGGCGGCAGCACCTCCAGCGTTGCGCCGGCCAGTACGCTGACGGCAATGACCAGCAGCAGCCAGCGCTGTAGCGCCAGCAGTTCTCGCAGCTGCGCGAAGCTGAGGCGATGGCCCTGTTCAGCGGCCGGTGGCGACAGCCCCGCTGCGATATTCATGACCGCTCCCCGGCCGCCATCGTTGCCTGCGCCGCATGAATACGCGCGTAGACGCCTCCAGCCCGCAGCAGCGCTGCGTGCGTGCCCTGCTCGACGATGCGGCCCTGGTCCAGCACGACCACCAGATCAGCCAGCGGGAAGGCGGCCAGACGATGCGAGCACAGCACGATGGTCGCCTGCTGCGCGGCCGGCGCACCGGCGCCGAAAGCTTGCCGGAGGCCGGCGATGATCTGCGTTTCGGTTTGCACGTCCACGGCCGAGAATGGGTCGTCCAGCAGCAGAAGCCGCGGCATGGTTGCGGCGGCGCGCGCCAGTGCGACGCGCTGGCGCTGGCCGCCCGAGACGCGGATGCCGCGCTCGCCGATCTCGGTGTCCAGCCCTCTCGCGAAGCCGCTCACATCTTGCGCCAGCGCGGCGATGTCGATCGCGCGCGCGGCCGCGCCTGGCGTCGTGGGGCCACCCATGGCGATGTTGTCGCGCACGGTGCCCGAGAACAGAAAGGGCTCTTGCGGCAGGTAGCCGATCTGGTCGCGGCACCGGTCTGCTGTGTCGCCGTCGAGCATCACGCTGCCGCCCGCCAGCGGGTACAGCCCCAGCAGCGCCTTGGCCAGCGCGCTCTTGCCCGAACCCACCGGTCCGGTCACGGCGACGAAGGCGCCGGCAGGGATGTCCAGCGACACACGGTCGAGTGCCAGCGCAGTGTTGGCGCCGAGCTGGCCGTGGGCGAAGCTGACGTCGCGCAAGCACACCGTCATACCGCCATCGGCACGCAGTACCGGCTCCGAGACAGCAGGGTCGGGCTCCGCTGCGGCCAGCTGGGCCGCGCGAAACGAGGCAAGACGGGCCTGGCCGGTGCCCATCGGCGGGGCAAGCAGCGGCTTGATGCGCGCATAGGCCGACTCCCCGGCTTGCACCGAATTGACCAGCTGCGGTACACGAAAGCCCCGCCCGGTGAAGCGCAGGAAGAGGTCGAGGTAGGTCACGAACGCGCCGATCGTCCAGACGCCTGCAACGACCTTCTCGCCACCTTGCCACAGCACCAGCAGGACACCGGCGGTCATCAGCGTGGTGTAGACGGCGGGCAGCGCCGCGCGTGGCCGGGCCGCGGCCAGCGTGCTCAGCGCCTGCGCGTCGGCCAGGCCTGCGATGCGCGACGCCACGGTCTGCCGCGCGCCGAGCAGACGCACCACGCGCATCGCAGACAGCGATTCATACAGCCCGGCCGTCAGCGCGCTGTTCGCCTGCCGCGCCGCCGTCGTGCGCTGGCGCACCCAGCGCCCGGAGGCCCACGCCAGCGCCATCGCCAGGGGCACCGGCAGCAGTGCCCACAGCGTCAGCGGCACATCCAGCACCAGCATCGCGACGAAGAAGGACAGCAGGAACAGCAGCGTGTCCCAGGTCTCGATGATCACTTCGCGCACGCCGACGCCGAGCACCTCGATGTCGCCGACCACGCGCGCCATGATGTCCCCCGCCGACGCAGCCGCCAGCGTGCTCATCGGCCAGGCCATCACGCCGCGCAGCGCGTCGGCACGCAGGTTGGCGCGGATGCGCGCGTTGGCCGTCATCAGCCACCACCGCTTGCCCACGCGCGGCAACTCGGTGGCCAGCGTCGCGGCGATGAACAACAGGATGGTCTGCACCAACGCCGCACGTGTGAGCTCGCCCCGCGCGAAGAGCGTGGCGGCGTCGATGGCTCGGCCGAGGAAGACCGCCGGCAGCACCACTGCCGTGTTCATCGCGATGCCCGCCAAGGAGCCCAGCAGCAACTGACCGGCCACCTGGCGGTAGTACGGCTTCAGCGCCCAGAGGTAGTGCGACATGCGAGGATCAGTGAACTTGTTATTTCTCATTGAGTAGCATATGCTACTTCTCTCATGTGGTCCATTCTGATCGTCACCTTGCCCACCCAGCCCAACGCCGTGCGCCTGCGAATTTGGCGTGCGCTGAAGAGCCTGGGCTGCGTTGCGCTGCGCGATGGCGCCTACTTGCTGCCGGAGGAAAACGCAGCCTTGCTGGAGCCCCTGGCTGCCGAAGTGCGGGAGCATGGCGGTACCGCCTCAGTGATGAGGCTGTCGCCTTGCGACGAGGCTCAGCGCGCAGAAATCCTGGCACAGTTCGACCGCGGCGAGGCCTACGTGCAGTGGCGAGAGACCGTTACCGCGTTGCAGTCCGAGCTGGACAAACTGACCGAGACCGAAGCCAGGCGAAAGCTGCGTGGGGTGGCCGACGCGCTGCAAGCGCTACGCCGCATCGACTACTACCCCGGCGCCGCGGCCGAGCAGGCCGACGGCGATCTGCTGTCGCTGCGACGCAGCTTCGACAGCCGCTTCTCGAAGGGCGAACCGCAGGCGCGCCAGGACGATGGCATTGAACGCCTGGACATCGGCAAGTTCCTGGGCAAGCGCTGGGCGACCCGTGCCAGGCCTTGGGTGGACCGCCTGGCATGCGCATGGCTGATCCAGCGCTTCATCGACCCGCAGGCGCAGTTCGTCTGGCTGGCCGACCCGGCCAAGGCGCCCCGTGGCGTGCTGGGTTTCGACTACGACGGAGCGCGATTCACTCACGTCGGCACTCGGGTCAGCTTTGAAGTGCTGGCCGCGAGCTTCGACCTGGAAGCCGACCCGAAGATGCGCCGCATCGCCGCCGCGGTGCACTACCTCGATGTCGGTGGCATCGCCGTGCCTGAAGCCGCCGGGCTCGAGGCCGTGCTGGCCGGCCTGCGGGAAGTGCACGCCGACGACGATCAACTCCAACAGGCCGCCTCGGCGGTCTTCGATGCGCTGTATGCGGCGCCAGGGGCAAATTCATGAGCGCAGTGCTTCCGGCCGAGATGCCGATGTCGCGACCCTCGTCGGTGGGCTTCGCCGAGGCCTTCTGGTTCTGGCTCAAGCTGGGTTTCATCAGCTTCGGTGGGCCGGCCGGGCAGATCGCCATCATGCACAGTGAACTGGTCGAACGTCGCCGCTGGATCAGCGAGAAGCGTTTCCTGCATGCCCTGAACTACTGCATGCTGCTGCCGGGACCGGAGGCGCAGCAACTGGCCACCTATATCGGCTGGTTGATGCACCGGACCTGGGGCGGCATCGTTGCCGGCGGGCTGTTCGTGCTGCCGTCGCTGTTCATCCTGATCGCGCTGTCGTGGATCTATCTGCGCTTTGGTGATGTGCCGCTGGTGGCCGGCATCTTCTTCGGCATCAAACCCGCCGTGACGGCGCTGGTGCTGCATGCGGCCCACCGCATCGGCACACGAGCGCTGAAGAACCGCTGGATGTGGGGCATTGCTGCAGCGGCGTTCATCGCGATCTTTGCATTCGACACACCGTTCCCGGCTATCGTGCTTGCGGCTGGCCTGATCGGCTACTTCGGCGCCCGCTACGCGCCGCAGGTGTTTGCGCTGGGCGGCAGTCATGGCAGCGCCAAGGCGGGTTACGGGCCGGCGCTGATCGACGACGACACACCGACACCGGCTCATGCACGTTTCTCGCGCAGCCACCTGGCCAGGGTGCTGGCGGTGGGCTTCGGGATGTGGCTCGCGGTGATCGCGGCGCTGGTCGCCACGCAGGGCCTGCAGAGCACGCTGGCGCAGATGGCCTGGTTCTTCACCAAGGCAGCGTTACTCACCTTCGGCGGTGCCTATGCCGTGCTGCCATACCTGTACCAGGGGGCGGTCGAGACCCACCAGTGGCTCAGCGGTCCGCAGATGATCGACGGCCTCGCCTTGGGCGAGACGACACCGGGACCGCTGATCATGGTGGTGGCCTTCGTCGGCTTCGTCGGCGGCTGGCTGAAGCAGATCCTGGGACCCGACGCGCTGTTCCTCGGCGGCGCACTGGCGGCCACCGTGGTCACCTTCTTCACTTTCCTGCCGTCCTTCGTGTTCATCCTGGCCGGTGGACCGCTGGTCGAGGCCACGCACGGCAAGCTGGGGTTCACGGCACCGCTGTCGGCCATCACGGCGGCGGTGGTCGGCGTGATCCTGAACCTGGCGATGTTCTTCGCTTACCACGTGCTCTGGCCGCAAGGCTTCGGCGGGCGCTTCGATGTGCTGTCGGCCGTCATCTGCGCGGCGGCCGCGGTGGCGCTGTTCCGTTTCAAAGTCGGCGTCATGCCGCTGCTCGGCGCCTGCGCAGCCGTCGGGGTGGTGGCGACCTCGCTTGTTCCCCTGCTGCGCTGAAGGAGTCCCCATGGATGCACGCCTCCAAGACTTGCCGTTCGACCCTGCCGCGCTGCGCCGCCTGTCGCCCGGCTTGATCACCAGCCACCATCAGAACAACTACGCAGGCGCGGTGAAGCGGCTCAATGCCATCCGTGCCCAACTCGCGACGACGGCGTTCGCTACGGCGGTTGGTTTCCAACTCAACGGCCTGAAACGCGAGGAGCTAATCGCGACCAACTCGATGTTGCTGCATGAGCTCTACTTCGGCAGCCTCGGCGGCGACGGGGCGACGATGGAGCTGGCGATGAAGCTGGCGCTCGACGCCAACTTCGGCAGTGTCGAGCGCTGGCGCGAGGAGTTCATCGCCATGGGCAAGGCGTTGGGCGGTGGCTCGGGCTGGGTGCTGCTTGTCTTCCAGCCGCGCGAAGGAACGCTGGTCAACCAGTGGGCCGCGGACCACACCCACGCAGTGGCCGGCGGCGTGCCGATCCTGGCGCTGGACATGTACGAGCATGCGTACCACATGGACTACGGCGCCGCGGCGGGCGCCTACGTCGATGCGTTCATGGACAACATCGGCTGGGCCGCGGTCTACGAGCGGTACCAGCGGGCCGTGCACGCCGCCAGCGAGCCGTTTGGCGCAAGTCAGGAGGAGATCGGCGACGTGCTGGTGTTCGACGTGCGTCGTACCGGTGCATATGAGCAGGCACGCACGATGATCTCCGGAGCGCGCTGGTGCGACCCGGCCACGGTTTCCACTTGGTCCACTGAACTGCCCACCGACCGCGAACTGGTCGTCTACTGCGTCTATGGCCACGAGGTCAGCCGTGCCACTGCGATCCGGCTGCGTGCCGCAGGCCTGAACGCACGCTACCTGCGCGGGGGCATCGACGGCTGGCAGGCGACGGGCCGGCCACTGGTCGACAAGCCCGCGAGCTGAACGCCATGACCAGTGTTCCAGTACCGAAGGTCGCACTGCTGTATCCCGGCGACCGTGCCGACCCCGCGGCGAGCCGCTTCGCGGCGCTCTTTGCGGCCCTTGCCGCTGCCGGCGTGAACGCGGAGCCCGCCGTTTATCACGACGACTTCGCCGACAAGGTGATGGCCCAACTGTGCGGCGTGCAGGCCGTGCTGGTATGGTGCAACCCCATCGAGGACGGGCGCCGGCGCGACCGGCTCGATGCGCTGCTGCGCGAGGTGGCGCAGGCGGGTGTGTTCGTCAGCGCGCATCCCGATGCGATCCTGCGCCTGGGGACCAAGGACGTGCTGTTCGAGACCCGCGACCTGCCGTTCGGCAGCGACGTGCATCGCGTCGACAGCCTGGCGCAGCTGGCGTCGGAACTGCCACAGCGCCTGCGGCACGGCGCCCGCGTGCTCAAGCAGCATCGCGGCCACAGCGGCATCGGCGTGTGGCGGGTCGAGCAGTCCGGCGACGGCACGCTGACTGTGCAGCATGCCCAGCGCGGCAGCGCGCCGCAGCGTTTGGACCTGGAGGCCTTGCAGGCGACACTGGCGACATACTTCGAGCCGGCCTGCGGTGGCCACATGATCGACCAGGCCTGGCAGACGCGCCTGCCCGAAGGCATGGTGCGCGCCTACCTGGTGGATGACCGCGTGGCCGGCTTCGGCCTTCAGGCCGTGAACGCGCTCCACCCCGATGTGCCGCTGCCCGGGCCGCGTCTGTACCACGGGCCTGAACTGCCTGGCTACCAGGCGCTGAGGCAGCAACTGGAGTCGAACTGGATCGCGCTGCTGTGCGAACGTGTCTGCCTGGCGCGCGAACGCCTGCCGCTGCTGTGGGACTGCGACTTCATACTGGGCGAGGGAACAGCCGACGGCGCGCAGCGATTCGTGCTGTGCGAGATCAATGTCAGCAGCGTATCGCCGTTCCCGCCGTCATCGATAGCGCCGCTGGTCGAGGCGGTTCGGCGCCGCGTCGGCTTGCCAATGTCGAGCTAGTCGTGATTGCACGCCTTACCTTGGCCAAGCTGTTGGCCACACTCTTTACTGCTCAGGCTCTCTTGGCTGGAGCTGTGGAGGTTCGCTTCGAGCGGGTGGCCGACAACGTCTATGCCCATATCGGCGACATCGGCGCGCGCACCGTCTCCAACGAAGGACTGAACGCCAACCTCGGCCTGGTGGTGAGCCCGGCGGGTGCGGTGCTGATCGACAGCGGCGCCACCTTCCGCAGCGCACGCGACATCACGGGGCGATCCGCCGGGTGACCGAGCAGCCCGTGCGCTGGGTCATCAACACCGGGGGCCAGGACCATCGCTGGCTCGGCAACGGTATCTTGAAGTCAAGGAAGCGCCAGACGCATCGAGTTTCGTGCACCTGTATGTGCAGTTGCAGCGACCTGACGCAGCCGCTCCGCCAACCAATTTGACATAATCAATCTTGTAGCGCATTGCGATAGTTCCTCGCAATGGCTCGGGCTTTAGCCACTTCGGGAGCTGTTGTTGAGCTGTCCGCCGCCCCGGCTGCTTCGGCTTGAAGACCTCGGGTCGGATTCTGCGTCCACCGCAGCGGCTCCCGTTTCTTTTGTATCAGGTGCGCCGGTCCCGCCACGCACTGCCGGCATACTGCTCCGCCATGACCGCCGCCGCCCGTCTGCTGATCGTCGATGACGAACCCGAACTGGTCGAGGTGCTCCAGGAGTACTTCACCGGGCTCGGCCATGCCGTGCTGACCGCCGGCAACGCGATGCAGGCGCGCGTGCTGATGACGGCGCAGCCGCCCGACCTGGCGATCCTGGACATCCGCATGCCCGGCGAAGACGGCTTGTCGCTGGCTCGCTGGGCGCGACAACACTGCCCGCGCACCGGCATCATCATGCTGACCACGGCGGCGCAGGTGATCGACCGCGTGGTGGGCCTGGAGATCGGCGCCGACGACTACCTGGGCAAGCCCTTTGACATGCGCGAGCTGCAGGCGCGCGTGAGCAGCGTGCTGCGGCGGCGCGAAGCGGCAGCGCAGCCGGCCGAGCACATGCCGCCCGGCATGGCCGCCTTCGGCCGCTGCCGGCTCAACCTGGCGGCTCGCAAACTCTACGGCCCCGACGGCGCCGAAATCGCCATCACGTCGATGGAGTACGACCTTCTGCAAGTGCTGAGCAACAACCCCAACCGCGTGCTCAACCGCGACCAGTTGATGGAGCACGCGCACCACAAGGACTGGGATGTGTTCGACCGCTCGATCGACCTGCGCATCATGCGGCTGCGGCGCAAGATCGAGCCCGACCCGAGCAAGCCCGAGGTGATCAAGACCGTCCGCGGTGTGGGCTACATGTACGTGCGGGCTTGAGCCGGCGTGGTCACGACCAGCGCGCCGCCCGCGGCCGAAAGCCGACTGTCGCGCCGCACGCGCTGGCTGATGCTGGGGCTGACGCTGCCGCTGCTGCTGGTGGTGCTGGTACTGGCCACGCTGCAGTACCGCCAGCAGCGCGCGCAGGTGCTGCGCGACCTGGCAGGCGCCGCCCGCGGCCATGGCGTGACGCTGAACACAGTGGCCAAGCAGGCGCGCGACCACGTGGCGCAGATGCGCGCCTGGTCCGAGGGCTACCTGAGCAGCCCGCCCGGCGCACCGAGCCGGCTGCGCGAGTACTTTTCGCCGCGGCTGCACGAAGAAGCACTGGACGGCTACACGCTGGACGCGGTGCCGCCCGAGCAGCGCGACCGAGTCGGCCAGCTCTTGTGGTTTACCGGCGACCCGCGCCAGCCTGCCACCGGCCGCGTCCTGCTCGACCAGGCGCTGGAATTCTTCGGCCTGGTGCGGCTCACGCACAACGTGACACCCTACTTCCAGTGGTCGTACTTCTTCGCCGCCAGCCGCGACTTCGTCGCCATCTACCCCTGGGCGCCGAGCGCCGACGTCATCAAGGCCAGCGGCACGCCGTCGCTGCGCCGCAGCGTGAAGCACTGGTTCGACTACGAGATCTTCAGCGCCGGCACACCGCAGGCCAACAGCGCCCGCCAGCCGTACTGGACGCAGCCCTACATCGACGCTTTCGGCGCCGGCCCGATGGTCTCGCTGGGCAGCCCGGTGTATGGGCAGCAAGGGTTTGCCGGCATCGTCGGCACCGACGTGAAGCTGGTCACGCTGGAAGCGCTGGTGCGCGAGATGCCGCTGGAAGTGGGGCGCCTTTGGGTGCTGGACGCCGGCGACCGGGTGCTGTCCGACTCGGCCGGGTCGGCGCCGGACACGGTTGGCCACTTTGCCGCGCTGTGGCCGGCCACCGTGGACCGGCAGGCGCTGGGCACGGCGCTGGCCTCGGCGCGCGCCGCACCTGGGCAAATCCAGGCCATGGCGCGGCACACGATGGTCGCCCACCCTTTGCCGGATGCGCCTTGGACGCTGGTCTATGCCTTCCACGACGCCGAGATCACGCGGCTGCTGCTGCCGCGGTTTGTGCCCTACGGCGTGATCGTGGCCATCCTGGGGCTGAACTTCTTCGTCGCGCTCTGGCTGCTGCGGCGCGAGCTCATCGACCCGGCACTCGCGCTGGCCAGCTACATCCAGCGGGCTTCGCAGGACGTCGCGGCTGCCGTGCCACGGCTGCCGCGGCTGTGGCGGCCGGCGGCCGAAGCGGTGGCCGCGTCGCTGGCCACGCAACGCGAGGCGACGCGGCGGCTGCAAGAGAGCGAGGCTTTCAAGTCGGCCATCGTCGACAACGCCCACCTGGCCGTCATCACGATGGACGAAAACTGGCGCGTGGTCGAATTCAACCCCGCCGCCGAGGCCATGTTCGGCCACCGGCGCGAAGCAGTGCTGCAGCGCGACCTGGTGGATCTGCTGCTCGCCTCGGCGCAGCGCGAGGCCTACCGCGACAGCGTGCAGCGCGCTTTGTCGGCCGACAGCGGGCCGCGCCTGGGCGACCGCCGCGAAGTTCTGGCCCAGTGTGCCGACGGCACGCTGCTGCCGATCCAGATGTCCGTCTCGATCACCCGTGTGGCCTCGGCGACCTACTTCACCGCCTTCGCCGCCGACCTCAGCGCCGAGAAGGAGGCCGAGCGTGAAATCGCCAGCCAGCGCGAGGCTTTGCGGCAGAGCGAAAAACTCTCGGCAATGGGGGCCTTGCTGGCCGGCGTAGCGCACGAGCTCAACAACCCGCTGGCCATTCTGATGGGCCGCTCGGCGCTGCTTGAACGCAAGGCGTCGGACCCGGCGGTGAAGGCCGATGCGCTGAAGATCCACGCCGCCGCCGACCGCTGCGGCCGCATCGTGCGCACCTTCTTGTCGATGGCGCGGCAGCGCCCGGCCCAGCGCCGCTTCGCGCAACTGGGCGACATCGCGGCCGGCGCGGTGGACCTGGTGGGCTACAACCTGCGCAGCTCGGGCATCGAGGTCGAACAGCGCTTCGACGCCGGCCTGCCAGCGCTGCACATCGACGCCGATCAGATCGGCCAGGTGCTGGTGAACCTGCTCGTCAACGCGCAGCAGGCGCTGACCGGCCAGCCTGAACCGCGCCGCGTGACCCTGCACGCCAGCGCCAGCGGCGAGCAAGTTACGCTGCGCGTGGCCGACAACGGCCCCGGCGTGTCGGTGGACATCCGCGCGCGCATCTTCGACCCCTTCTTCACCACCAAACCGGTGGGCGCCGGCACCGGCGTCGGTCTGTCCGTGAGCCGCGCCATCGTGCGCGAACATGGCGGCGATCTGCGCCTGCTCGAATCGGACGCAGGCGCCTGCTTCGAGATCGAGCTGCCGCTGGGCGCCGGCAGCGTGGCCATTGCGCCGCACGACGAAACCCAGGCCCGCATGCTGCCTGCCGGCCATGCGCTGGTCGTCGACGACGAAGCCGAGGTCGCCCAGGTGCTGTGCGACGTGCTGCGCTCGGCCGGCTGCACCGCGGTGGCGGTTGCCAGCGGCCGCGAAGCGCTGGCTTGGCTGGACGGACACGAATGCAGCTTCATCCTCTGCGACATCCGCATGCCCGACATGGACGGCCCCGCCCTCTGGCGCGCCTTGCAGGAGCGCCACCCGCGCATGCTGGGGCATCTGGCCTTCATCACCGGCGACACCCTTTCGGCCAGTGTGGCGCCTTTTCTGCATGAGACCGGATTGCCCAGCCTGGACAAGCCATTCACGCCCGAAGAGGTTCTGGAGCTGGTGGCGCGTATCGAGCGGCTTTGAACCTCGAGGCCGGCGCTCACGCTCGGTTGGACGGCGCTGCATCCCGGCTCGCGGCCACCTCGTCGACACGCGCGATGATCTCGTCGGCGTCAAAAGGCTTGTCGATCACCACCACGCCGCTGGTCTGCACGAAGCGGTGCGCCTCGGCGCCCAGCGTATCGCCGGTGATCGCGATCACACGCCGCGCCAGCTGCGGGTAGCGCAGCTCGATCTGGCGGTACAAGGCCGGGCCGTCCATGCCGGGCATCTTCAGATCGGTGAGCACGACGTCGAAGCCGCCGTCGGCCAGCCTTTGCAAGGCCTCTTCGCCGCCATGCGCCAGCACGACGTGGTGGCCGGCTTCGCCCAGGATCTCGCGCAGGATCTCAGCGATCTCGACCTCGTCGTCGACGACCAGGATGCGCAACGGCCGGCCGCGCGGCCGGCCTGCGGATGCCGGCGCCGGCGCCAGTGCCACGCCGTGCAGCGTCGGCAGGCTCAGCAGGAAGCGCGCGCCACCGCGGTGGCTGGTGTCGAGCCGCATCGTGCCGCCATGCGCCTGCACGATGCCCAGGCTCACCGACAGCCCGACACCGGTGCCGGCGCCCACCGGTTTGGTGGTGAAGAAGGGCTCGAAGAGGCGGCCGGCCACATCGGGCGACACGCCGGGCCCGCTGTCACTCACTTCGACCGTCAGCCGGTTTTCGCCGGGCACGGCAGCTGTGCACACACAAAGCCGCCGCGGGTCGCCCTGGCCGGCCATCGCCTGCTGCGCGTTGGTGAACAGATTCATGAACACCTGGGCCAACTGGTCGGCGTCGGCCAGCACCGGCGGCAGGCCGCTGGCGAGCCGGGTGTCGACCTCCACGCCGCCGCTTTGCAGCGTGTAGGCCAGCACGTCGATGGCGTCGGCGATGACGCTGTTGATGTCGGTCGGCGCCCGTTCGACCGCTTGTTTGCGCGCCATCGCCAGAAAGGTCTTGACGATGCGCGCGCAGCGTTCGGCGGCGTGGCGGATCTTGCTCGCGGTGTCGCGGTCGGCGGCGCTTGCGGCGCTGCTTTGTAGCTGGATCGCGCGCCCCACCACCACCGCCAGCGGGTTGTTAAGCTCGTGCGCCACGCCGGCCAGCAAGCCGCCCAGCGCCGACAGTTTTTCGCTCTGGTGCAGCGCCTCGCGCTGGCGGACCAGCGCTTCTTCGGCCTGCACGGTCTCGGAGACGTCGCGGATGTTCAGCACCAGCCCGGCCAGCGCGGGGTGCTCGCGCTGGTCGCTGCCCACCACTTCGAGCGTGCGCCAGCGACCGTCGGCATGGCGGGCGCGGAACAGCGTGGCACGGCCGCTGAGCTGCTGCAGCCGCGGCAGCAGCTTGGGCACGTCGTCGGGGTGCATGCGGTCGAAGGCGCTCTGGCCGAGCAGGCTGGCCGCGTCGGCGCCGAGCATCCTCTCGACCGAAGGGCTGACGTACGTGAACACGCCCGCTTCGTCGACCACAGCGATGACGTCGGAGGCGTTGTCGGTCATCGCGCGCCAGCGCTCTTCGTTCAGGCGCAGCGACGTCAGCGCGGCCTCGATGCTTGTCTTGTCTTCGCGCAGCGCGGCGTCGCGCAGCGCCACCTTTTCGGTCATGTCGTTGAAGGCGTGCGCCAGCCGCCCCAGCTCATCGTCGCGCCGCGCCGGCAGGCGCACGCTGGTGTCTCCTGCGGCCAGCGTTTCGGCGGCGCGTGTCAGCTCACCCAGCGGTGCGGCGACCTGGCGGCGCAGCACTCCGGCGAAGATCAGCAGCAGCGTCAGCAGCACGCCGACGCCGGCGCCCAGCGCCCACAGCGCCGGCCGCAGCGCGCGCTGACGCAGCAGCGCGCCGGGCAAGGTGGCGGCGACCTGCCAGTCCGGGCCGTCGATGCGCGCCAGCGCGAAGTAGGCATCGCTGACGCGGCTGTAGCCCGAGCGGGCTGTCGCCGCGCCTTCGCCGGCGGCGACCAGCAGCGACGCCGGCAGATCACCTGGCAGGTCGGCCAGCTTGAACTTGCCGACCTGCGGCGCCAGGCGCTCACCGAGCTCTGTGTCGGCGAGCAAGGCGCCGCTGGGGTGGAAGATCAGGTAGCGGCTGTCGCTGGTGGCCGGCGGCAGCACACGCGCCAGGAATTCGCTCAGCAGGATGGTCGTGCCGACGGCGGCCAATTGGCGGCCCTCGAAGTGCATCGGCGTGACGCCCGTGAACAGCGCGCCGAAGCGGGTAACGGTCTCGACATCCACGCTCGGCTGCGACCACCGCGTCGCCGCGCCGGGGCGCGCGGGCGCGTGGCCCAGTCGGCCCCATTCGAAGTCGAAGTGGCTGAACTTCTCGTCGATGTCGAAGATCCAGTTCGGGTTCAGGTAGGGGTCGTAACCCATGTTGGAGTCTTCGGGAACACCCATGAAAAACAGGTTGTCGCGCCGCATCGCGGCACCGGGGCCGTAGATCTGCGACAGGTCATAGAACAGCACGATGCGGCGGCGCAGGTCGGCGCTGAGCGCGGCGTTGCGGTGGATCCAGCCGGTCGGGAACAGGCGGCCGTCGGAGACCTCCTTGCTGTTGCGCCAGGCACCGTCGGGGTAGCGCGTCATCAGCGTCTCGAAACGCTTGTCGGTGGCGGCGTTCTGCACCTGGGGCCAGCGCTCGGCGAAGGCTTGCCGCACCGCCGCGTGGGTTTCGACCGTGTGGCCCAGCACGCGCTCGGCCACCCGCGCCCGCTCGGTCACACGCGACGCGAGTTGCTGCATTTCCTGCGCCTCGATCTGCCGGTAGAGCAGCCACGTGCCCAACAGGCTGGCCAGCAGCAGCACTGCCGCACCGGCCAGCGCCAGGCGCAGCAAGGTCTTGCCGGTGACGGTGCGCAGGAACGCGGGCTTCATCGCAGGCGGGCTTCAGTCAAGGCGACGCGGGACCATAGCAGACGCCCCAGCCGGCGCCGGCTTTGCTGAGGGGCCCGGTTGGCGCGGAAAGATTCGAGGTGTCGGTTTCAGTTCAACGGCCCAGAGCCGGATGGGCGACACCCATCGCCAGGCCCGAAACCATCAGGGCGGCGCCGCTGGCGCGCTGAAACCAGCGCCTGCGCTGCGCGTCGGCCAGCCAGCCGAACAACCGCTGGCCGAGTGCCGCGTAGCCGCTCATGGCCACGACGTCGATCAGTGCCCAGGTGACGAACATGCAAACAAGCTGCGGCGCACGTGGGGCGGCGGGGTCGACGAACTGCGGCAGCAGCGCGCCGAAGAAGAGCAGGTCCTTGGGGTTGCCGATGCCGAGCAGAAAACCGTCGCGGCAGAGCGTGCCCGGCGATTTGCCTTGTGCTGCCGTGGCAGCGGCGGGCCTCACCCCGACCGGCGAACGCCAGGTGCCGATGCCCAGCCACAGCAGCCAGGCGGCGCCGCAGCCGCGAGCGACCTCGAAGGCCAGCGGCGCGGCGAGCAGTAGCTGCCACAGCCCTAGCGCCGACACGCCCATCAGCAGCGCGGCCGAGAAGGTGCCGCCCAGCACCGTGGCCAGCGCGCGCCGGCGGCCGTGCTGCAGACCGTGGCTGACGCACAGCAGTGCCGCCGGCCCCGGCAGCACGATGACCAGCACCGCCACGGCGCTGAAGGCCAGCCAGGTTTGTCCGTCCATGATGAATGCTCCCGTTTCACAGCACCGAACGGCGCACGCGAAATGGCGTCTCGATGCGCGCCGCCGCTTCGTCGACGCGGCGGATGCCCAGGCGCTGCAGCTGGTCGCAACCGGCGCCTTGCAGGCCGATGTCGCGCAGCATCCGCTCGTCCAGGTGTGCCAGCGGCGTGAGACGTTCGGGGCGCAGAAACGAAGGCCACCAGGCAAGCAGGGGATGGTTGAAGACCAGGTCCACGGTCGATCTCCGAAAACAGGGTGAGGCCGGGACGCTGCAGGCAGGGCTGACAGGGCCGGCACGTAGACAAGTTTGCAGAGGCGGGGTATCGGTTCGACTGCAGCCTGTAGCCGGCGGCGCTTCAATGGTCAGCGCCGGCGGCAACCGCTGAAGCCTTGTTTCAGGCCGCCAGCGGGTGTGGGCCGATGGCCGGCAACAGACAGCGAAGTACAGCTTCAGCCGTTGCCGCCGGCGCTGACCATTGAAGCGCTGGCGCTGCTGCGCCGCAGTCAAACCGATACGCTGGCTGCACAGACTGCCGGACATCGCAACCCCTTCAACGGACGGCACGTGCCGCAGTGACCATGATCAATAGACGACATTTCCTGTCCCTGCCGCTGGGCCTGGCAGGCCTCGGTGCGCTCACGGCGGCCGGCCTGGCCGGCTGCGGCGGCGGCGGCGACGCCCAGGAGATCGACACGGTGCGCCTGGACCTGGCCGAAGCCCTGGCCGGCCTGCAAAGCGGCCGCTACACGGCCGAAGGCTTGCTGCGCGCCTGCCTGGCGCAGGCCGAGCGCTGGGACGCTTCCTACAACGCCTTCACCTGGCGCAACGACCAGGCCCTGGCGCAGGCACAGGCCATCGACCAGCGGCGCCTGCGCGGCGAGCCGCTGGGCCCGCTGGCCGGCGTGCCGGTGGTGATCAAGGAATCGATGGATCACTTGGGCGCGCCTTCGACGCTGGGCTGGCACCGGCTGAGCACGGCCACCGGCGGCGTGCACCTGTTCCCAGCGCAGCATGCGGCGGTGGTGCAGCGGCTGCTGGCTGCCGATGCGGTGATCGTCGGCAAGACCAACATCCCGGCTTTCAGCGACGACGGCACGCGGGCCAACAGCAGCTGGGCCGGGCCGACCTACAACACGGTCGAACGAAGCCTGGCACCGGGCGCCAGCAGCGCCGGCGTTGCCACCGCCGTGGCGGCCGGCTTTGCGCTGCTCGGCATCGGCGAGGAAACCGGCGGTTCGATCCAGAACCCATCTGCCGCTCAAAGCCTGGTCGGCCTGACGCCCACCTACGGACTGCTGCCGACCACCGGCGTGGTGCCGCTGGGCGGCAGCACACGCGACGTGGTGGGGCCGATCGCGCGCTGCGTGTTCGACGCGGCGATCGCGATGGACTTGCTGGTCGGGCCGGCGGCGCCCGCCGGCGGCTACCGCGCGGCGCTCAGCAGCACCGCGCTCAATGGCAGGCGCCTGGGCTTGTATGGCCCGGGCTGGCGCGGCACGCCGCTGGCGACCCAAACCGGCGCCCTCTACCAGGCCGCGCAGCAGGCGCTGCAAGCGCGCGGCGCTGTGCTGGTGGCCGACCCCTTTGCCGGCAGCGGCTTCGCCGAACTGGCCTTGGTGGACGAACCCTATGACTTCCGCGGCACGGAATCGGCGGCGTACGACCTGCAGCTCTATCTGAAGGGGCTGGGCGTGCCGTCGCTAGC
>DATKCI010000062.1:0-4559 GCA_035513255.1 Piscinibacter sp. | reverse complement strand
TCGGCTCGATGAGCTGCCGCGCAGAACTGCGCGGCGACGTCTGGATCGCCAACGGCAACAAGATGTGGATCACCAATGGCCCCGAGGCCGACGTGCTGGTGGTCTACATGCGCACCGCGGGCAAGGAAGCGGGCAGCAAGTCGATGACCGCCTTCATCGTCGAGAAGGGCATGAAGGGCTACAGCACCGCGCAGAAGCTCGACAAGCTTGGCATGCGCGGCTCCAACACCTGCGAACTGGTGTTCGAGGATTGCGAGATCCCGGACGAGAATGTCCTGGGCGAGGTCAACCTCGGCGTCAAGGTGCTCATGAGCGGCCTCAACACCGAGCGCCTGGTGCTGACCGGCGGCCCACTGGGGCTGATGCAGGCGGCGCTCGACGTCACCCTGCCCTACGTGCGCGAGCGCAAGCAGTTCGATGAGCCGATCGGCTGCTTCGGGCTGATGCAGGGCAAGATCGCCGACATGTACACCGCGCTGCAGTCCAGCCGCGCGTTCGCCTACCCGGTCGGCCGCGACTACGACGCCGGGCACAAGTCGCGCGTGGATGCGGCCGCATGCCTGCTGCACGCGAGTGACGCCGCGGTGCAGGTGACGCTGGAGGCGATCCAGTCGCTCGGCGGCAACGGCTACATCAACGAGTACCCGACCGGCCGCCTGCTGCGCGATGCCAAGCTGTACGCGATCGGCGCCGGCACCAACGAGATCCGCCGCATGCTGATCGGTCGGGAGTTGTTCGACGGCAACAGCTGAGCGCGCGGCACGATCGAACGATCACGTAGTGCCGACAACGCTCGTTCGACCATCGCGCTTCCTTCCGCGGGATCACGGCGCCATGGGCGCAGCTGACGAAACCGGCATCACGACCCGGGTCCTGCACCGCGCCGACTGGCCGACGATCGAGACGCTGTTTGGCGCCAACGGCGCCTGCGGCGGCTGCTGGTGCATGTGGTGGCGCGTGCCGATGGGCGGCAAGACCTGGGAAGCGGCGAAGGGGGCGCACAACCGCGCCGCGTTCAAGCAACTGGTCGAGTCCGGCCGAGCATCGGGGGTGCTCGCCTTTGCCGGAGAGACGCCGGTCGGATGGTGCGCAGCCGGCCCACGCGAGGATTTTCCGCGCCTCGCCCGCAGCAAGGCCCTCGTGCGCGACTGGTCGCAGCACACCTGGTCGCTCAACTGCCTGTATGTGCCGGCGCGCTGGCGCGGACGAGGAGTGGCCACCGCTCTTGTGACGGCCGCGGTCGGGCTGGCGCGCGCAAGCGGTGCCGTCGAAATCGAAGCGTATCCACAAGCGGTGAAACCCGGCGAGCGGCAGGCGGCCGCGTTCGTCTGGACCGGCGTACCGAGCCTGTTCGAAGCCGCCGGTTTCGACCCATTGCACAAGCCGGAACGTGGCCGCACGTTGTATCTGTTGCGCCTGCGATGATTCTGCCGCGGTTTGCGGCAGCGCAGCATGCCGCCGCATAATCGGCTGGTTCGGCCGTTGAACGGCCTCACTTTCAGGAGTCCCCCATGAGCGATGTCGTCATCGTCGGTGCCAAGCGCACCGCCATCGGTTCCTTCCTCGGCCAGTTCACCGGCGTGCCCACCACCGTGCTGGGCACCGCGGCGATCACCGGCGCGCTCGAGCACGCGGGACTGGCACCCGACCAGGTCGACGAGGTCCTGATGGGCTGCGTGTTGCCGGCCGGCCTCGGCCAGGCGCCGGCACGCCAGGCCGCGCTGGGCGCGGGACTGCCGGACTCGACCCCGTGCACCACGATCAACAAGGTCTGCGGCTCCGGCATGAAGGCGGTGATGCTGGGCGTCGACGCCATCAAGGCCGGTTCGGCGCGCGTGGTCGTCGCCGGCGGCATGGAATCGATGACCAATGCCCCGCACCTGCTCAACGGATCGCGCACCGGCATCCGCTACGGCACCGCCGAGTTCCTCGACCACATGGCCTTCGACGGCCTGACCAACCCGTACGACGGCAAGGCAATGGGCGTGTTCGGCGACATGGCTTGCGACGCCTACAGCTTCGACCGCGCCTCGCTGGACGCGTTTTCCGAGGAAAGCGTCAATCGCGCCAAGGCCGCGCAGGCCAGCGGCAGCTTCAAGAACGAGATCGTCGCGGTCACCGTGAAGGGCCGCAAGGGCGAGACCGTCGTCGACACCGACGAGGAGCCCGGCAAGATCGACACCAGCAAGATCCCCGGCCTGCGCGCCGCGTTCGGCAAGGAAGGCGTTCTGACCGCGGCGTCCTCGTCGAAGATCTCCGACGGCGCCGCCGCGCTGGTGATCATGCATGCCGAGGAGGCCGCGACCCAGGGGGTCAAGGCGCTCGCGCGCATAGTCGCCCACGCCGGTCACGCACAGGCGCCGGAGTGGTTCACCACCGCGCCGGTGACGGCGATCACCAAGGTGCTGGAGAAGGCCGGCTGGACCGTCGCCGACGTCGACCTGTTCGAGATCAACGAGGCTTTCGCCTGCGTCGCCATGGCGCCGATGAAGGATCTCGGCATCAGCGCGGACAAGGTCAACGTCCACGGCGGGGCGGTGGCGCTGGGTCATCCGATCGGCGCCAGCGGCGCCCGCCTGCTGGTCACCTTGATCCACGCGTTGCGCGAGCGCGGCGGCACCCGTGGGGTGGCCTCGCTGTGCATCGGCGGCGGCGAGGCGACGGCGGTGGCGATCGAGCTGGTTTGACGCCCCAACCCTGAACAGGCGCGCCGTTCTTAACGAGGTCTTAATAAAAAAAGCATGCGGCGACGCTTGACACGCGTCGCAAGCACGTCATCATGCTACCGGCGCGCAACTGCGCGTTGCCTAATTAATCGACGAGGAATGAACCATGACTTTCAACAAGGCGCTGATCGCCCTGGCAATGGGCTTTGCCCTGGCCGCTTGCTCCAACCAGCAGCAGGCTGATGAATCGGCCGCCGATGCTGCCGATTCCGCTGCTGACGCCGCTTCGATGGCTGCTGGCTCCGGTGACGCAGCCGCGCAGGCTGCTGCCGACGCCGCTGCTGCTTCTGCCGACGCCGCTGCCGTTTCGGCCGACGCTGCTGCTGTTGCGACCGACAGCGAGTCCCGTGACCACGCCGCCGACGCGGCTGCGGACCTGGCTGACTCCGCCGAAGCTGCTGCTGACGCTGCCGAAGAAGCTGTCGACCAGTAATACCGGTCAAGCAACACCTGATGTGGAAGAAGCCGTCGGTTCGCCGACGGCTTCTTCTTTGGTGGGCTCCGCTTCTTTAGTGGGTCCTACAACAGCCGAGGTCTTCACATGACTTTGGCAGTGCTTCATCAATAGTGCGCGCAGCCGGCAGCACCGGCGCGACTCCGATTTACTGCCGCCCCACAGGAGCTACACATGACCTTCCTCAAATTCCCCGTTCTTCTTGCCGCGAGCCTGTTTGCACTGGCTGCCTGCAACTCGCCGACCGCCGACCAGAAGGCCGACGAGGCTTCCGCCCAGGCCGAGTTGGCCGGTGACCAGGCTGCCCTCGCTGCAAGCGCCGCAGGCGATGCCGCCGTCGCTGGCGCGGAAGCCGCCGCCGCTGGCACCGCTGCTGCCGTTGGCGCCACCGCTGCCGCGGTCGATGCCGCTGCTGACCCGGTCCAGGCCGCGTATGAGGAAGGCAAGGCCGGCGCCGCTGGCGCGATCGGCGATGCCGCTGGCAACGTTGCCGCGACGATGAAGCGTGAAGAAGCCGAAGCCAAGGCCGAAGCCGACGCCGAAGTCCGCGACTGATTCGCGCGCTGCATCTCCAGCAAGGGGACGGGCCCGCATCTGCGGGCCTTGTCCTTTTGCGGGATCAGGAAAAAGACCCGCATTTGCGGGTCTTGTTTTTTGGCGGGCCCACCATCGGGCGCCTGAATGCGACGCTCCGGGTATCCTGTGGCGTCGCCTTCACACGTCGCCCCCATGCCCGCATTGAGCTCGAACCTGGACCCGCGGTCCACCGACTTCCTCGACAACACCGCCTACCACCGCGCGCTGGTCGATGAGCTCGACGCGCGGCTCGCCCGTGCCGCCGACGGCGGCGGCGAACGCGCCCGCACCCGCCACACCGAACGCGGCAAGCTGCTCGCCCGCGATCGCATCACCGCCCTGCTCGACCCGGGCTCGCCGTTCCTGGAGATCGCCCCGCTCGCGGCCGAAGGCATGTACGACGACGCCGCACCGGGCGCCGGCATGGTCTGCGGCATCGGCCGGGTGATGGACCAGGAAGTCGTGATCGTCGCCAACGACGCGACGGTCAAGGGCGGCACGTATTTTCCGATGACGGTGAAAAAGCACCTGCGCGCGCAGGAGATCGCCCGCGAGAACCATTTGCCGTGCGTGTACCTGGTCGACTCGGGCGGCGCGTTCCTGCCGCTGCAGGACGAGGTATTCCCCGACAGGGAGCATTTCGGCCGGATCTTCTACAACCAGGCGCGGATGTCGGCCGAGAACATCCCGCAGATCGCGGTGGTGATGGGCAGTTGCACCGCCGGCGGCGCCTACGTGCCGGCGATGTGCGACGAGTCGATCATCGTGCGCGACCAGGGCACGATCTTCCTGGGCGGGCCGCC
>DATKCI010000061.1:0-7671 GCA_035513255.1 Piscinibacter sp. | reverse complement strand
CTGCCACCAGACCGATCGCGGCTTCACCGACGGCATCGCCCGTGCACACGCGCTCGCGCCGGTCGATCGCAACACGCCGGCGCTGGCCAACCTGCGGCTGCAGCGCCGCTACGGCTGGCTCGGGTCCAGTGACAGCCTGTGGGAGGCCAGCCTGCGCCCATTGCTCGATGCGCGTGAGTTCGGCTCCAGTCCCGCGCGGGTGGCTCATGTCGTTCGCATCGGCGACGGGCTGGCATGCCGCTACGAGCGCAGCTTCGGCTCGCCGCCGTCGGCGCAAGCCGACGACACGGTGGCGGCCAACGTGGCCCGGGCCCTGGCGGCTTTCCAGGAGACGCTGACCACCGGGCGCACGCCATTCGACGATTACCGCGAGGCGCTGGCGCGCGCAGACCGCTCCGCGGCGTCGCGTTATCCAGCGGCGGCGCAGCGCGGCGCAGGCCTCTTCGTCGGCAAGGGCCGTTGCGCGTCTTGTCACGCAGGACCGAACTTCAGCGACGGTGCCCTGCACGAGCGGCTGCGCACGCCGTCGCTGCGCAACGTGGCGGTCACCGCGCCGTACCTGCACGACGGCAGTGCGGCCACCTTGCACGAGGCGGTGAAGCGCCACGGCGGCACGGGCGCCGTCCCGGTGCAGCAGCTCGACGCCCTCGAGTTGAACGACCTGATGGCATTCCTCGACACGCTGACCGATGCGAACGGGGCGGCGCGTCACTGGCCCGCGCTCACGCCGTCACCCTGTCCGTGATCCTGAAGGAGCTTGCATGGCAGCCCCCTCCCGCAGACGCGTCGCCCTGATCGGCGCCGGCATGGCTCTGGGCCCGCATCTCGCGAGCCTGCTCGAGCGCCAGTCGACGGCGGAGGTGGCCTGGCTGGTCGGGCGAACACTCGGCCGTATCACGGCCGCCGCACAGCGCCTGCCCGGCGCACGCACGACGACGAATCTCGACGACGTGCTGCAAGACGCTTCCGTCAGCGCCGCCTGGGTGCTGACACCGCCCCACACGCACCTCGACATCGTCGCGCGCCTCGCGGCGGCCGGCAAACACGTGCTGCTGGAGAAGCCGCTCGAGGTCGATGCGGCCTACGCCGAGCAGGTCGTCGAAGTCTGCCGGGCCTTCGGCGTGCAGCTTGGCGTGATGCTTCAGCACCGCCTGCGGCCGGCCTCGCTGGCGATGAAGGAGCGTGTGGACAGCGGCGCGCTCGGCGAGCTGACCTCGGCGTCGGTCGACATGCGCTGGTGGCGCCCGCAAAGCTACTTCGACGAGCCGGGTCGGGGCACACGCGCACGCGACGGCGGCGGCGTGCTGCTCACGCAGGGCATCCACACGCTGGACAACTACCTGAACATCGTCGGTGCGCCGTCCGAGCTCGTCGCATTTGCGAACACCAGCGCCGCGCACCGGATGGAGTGCGAAGACGTCGTGGCGGCCGCGCTGCGCTACCCCAACGGGGCCACCGCGGCGCTGAACGCAACGATCACCGCCTACCCCGGATTTCCGGAACGCATCGAGTACTGCGGCACGAAGGGCACGGCCACGCTGGCCGGCGGGCAGCTCGTCGTGCGCTATCTCGACGGCCGCACCGAAACCATCGGTGAGGCGCAGATGCTTGGCGGCGGCGCCGACCCGATGGCCTTTTCGCACGAGGCGCACCGGGCCGTGATCGACGATTTTCTCGATGCGATCGACCACGACCGCGAGCCGCTGGTCAGCGGCGCGAGCGTGCTGCCGGTGCAGCGGCTGATCGATGCATTGCTGGAGTCGTCGGCGAAGCGGTGTGTGCTCGACTTTGCGCCACCTGCCCACTGACGATGTCGCCTTCGCCGGCTGCCCCCGTCCGTCATCCCGACGAAAGTCGGGATCCACGGCGATGAGTCGACACCGGCGTTCGCCGGTGTGACGGGCTACACGGGCACGTCGCCGAGCACGACGGTGCGGTGGATCACGCGCCGCTCGGCGCTCGTGTCGTACGCCGTCGCGCGGTGGATCGTGCTGCGGTTGTCCCACATCACCACGTCGCCCGGGCGCCAGCGGTAGCCGAAGACGAAGCGCGGCTGCGTGGCGTGCGCCATCAGCTCGTCGATCAGCGCTTCGCTGTCATCGTCGGGCAATCCGTCGATCCGCGACACGTGCCGGCTGAGGTAGAGGATCTTGCGGCCGGTGTCCGGATGCGTGCGCACCAGCGGGTGATTCACCGGCGGCGCCTCGCGGCGCTGCGCCTCGGTCATCGGCGCCTCGCCCATGCGCCGCCGCGACACGTCGAGGTCGTGGATCGCGCGCAGCCCGTCGAGGCGGCGCTTCATCGCGCCATCGAGTGCGTCGTAGGCGGCCGCCATGTCGGCGAACTGCGTCTCGCCGCCGACCGCCGGCGTTTCGATGCCGTACAGGATCGTCGCCAGCGCCGGCTGGCGCTGGAACGACAGGTCGGAGTGCCAGGTCAGCGTGCCCATGTCGGGATGGTGCCCGATCGTCCGGCCCGTCTCGCGGTCGACGTTGGACAGCACGTAGATCTCGGGATGGCGCGGGTGCCGAAACTGGTCCAGCACGTGAACCTGCAGCTTGCCGAACCGGCGGCTGAAATCGATCTGCTCGGTTTCGGAAATCCGTTGCGCCGGAAAGCGCAGCAGCTTGAAGCGGTGAAAGGCGGCCTCGATGGCAGCGAATTCCGCGCCGTCGAGCTCACGTGCCAAATCAACGCCGCTCACGTCGGCGCCCATCGTCGTCGACAGTGGCTCGATCTGAGGTGTGCCCATGCTGAGAACGCGGCGGCCGGTGAGCCGCATGTTCGCACCGCTGCGACCCCGCAGCAAGCGGGAAACACGCTCGAGCCGCCGGCCTGCGCGGTCTACACTGGCCGCTTCGATTCTGCAGGGACAGGACATGCTCGATCACCTCGAAGCCGCCGCGCGACGTGCGGCCCCCGCCGTGCAGCACTGGGCGGTGCGCGGCGTGGTGGAAACGTCGGAACAACTCACGGTGCGCCACGGCGTGGCCCACTCGCCCAGCCGCTGCCGCGATGCCGGCGTGATGGTCACGGTGGTCGACCGCGGCGGCATGGGCTACGCCGCCACCAGCGACACGAGCGACACCGGCCTCGCCGCTGCATTCGCCCAGGCGCGAGACCTCGCGCATGCCGTGGCCGGACGCACGGTGTTCGACTACGGCACGCTCGCGGCCACGGCGCCGGCCGGCCGCTACGAGAGCCGCGTCGAGCGGCCCGTTTCCACGCTCGACCTCAAGCACAAGCTCGAGCTGCTGTCCGCCGCAAGCGCCGCTACCAAGCTCGACGATCGCATCGTCGACTGGTCGACCTCGCTGTGGACACTGGACACCGAGCAGCTCTTCGTCACCGGCGACGGCGGCCGCGCCGAACAGCGCTTCAGCCACGTCATCCCGAACGTGCAGGCCACCGCGACGGTGGACGGCGTGACGCAGACACGCTCCGCCCACGGCCAGTACAACGGCTTCTGCCAGCAAGGCGGGCTGGAGGTGCTGGAGCGCGCGCAGTTCACGACCGACGGGCCGCGCGTCGCGCGCGAAGCGCTGGCGCTCGCGGCGGCGCCGCAGTGCCCGAGCGGCGAGATGGACGTGATCCTGATGCCCGACCAGATGATGCTGCAGATCCACGAGTCGATCGGCCATCCTCTGGAGCTGGACCGCATCCTCGGCGACGAGCGCAATTTCGCCGGCACGAGCTTCGTCACGCTCGACATGTTCGGCTCGTACCGCTACGGCAGCGAGTTGCTGAACGTGAGCTACGACCCCACGCGCGCCGAGCAGCTCGCGAGTTTTGCCTTCGACGACGACGGTAGTCCGGCCGAGCGGCAGCTCGTCATCGAACACGGCATCCTGAAGCGCCCGCTGGGCGGCCATGTGTCGCTGGCCCGTGCGCGCGCGATGCGCGCCGACATCGACGGCGTGGCCACGGCGCGCGCCAGCAGTTGGAACCGCGCGCCGATCGACCGCATGAGCAACCTCAACGTCGAAGCCGGCAGTTCCACGCTGGCCGAGATGATCGCGAGCATCGAGCTCGGCGTGCTGATGCGCACGAACTGCTCTTGGAGCATCGACGACTCGCGCAACAAGTTCCAGTTCGGCTGCGAGTACGGGCAGATGATCCGCAACGGCAGGCTCGCCGAGGTCGTGCGCAATCCCAACTACCGCGGCATCAGCGCGACCTTCTGGCGCTCGCTCGCGATGGTCGGCGACACATCGACCTTCGAGGTGATGGGCACGCCGTTCTGCGGCAAGGGCGAACCGTCGCAGGTGATCCGCGTGGGGCATGCGGCGCCGGCGTGCAAGTTCAGTGGCGTCGCAGTCTTCGGCGGGGAAACATGACCCCCCCGAAGCGCCTTCGGCGCCTCCCCCCAGGGGGCGCCACCGGCGGACCGGCAGAGCCGGATCCGCGGTGGCCGCTTGGCTGTGCAACGTGGAGCGACTGAAATGAGCCTGACCGAGAAAAGTTTTTTCGACGCGTTGGCCGCATCGGTGTGCACACCCGTCGACGGCGCCGAGCGCGTCACGCTGTACCTGAAGGCGGAGACCTCCGACTTCATCCGTTTCAACCGCGCCGCCGTACGCCAGGCCACGCATGTGCGCCAGGGCCACGCGACGCTGGCGGTCGTGAACGGCTCACGCCGGATCGAAACCACGCTCGCGCTGACGGGCCGCGCCGACGAAGACGGCGCGGCGCTCCACGCCGAACGCGCCGTGCTGCTCGCGCAACTGCCCGATGTGCCCGAAGACCCCTACCTGCTGCTGTCCGACGAGGTCAGCGCCAGCTACCGCCACGAGACCGGCACGCTGCCCACTGCCGAGGCGCTGGTCGCGGCCGTCACCGCCGCCGCCCGGGGCTTGGACTTCGTCGGCTTCTACGCCGGCGGCCCGATGGTGCGCGCCTTCGCCGACAGCCGCGGGCAGCGGCACTGGCACCACGTCGAAAGTTTCCACATCGACTGGTGCCTCTATCACGCGGCCGACAAGGCCGTGAAGGCGAGCTACGCCGGCACGCAGTGGGTGGACGCCGAGTTCGCGCGCCGCGTGGCCGCCGGGGCCGAACGCCTGCCGCTGTTGGCGCTGCCGCCGCGCCACCTGGCGCCCGGCGCCTATCGCGCCTACTTCACGCCCGCGGCGATGGGGGAACTGGTGGGCATGCTCGGTTGGGGCGGATTCGGCGCGCAAGCGCGCCGCACCGGCACGTCCAGCCTGTGCCGGCTGGAGCACCGCGACGCGTCGCTGAACGCGGCCGTCCACTTGAGCGAGGACACGGCCCACTGCATCGCGCCCGCCTTCACGGCCGAGGGTTTCGCGAAGCCGGCGCGCGTGCTTCTGGTCGAAGCCGGTCGTGCGACCGGCACGCTGAACTCGCCGCGCTCCGCGCAGCAATACGGCCTTGAGGCCAACGGCGCCAACCCGGAGGAAACACCGGAGTCGCTGCACCTCGCGCCCGGCACCCTCCCCGAAGCCGACGCGCTGGCCGCGCTGGACACGGGCCTTTACGTCAGCAACCTCTGGTACCTCAACTACTCCGACCGCCAGGCCTGCCGCATGACCGGCATGACACGCTTCGCGTGTTTCTGGGTCGAAGACGGCCGGCTGGTCGCGCCGCTGTCGGTGATGCGCTTCGACGATTCGTTCCTGCGCATGTTCGGCGAGGGATTGATTGCCCTGACGGACCGGTCCGAGATGATCCCCGAGAGCGGGACGTACCAGGAGCGGCAACTGAGCTCGCTGACGACGCCGGGGGCGGTGATGGATGGGTGGCGGTTGACGTTGTGAACTTCGGCGCAAGGGAATGACGGGTCGGGCTGCAGGCCTACCGATAGCCGATCAGCCGACCGGCGGTGATGACGCCCAGCCACAGCAAGACCGACACGATGCCGGCGATCCGCCAGGCGGGTGGCGATAGGGGGCGTGGCTCGCCCCACTGCGGCGATAGACGCAGCATCAGCGCATTGATCAACGCCGCCCCCAGCAACGCCATCTTGATGCCGAACAGCGGTTCGCCCACGTAGTCGAGCGGCTGCGTCGCAAACAGCAGCGCCCCGGTCGCCACCGCCAGCACCAGGCCGGCGATCGCCGTCGGAATCAGCGTGCGCGCCAGCGCGTCCAGCGGCACGCCGTTCCAGCAGCCGAGCAGCCGCAGATCGAGCGGCACGATCGCGCCGAAAAGCAGTGCGATGCCGACCACGTGGCCCGTGTTGACCAGCGGGTAGAGCCAGATCGAGGCGCGCAGCGTCTGCGACAGCTCGGTGGCCTGCAGCGCGGCGGCCAGCGTCTGCAGCATCAATGACCGCGCATCAGCTGCATCAGTCGCGATCCGGATACAGATCGAAAGTCTTGCCGTCGATGACGATGCGTTCGGCCTTGAACACCCTCTTCTTCGGATCGACATGGCGATGGCCGATCGCGGTGAGCTTCACGCCCTTCGTCAGCATGTCGTCCTTCAGGCCGGCGCGCTCGTTGCGCCAGGGTTGCCCCACTTCGACGATCCACTTGGCGCCGTCCGCCTCCAGGGTCAGCTCGCCGTGCGGATTGCCGAGCTTGGCCGCGACGATCACACCGCTCAGCTCCGAGTTGCCGTCTTCGGCCCAGGCCCAACCGTGATGCGCGAACGCAGGCAAAGACATGGCGAGCGCGATGGCGATACCGGCCACGAAGCCGAGGACACGTTGCACGAGGGAAGTTTGCATCGATGACATGGGACACCTCCTGGCAAAACGATGGTAATGCGCGCGGCCGTCCGGTGCGAGAGCTTGGCGCTACAGATACACCCGCAGCGACAGCTCCACCGCCCTGCGCTGCGGCACCGACCCGAACACCGAATCCGCATCCCCGGAATGGAGCTGCCATTGCAGCGCCAGGTCGGCGCGGTCCCAGTGGTAGCGCGTCTCCACCCATTGCGCCCGGCTGCGCGTGGTCGGGTCGTGCCGGACGAAGGCAGACAGGTCCAGGCGCCTGACGAACGCGTCGCGCCACGTGGCGTAGAAGAACGCGGCGCGCCGCACCGGAAGTTCCTGCAGCGTCTGCGCGGTTTGCAGCACGCGCAGGTGATCGGACGTCGGGCTGGCGCGCAACGCGGCCCATTCATCGCGGGTTGGCGCGGCGGTGTTGAAGTCGGCTTCGGCGGTCAAGGACAGGTTGAAGCCCGTCGTGTAGGTCAATCCGAGCGCCGCACGCCGCTGCGTGTGCTCGGGCTCGGCCAGTCCCAGCGCCTGCGCCGCCAGCGAGCGGCCCTTGCCGGCGGCGAACTCGACATACCCGACCGTCGCTTCGTTGATCAGCGTCGAGAGGTTCAAGCCCAGCTGCGTCGGCGTGCCGGCGCCTCCATGCAGCAGCAGCTGCGGATTGAACCGGTCGCCGAACTTGTGGCTTCCGGTCAGCAGCCAGCGGTTGCGCGCGTTGGTTGAGCCGAGGTCGAGCGAAAAGGTCTCGTCGCTCGGCGTGCTCGCGAGCTTGGGCGAGAAGGCGGCCGACACGGCGCTCCCGCTCCACAGCTTCTGGCCCTGCACGACGACGGTTCCCATGCGATTCTCGCGCAGGGCCGCCGGATCCGGCGAGACGATGGAGCGCAGCGCGCCGCCCCGGAAGAAGTCGGTCGGGTTGTAGCCCCACGCGGCGCCGTGGCGCAGATTCACGCGGCCGAGGTCAACGATGACGTCGGGGCGCGCCT
>DATKCI010000060.1:0-2795 GCA_035513255.1 Piscinibacter sp. | reverse complement strand
CATCGCGCGTTGGAACGCGGCGCCGACACGGTCGGGCCCCGGGAAATACGCCCACTCCAGCGCATGCGGGTACGGCGTGTCCCAGCCGGCCACCCGCTCGATCGGCGCTTCGAGGTGATAGAAGCAGTGCTCCTGCACCAGCGAGACCAGCTCCGCGCCGAAGCCGCTGGTGCGCGTGGCCTCGTGCACGACGACGCAGCGGCCGGTCTTCTTGACCGATGCGACGATAGGCGCCAGGTCCAGCGGCCACAGGCTGCGCAGGTCGATGATCTCGGCGTCGATGCCGGTTTCGTTGGCCGCCGCTTCCGAGACGAAGACCATCGTCCCGTAGGTCAGCACCGTGAGATCGCGGCCCGGCCGGAACACCGAGGCCGACTCCAGCGGCACCGTGTAGTACCCCTCGGGCACCTCGCCCAGCGGGTGCTTGGACCACGGCACGATCGGCTTGTCGTGGTGGCCGTCGAACGGGCCGTTGTACAAGCGCTTCGGCTCGAGGAAGATCACCGGGTCGTCGTTCTCGATCGATGCGATCAGCAGCCCCTTCGCGTCGTACGGGTTGGACGGCATCACCGTGCGGATGCCGCAGACGTGCGTGAACAGCGCCTCCGGGCTCTGGCTGTGCGTCTGCCCGCCGTAGATGCCGCCGCCGCAGGGCATGCGGATCGTGATCGGCGCGGTGAAATCACCGACCGAGCGGTAGCGCAGCCGCGCCGCTTCGGAGACGATCTGGTCGGAGGCCGGGTAGAAGTAGTCGGCGAACTGGATCTCGACGACCGGCCGCAGCCCGTAGGCGCCCATGCCGACGGCCGCGCCGACGATGCCGCCTTCGGAGATCGGCGCGTCGAACACACGCGAGGGGCCGTTTTTGGCCTGCAGCCCCTCGGTGCAGCGGAACACACCGCCGAAGTAGCCGACGTCCTGGCCGAAGACCACGACGTTCGGGTCACGCTCCAGCATCACGTCCATCGCGGAACGCAGCGCCTGGATCATCGTCATCGGCTGTTTCTTCATGCCGCTCGTGTCCGTCTCGATCGCATGGTGGGTGGCGGGTTGCAGCATCGTCATCTCCTCGCCTGTTCGAATTGTTCGTGCAGGTGCGGCGGCATCTCCTTGTAGACGTCCTCGAACATCGTCGAGAGCGGCGGGATGTGGCCGTCGATCAGCGTTCCGTGGCTTTCGGCCTGCTTCTGCGCCGCGGCCACCTGCGCCTCGAGTTCTGCCTGCGTCGCGTCGTGTTCTTGATCCGACCACGCGCCGATGCCGATCAGATGGCCCTTGAGCCGCAGCAGCGGGTCGCCGAGCGGGAAACGCTGCCAGTCGTCGGTCGGGCGGTATTTCGACGGATCGTCGGAGGTCGAATGCGGCCCGCCGCGGTAGGTCACCCATTCGATCAGCGTCGGCCCGAGGTTGCTGCGCGCACGCTCGGCGGCCCAGCGCGAGGCGGCGAGCACCGCGAGAAAGTCGTTGCCGTCCACCCGCAGCGACGCGATGCCGCAACCGACGCCGCGCGCCGCGAAGGTCGTTGCCTCGCCGCCGGCGATCGCCTGGAAGGTCGAGATCGCCCACTGGTTGTTGACGACGTTCAGGATCACCGGCGCGCGGTACACGTGCGCGAAGGTGAGCGCCGTGTGGAAGTCCGCCTCGGCGGTCGCGCCGTCGCCGATCCATGCCGATGCGATTTTCGTGTCGCCCTTGATCGCCGAGGCCATGCCCCAGCCGACCGCCTGGATGAACTGCGTCGCGAGGTTGCCGGAAATCGTGAAGAAGCCGGCCCGCTTGTACGAGTACATCACCGGCAGCTGCCGCCCCTTCAGTGGGTCGCGCTCGTTGCTCATCAGCTGGCACATCATCTCGACCATGTCGACGTCGTCGCGCGCGAGCAGCAGCCCCTGCTGCCGGTAGGTCGGAAAGCACATGTCGCCGTGGTGCAGCGCGAGCGCCTGCGCGGTGGCGATCGCTTCTTCGCCGAGGCACTGCATGTAGAACGAGATCTTTTTCTGCCGCTGTGCGATCAGCATGCGCGAATCGAAGATGCGCGTCTTCATCATCGCGCGCAAGCCGCGGCGCAGCAGCTGCGGATCGGCCTGCGGGTTCCACGGGCCGACGGCCTGGTGGTTCTCGTCGAGCACACGCACCAGCGTGTAGGCGAGGTCGGCGGTGTCGGCGGGGGTGGTGTCCACCGGCGGGCGGCGGACGTCGCCGGCGGCGGCGAGGCGAAGGTAGGAGAAGTCTGTCTGGCATCCCGGGCGCCCGGTGGGCTCCGGCACATGCAGACGCAAGGTTTCGTGCTGGCTCATGGCAATCGCTCCGCGCACGATCGTGTCGTGCGCCAGGTTCCGTGTTTGGCACGGGTGCCGCGAATGGCGGCGCCGTGCGGCGGAGGCGTGCATCCGGGGTCGCCGCGATGCATCACCGGCTCGGGACAGCGTAACGGATTTTTCGGGGGTGTTCGTCCGCCGGGGGCTCAGGTGAATCCCTGTGGGTCACCGTCACCACGGTGAAAGCCGAGGTCCACTCTTTCGTCACCCCGGCGAAAGCCGGGGTCCACTGCGAGAGGAGAAGCTTCCACTCGCGCGTCACCCCGGCGAAAGCCGGGGTCCACTGGTGGAGTGGCTCCTGCTGGGTTGCTTCCGAGTAGGTTGTTTTGTTCGCGGTGCAAGCCGGGTTCCGGCCCGGCAGCCGGGTAACTTTCATTTGCTGGCCCAAATGAAAGTCACCAAAGCAAAGGGCCTCAATACGATTTGGCCGTGCACGTGGCTAAACGGTCCGGCGGGCGGCCTGTGATCGCCGAGATA
>DATKCI010000059.1:0-26008 GCA_035513255.1 Piscinibacter sp. | reverse complement strand
ACCGGATTTCGTCCGGCCCTGTATGTTCACGGCAGGAACAGCGACTGCAGGTCGCTGAGGAAGTCGAAGCCGCGCGCGGTGGGCTTGACCCACTGCAAGTCCCGTTCGATCAGCCCGCGCTCTTCGGCCATCAGCAGACCGCGCTGGATCGCCGTCAGCGGCAAGCCGGTTCGCTCGGTGAAACGCGCCAGCTCGAAGCCCTCCTTCAACCGCAGCGCGTTCAGCACAAACTCGAACGGCAACTGCTCGCGCGCGACTTCGCCGTCCTGCGCGACCGCCGCGCCGGCGAGCGCCTGCGCCATGTACTTGGCCGGATCGCGATAGCGGACCTGCCGCACGATGCGGTGCGGAAAGCTGAGTTTGCTGTGCGCGCCGGCGCCGATGCCGAGGTAGTCGCCGAACTGCCAATAGTTGAGGTTGTGCACGCAGCGGTGGCCCGGGCGGGCGAAGGCCGACACCTCGTAGCGTGCCAGGCCGGCCGCTTCGGTGCGCTCGACGATCCGGTCGAGCATGTCCGACGCGGTGTCGTCGTCGGGTACGGCCGGCGGATGTTTCGCGAAGAAGGTGTTCGGCTCGATCGTCAGGTGGTAGATCGACAGGTGCGGGGGCGCGAACGCCAGCGCCTGCGTCAGATCCGCATCGAGCTCGGCGAGCGTCTGACCCGGCAGCGCATACATCAGGTCGAGGTTGAAGGTGTCGAACGCGGCATGCGCCTCCTCGAGGGCGGCCTTGGCCTGCGCGCTGTCGTGCACACGGCCCAGCGCCTTCAGCCTGGCGTCGTCGAAGCTTTGCACACCGACCGACAATCGGGTGACGCCGGCGGCGCGGTAGCCGCGGAAACGGTCGCGTTCGAAGGTGCCGGGGTTGGCCTCCAGCGTGATCTCGCAGGCCGGCTCCAACGGCAATCGCGCGCGGATGTCGGTCAGCAACCGGTCGATGCCGTCGGGCGTAAACAGGCTCGGCGTGCCGCCGCCAATGAAGACGCTGTGCACCCGGCGGCCCCAGACGATGGGCAGTGCGGCCTCGAGGTCGGCCCGCAGCGCATCGAGATACGCGGCCTCGGGCATTTCGCCGGAGCGTTCATGGGAATTGAAGTCGCAGTACGGGCACTTCTTCAGGCACCACGGCAGGTGCACGTACAGCGACAGCGGCGGCAGTGCGCCGAGCGTGAGCGTGCCTGGCCGCAGGTAGCGCGCCATCGCGTCGGCCGGCGGTTCGCCCGGCGTGGCGGCGGGCGTGATGCGAATGTCAGCCAAGCCGCCATTCCTCGCGCATCGCCGCGAGCATCTGCTGCGACGCGATCGCGCGGTGGCTGTGGGCGTTCTTCACGTCGGCGCTCAGCTCGGCCACCGTGCGGCCGAGCGCCGAAATGAACATCAGCGGGTCGTAGCCGAAGCCGCCGTCGCCGACCGGCGCATGCCCGATCTCGCCGTGCCAGCGCCCCATCGCGACGAGCGGTTCCGGGTCGTCGGCCGAACGCACGGCGACCAGCGCGCTGACGAAGCGGGCGCGGCGCTCGCTCACGCCTTGCATCTTCTGCAGCAGCATTCGGTTGTTGGCCGCGTCGCTCTTCCCTTGGCCGAACAGCGTCGCGTAGCGGGCCGACAGCACGCCGGGCGCGCCGTCCAGCGCATCCACGCACAGGCCGGAGTCGTCCGCGATCGCAGCGCAGCGAGCATGCAGCGCGGCGTGGCGCGCCTTGGCGAGGGCGTTCTCGACGAAGGTCGGATGCGGCTCGTCGGCTTCGGCGATGCCGAGCGCGCCCTGGTTCACCATCTCCAGCCCGAGCGGGGCGAACAGCGTCTGAAGCTCCAGCAGCTTCTTGCCGTTGTTCGACGCGAGCACCAGGCGCATCGTCAAGCAGCGAGGGCCTGGCGCTGCGCCGCGACGAGTTCGCGAATGCCCTTGTCGGCCAATTGCAGCAAGACACCCATCTCCTCGCGCGAAAACGCGGCGCCCTCGGCCGTGCCCTGCACTTCGACGAAGCCCCCGCTTCCGGTCATCACGACGTTCATGTCGGTGCCGCAGGCGGCGTCCTCGACGTATTCGAGGTCCAGGAGCGGTGTGCCGTCGACGATGCCGACCGAGACCGCCGCCACGTGGTCGCGGATCGGCGACGCCGCAAGCAGCCCCTGCGCGAGCAGCCAGCTCACCGCGTCGTGCGCGGCGACGAAGGCGCCGGTGATCGCCGCCGTGCGGGTGCCGCCGTCGGCCTGCAGCACATCGCAGTCGAGCGAGATCGTGCGCTCGCCGAGTGCGTTCAGGTCGAATACGCAGCGCAGCGAACGGCCGATCAGCCGTTGGATCTCCTGCGTGCGCCCGCTTTGCTTGCCGCGTGCGGCCTCGCGGTCGCTGCGGGTGTGCGTGGCGCGCGGCAGCATGCCGTATTCGGCCGTCACCCAGCCCGAGCCGGAGCCGCGCTTGTGCGGCGGCACGCGCTCCTCGACCGATGCGGTGCACAGCACCAAGGTGTCGCCGAACTCGACCAGCACCGAGCCTTCGGCGTGCTTCGTGTAGCGGCGCGTGATCTTCACCGGGCGCAATGCATCGGCGGCACGGCCCTGCGTGCGTTGAAACGTCATCGGCAACCTTTCAGTTCTTCTTTTGGGACGAGCGCCGGATGGCCTCGTTGATTTCCTTGATCGAGCGCTCGATTTCGGCGTCGTCAAGTTCGTCGGGCACGTCCTGCCCCATCACGCTCGCCTGGATCGTCGAGGCGAACACCTCTTCGCCGAGGCTTTGCGTGGAAATGCCGGGGACCTCGCTGTCCTCGGCGCTTTCCCACTCCATCGCGAGGATGGAGACGTTGTCGCTCTTGGGCCCGCCGTTGCGCAGAGCCTGTTCGACGAGCTCGGGCACCGCATCGGAGATCGCGTTGCGCGCGAGCTGCTCGGTGATCATCGCGTCGCTGACGGTGCCCCACAGCCCGTCGGAGCACAGCAGCAGGCGGTCGCCCGGTTGCATCAGCAGTGGCCCCACGGTGTCGACCACCGGCTTGCCCGGGCTGCCCAGGCAGGTGAAGAGCACGTTGCGGTTGAAGCGCTCGCCCATCGGCACGACCTGGCTCAGCGTTTCCTGCAGCTCGGAATACGAATGGTCGCGCGTGCGGGCGACGAGCTTGTCGCCGCGCACCATGTACAGCCGCGAGTCGCCGCAGTGCGCCCAGTAGGCGGCGTTGCCCTGCAGCACGCAGGCGACCACGGTCGTGCGCGGCGTATCAATCAGCGATTTCTGGGTGGCGTAGCGCAGCAGCTGGTGGTGGCCGGCGATGATGGCTTCGTGCAGGAAACGCAGCGGGTCGGCCAGCGTGGGCTTGGAGTCGCGCTGGAACAGCGCGGCGAGAGTTTGCAGCGCGAGCTGCGAGGCGACCTCGCCCTCAGGGTGGCCCCCCATGCCGTCGGCCAGGGCGAACAGGCCGGAATCCCGCGTGTAGCAATAGCCCATGCGGTCTTCGTTCTTTTCGCGACCGCCTTTGCGACTGACCTGGTAGACCGAAAAACGCATGGGGTCAGGCCTTCGCGCTGGTGAGGTTCTCGAGCTGCAGCTTCAGCCGTTCGCTGAAACTCAGTTTCGTATAGCGCCGCTCGGTCTCGCGCGCCAGTTCTTTTTGCAGCGCGAAGACGCTTTGCGGCCGCGACAGCGGGTCCAGCGACATGCACCACTCGGTCACTTCGATCAGGTTGTCGGAATACACGTTGCGAAGCCGGGACAGGCTCAGCGCCAGCCGGTCCTTCTCGATGCGCTGGGGCGCGTCGTTGGGGGGATAACCCTGCATGCAGGCATAGATGCACGCGCCGATCGCGTAGATGTCGGTCCACGGCCCGAGCGTGCCGTCGCGCCGGTACATCTCGGGCGCCGCGAAACCCGGCGTGTACATCGGCCGGATGAAGTTGCCTTCCTTGCTCAGCACCTCGCGCGCCGCGCCGAAGTCGAGCAGCACGGCCTTGTTGTCGTTGGTGATGAAGATGTTGGCCGGCTTGATGTCCAGGTGCAGCATCTTGTGCTGGTGCACGATGCGCAAGCCGCGCAGGATCTCGTCGAACAGCGAGCGGATCGTCGATTCGCGGAACACCTTGTCGCGCTTCAGGTCGCGCGCGGTGACGATGAAGTCCTGCAAGGTATCTCCCTGCAGGTAGTTCATCACCATGTAGACGGTTTCGTTCTCGCGGAAGAAGTTCAGCACTGAGACCACGCTCGGGTGCGAGATCTGCGCGAGCGAGCGGCCTTCCTCGAAAAAGCTCTTCAAGCCCAGCCGGTACAGCGGCTGCTTTTCCGGCTTCACGCGCGGCGTGAGTTCGCCCGGCGAGCGTTCGGCCAGCGAAGACGGCAGGTATTCCTTCAGCGCAACGAGATGGCGCTCGGCGTCTTCGGCGAGATAGACCACGCCAAACCCACCGGCTGCCAGCTTCTTGATGACCTGGTACCCGCCCACCACGGTGCCGGACGGCAACGGAGCGGGTTTTGGCTTTGACATAATCGAGGTTTTCTGGGCGAAAAAAGCTGCATGGCAGTCTACAGCATGACCGGTTACGCCTGCGCCAGCGCAGGTGGGAGCACAACGGCGGAAACCGGCACTATTGCCGATGCGACAACGGCCCGGCCAAGCGGTTCGGCGGCCAGCGTGACGGTCGAGTTGCGCTCGGTAAATGGCCGCTTCCTCGATCTGAACTTCCGCATGCCCGACGAGTTCCGCTCGCTCGAGCCGGCGCTGCGCGAGCTGCTGTCCGGCGCGCTGCGGCGCGGCAAGGTCGAGCTGCGGCTGAACACCAAGGGCGGCGCGGACACCGCTTGGCCGCAACCGCAGCCGGAGCAGCTGAACCGCCTGAGCGGCCTCGAAAGCACCGTGCAGGGCTGGCTGCCGAAGGCGCAGGGCCTGTCGGTGCACGAGGTGCTCCAGTGGTGCAAGACCGGTGCGGTCACCGAACGTCTCGACGAGGTGGCAATGGAAGCCGCGCGGCGCGCGGTCGCGGGGCTGACCGAGGCACGCAAACGCGAAGGCGAGCGGCTCGTCTCGGTGCTGCTCGAACGCGTGAACCGCCTGCGCGAACTGGCGGCGCAGGCCGAACCGCTGGTGCCGGCCGTCGTCGCACGTCAGCAGCAGAAGTTTCTCGAACGCTGGCAGGAAGCGCTGGAAGCCAGCAATGCGGCGCAGACGATCGCGCGCGAGGCACTGCAGGAACGCGCGATCAACGAAGCGGCGGCGTATGCGATCCGCATCGACGTCGCCGAGGAACTGGCGCGACTGCGCGCCCACCTCGACGAGATCGCGCGCCTGCTGAAGGCCGGCGGCGAGGTCGGCAAGCGGCTTGACTTCCTGATACAGGAGTTGCTGCGCGAAGCCAATACGCTGGGCTCGAAGGCATCGACGCTCGAGTTGACCAACATTTCGGTCGAAATGAAGGTGGCGATCGAACAACTGCGCGAGCAGGTCCAGAACATCGAGTAATGGAATACCCTGGCAATCTCTTCGTCGTCGCGGCCCCGAGCGGGGCCGGCAAGTCCAGCCTCGTCAAGTCGCTGCTCGAACTCGACTCACACCTCGTCGTCTCGATTTCGCACACCACGCGCCCGCCGCGCGGCCAGGAGCAGGACGGGCGCGAGTACCACTTCGTCGACGAAGCATGCTTTCGCGCGATGGTCGAGGCCGGCACCTTCTTCGAATGGGCCGAGGTGCACGACCATCTGTACGGCACGTCGCGCGCGGCCGTCGAAGCCCGCATGGCCAGCGGCCAGGACGTCGTGCTCGAGATCGACTGGCAGGGGGCGCTGCAGATCAAGAAACTGTTCCCGAACGCGGTGCTGATCTTCATCCTGCCGCCAAGCTACGAAGAACTCGCGCAGCGCCTGAACCGCCGCGGCGAGGACAAACCCGAGGTGATTGCGCAGCGCCTCGTGAACGCGCGCCACGAGGTCGCCCAGGCCAAGCATTTCGACTTCGTTATAATCAACGCCTTATTCGAGACGGCCGTTTTCGACCTGAAGACCGTCGTCCATTCCCAGCGCCTCAAATACGCGGCCCAGCTCCGAAGCAAGCCCGCCGTCTTCAAGGCACTGGATCTCGGCTAGATCGCCGCACACGACCTCCCTGGAGTACCGCATGGCCCGCATCACCGTGGAAGATTGCCTAGTCAAGATCCCGAACCGCTTTCAGCTGGTTCTGGCCGCCACCTACCGGGCACGCATGCTGAGCCAGGGCCACGCGCCGAAGATCGAAACCAAGAACAAGCCCGGCGTGACCGCGCTGCGCGAAATCGCCGCCGGCGAAATCGGCATCGAAATGCTGCGCAAGGTCCCCATCTGACACGCACACTCGGCACCGAAGCGGCGCACCTGCCGCATCAACCGGATACAAACGGCCCCCTCGGGGCCGTTTTGCGTTGCGGCTCACGGCAACCCCTTGGTGCGACCCCATGCATTCCACGATAAATTAGGGGGATGGCCTCTCGTCTCGCCGCCGCGATCAAGGAGCTCGCCACCCCCGGCGGGCGGCGCTTGGGCGCGCGCACGCCGACGCCGACCGACGATGCCGCGGCCGCCTCCTTCGCGGCGCTGACCCACAAGCTCGCCTACCTCGACACCGCCGACATCAAGCGCGTGCGCGACGCGTATCGCTTCGCCGACGAGGCACACCTGGGCCAGTTCCGCGCCAGCGGCGAACCCTACATCACGCATCCGATCGCCGTGGCCGGCCTGTGCGCCGACTGGAAGCTCGACGCGCAGGCCATCATGGCCGCGCTGATGCACGACGCGATGGAAGACTGCGGCATCACGAAGGCCGAGCTCATCGAGCGCTTCGGCGCGCCGACAGCCGATCTGGTCGACGGCCTCACGAAGCTGGACAAGCTGCGCTTCTCCACGCGCGAGGAATCGCAGGCCGAGTCGTTCCGCAAGATGCTGCTCGCGATGGCGCGAGACGTGCGCGTGATCCTGGTCAAGCTCGCCGACCGGCTGCACAACATGCGCACGATGGAGGCGATGGCCGCGTCCAAGCGCACGCGCATCGCCCAGGAAACGCTGGAGATCTACGCGCCGATCGCCCACCGCCTGGGCTTGAACCAGACCTACCGCGAGCTGCAGGAGCTGTCATTCCAGCATCTGCGCCCGTGGCGCCACACGGCACTGGCGAAAGCGGTGCAAAAGGCGCGCGGCTACCGGCGCGACATCGTCGAGCGCATCCAGACCGAGGTCGAGAAGGCCTTCGCGAAGTCCAAGCTCAAGACCCAGGTCTTCGGCCGCGAGAAGACCCTGTTTTCCATCTACCGCAAGATGCGCGAGAAACACCTGACCTTCGCGCAGGTCAACGACATCTTCGGCTTCCGCGTGGTCGTGCAGACGCTGCCCGAGTGCTACCTTGCGCTCGGCGTGCTGCACCAGCTCTACAAGCCGCTGCCCGGCCGCTTCAAGGACTACATCGCGATCCCCAAAGCCAACGGCTACCAGTCGCTGCACACCACACTCGTGAGCCCGCTGGGCACGGCGGTGGAGTTCCAGATCCGCACCGAGCAGATGCATGCGGTGGCCGAAAAAGGCATCGCGGCGCACTGGCTCTACAAGGCCAAGGGCAGCAAGCCGGCGCAGGCGCAGGAGGCCCAGCGCCTCGGTGCGATGTGGCTGCAGTCGCTGATCGACATCCAGGACGAAACGCGCGATGCGAGCGAGTTCCTCGAGCACGTCAAGATCGACCTGTTCCCCGATGCCGTCTACGTGTTCACCCCCAAGAGCAAGATCCTCGCGCTGCCGCGCGGCGCCACGCCGGTGGATTTCGCCTACGCGATCCACTCCGACGTCGGCGACCACTGTGTGGCGGCCAAGGTCAACGGCGAGCCTGTGGCGCTGCGCACCGAGCTGCGCAGCGGCGACGTCGTCGAGATCGTCAGCGCACCCGGCGCCAAACCGAACCCGGCCTGGCTGAACTTCGTGCGGACCGGCCGCGCGCGCTCGAAGATCCGCCACTACCTGAAGACGATGGAGCAGGAAGAGTCGCAGGAACTCGGCTCCAAGATGCTGGCCCAGGCGCTGCGCGCCGAAGGCCTGACGATGCCGGGCGACGACACGGCCGAGTCGCCGGTCTGGCAGCAGCTCACGCGCTGGAGCGGCAACCGCAGTCGCGAGGAGCTGCTGACCGACATCGGCCTCGGCCGCAAGATCGCGACGATCGTCGCCAAGCGGCTGGCCCGGCTGCTCGCCGAACGGGGCACCCGACCCGACGCAGTGACCTTGACGATGGGCCGTTACGCCAGCGACGACGGCGAATCGGCCCAGGGAATGGTGCTGATCGATGGCGCCGAAGGCGCATCGGTGCAGATGGGGCCCTGTTGCCGCCCGATCCCGGGCGATGCGATCGTCGGCTACCTCGGCCGCGGCGAAGGGCTGGTGATCCACACCGCCGACTGCGGGATCGGCAAGCGGCTCTACGAACGCGACAGCGAGCGCTGGATGAAGGTCGAATGGGCCGAGCAACCGACCCGCGCCTTCGAGACCGGCGTAACGCTGCTGCTGAAGAACGGCAAGGGCGTGCTCGCGCAGGTGGCGCAGGCGGTCTCCTCGGCCGAGGCCGACATCACCCACATCGACATGGGCGACGAACCGGCCGCCCAGACCACCGAGCTGCAGCTGCTGCTCAGCGTGCGCGACCGGCTGCACCTCGCGGAGGTGATGCGCACGTTGAAACGCTCGAGCGCGGTGCTGCGGGTGACGCGCGTGAAGCCGTAACCCGGATGCAATCGGGGTTCGGCATTGGCAGGCGAGCGACTGCCCCGGATTTCATCCGGGCTACCAAGTTCGGGGCTGCCGGTAAGAACTCTGGGCCCGATTGCGACACATACTGATCACTTACGCACGCGGGTCCACCCCATGCACGCCACCCTGCCCCTTCTCGCCCAGACCGATTTCCCGCCGCTGCGCCGCCGGCGCGTCGACACACTGCAGGTCAACCTCGGCTACCGCTGCAACCAGAGCTGCCTGCACTGTCATGTCAACGCCGGCCCGAACCGCACCGAGGCGATGGACGCCGAGACGGTGGATCTGGTCGTCGAGGTGCTGCGCCGGCGCGAGATTCGCACGCTCGACCTGACTGGCGGCGCGCCCGAGCTCAATCCGCAATTTCGCCGCCTCGTCGAGGCGGCACGCCGGCTGGGCGTGCGCGTCATCGACCGCTGCAACCTGACGATCCTGCTCGAGCGGGGCCAGGAGGATCTGGCCGAGTTCCTCGCGGCGCAGCGTGTCGACGTGGTGGCCTCGCTGCCATGTTATTCGCCTGCCAACGTCGACCGCCAGCGCGGCGACGGCGTGTTCGACAAGAGCATCGCCGCGCTGCAGCGGCTCAATGCGCTCGGCTACGCCCGCGAAGACTCGGATCTCGTGCTGAACCTCGTCTACAACCCGCAGGGACCGTCGCTGCCGCCGCCGCAGGGCGCGCTCGAAGCCGACTACAAGCGCGAGCTCGCGGCGCACTTCGGCATCGAATTCAACCAGCTGTTCACGCTGACCAACATGCCGATCCAGCGCTTCGGCAGCACGCTCGTGTCCAAGGGCCAGTTCCACCCGTACATGACGCTGCTGAAGAACGCTTTCCGCAGCGACAACCTCGAGACCGTGATGTGCACCACGCTGGTCAGCGTCGATTGGCAGGGGCAGCTGTTCGACTGCGACTTCAACCAGATGCTGGGCCTGCCGATGCGGCTGAACGGCGCCGCACGGTCGCACCTGCGCGACCTGCTGGCGCATTCGGCGGACGGCGGGGCGATCCGCGTGGCCGACCACTGCTACGGCTGCACGGCCGGCCAGGGCAGCAGCTGCGCCGGCGCCTTGCACGAAGACGCCGCGCAGGCTGCTTGAACGTCCGCCGGGTTTGATGAACGGTTCAAGAGCCCGCCACGAGTGGATACCGGCGTTCGCCGGTATGACGGTGGGTCACTGAGATGAAACCTCGCGTGTCCATCATCATTCCGGTCGTCGACGAGGCCGGCACGATCGCCTCCTGCTTGAACGCGCTTGCCGCCTGCCGTGCCGAAGGTACTGAGGTCATCGTCGTCGACGGCGGCAGCCGCGATACGACGGTCGAAAGCTGCGCAGGCCTCGCCGACCGTGTGCTGCAGGCACCGCGCGGTCGCGCACGCCAGATGAATGCCGGCGCTCAGGCGGCGGAAGCCGACGTCCTGCTGTTTCTGCATGCGGACACGCGGCTGCCCGACGGCGCGCTGCCGGCCGTCGAGCAGGCGTTGGCGTCCGGTGCCGCCAAATGGGGCCGGTTCGACGTGTGCATCGCCGGCCGATCGCAGCTGTTTCCGCTGATCGCCGGCCTGATGAACCGGCGCTCGCGCTGGTCCGGCATCGCCACCGGCGACCAGGCGATCTTCGTGCGGCGCGACAGCTTCGTCGCGGTGGGCGGCTTTCCGGACCAGCCGCTGATGGAGGACATCGAACTGTCGCGCCGGCTGCGGCGGCGCGGCCGGCCGGCCTGCCTTCGTCCGCCGGTGGTCACTTCGGGCCGCCGCTGGGAGCGCGATGGCGTGTGGCGCACGATCATTCTGATGTGGCGGCTGCGGCTGCTGTATTGGCTCGGTGCGCCGGCCGAGCGCCTGGCGAGGGCCTATCGATGACGGCATCTTGCCCTGTCATCGTGATGGCGAAGGCGCCGGTGGCCGGTTTTGCCAAGACCCGGCTCATTCCTGCGCTCGGCACCGCCGGGGCGGCGCAACTGGCCGAGCGTTTGCTGTGCCATGCCGTCGGTGAAGCGACGGCGGCGCAGATTGGCCCGGTCGATCTCTGCTGCACGCCCGATGCGACGCATCCGACGTTCGAGCGCCTCGCGAAGCAGCATGCCGTCACGTTGAGCGTGCAGGGCGACGGCGATCTCGGCGCGCGCATGAACCGCGCGCTGCAGCGGGCGCTGGCCGTGCACACACGCGCGCTGCTGATCGGCGCCGACATTCCGGGCCTGGCTTCAGCCGTTCTGCGCAGTGCCCGCGACGCGCTCGATGCACACGACGCCGTCTTCGTCCCGGCGCTCGACGGCGGCTACGCGCTCGTCGGCCTGCGCGCTGCCGCGCCCGGCCTGTTCGACGACATGGTCTGGAGCACACCCCAGGTGATGGACCAGACGCGCGAGCGGCTTGCCCGGCTGGGCATGCGCCACGCCGAGCTGCCGCCGCTGGCCGACATCGACCAACCCACCGACCTCGACCAGCTGCCGCCTTCCTGGCTGGCTTCCCGGAGATAAACGATGCAAACCCTCGTCCAGGACTACTACGGCCGTCAGCTGCAAAGCTCGAATGACCTCAAGACCAGCGCCTGCTGCGACAGCAGCCAGGTGCCCGAGTGGCTCAAGCCGCTGCTCGCGCGCATCCACCCCGAAGTGCTGTCGCGCTATTACGGCTGCGGCCTCGTCTGCCCGCCGATGCTCGAGGGCTGCCGCGTGCTGGACCTCGGCTGCGGATCGGGTCGCGACGTCTACGCACTCGCTCAGCTCGCCGGTCCGCGCGGCGAAGTGGTCGGCGTGGACATGACGCCCGAGCAACTGGACATCGCCGAGCGCCACCGCGGCTTCCACCGCGAGGTCTTCGGCTTCGACAACGTGCGCTTTTTGCTCGGCGACATCGAGCGGCTGGAAGACTTCGACCTGCAGCCGGCGAGCTTCGACGTGATCGTCTCGAACTGCGTGGTCAACCTGGCGCCCGACAAGGACGCGGTGATGCGCGGCGTGCACCGTTTGCTGAAGCCGGGCGGAGAGTTCTACTTCTCCGACGTCTACGCCGACCGGCGCGTGCCGGCGGTGGTGCGCAACGACCCGGTGCTGTACGGGGAATGCCTGGGCGGCGCGCTGTACTGGAACGACTTCCTGCGCCTCGCGCAGCGCCACGGCTTCATCGACCCGCGCCTCGTCACCGACCGGCCGCTCGCGATCACCGATCCCGCGCTCGCGCCGCGCGTGGGCGCGCTGCGCTTCTTTTCGGCGACCTACCGGCTGTTCAAGCTCGACGGGCTGGAAAGCGCCTGCGAGGACTACGGGCAGGCCGTCGTCTACCGCGGCAGCTTCGCGCCGCACGCCGACCGCTTCGTGCTCGACAAACACCACGACATCGAGACCGGCCGCGTCTTCCCGGTCTGCGGCAACACCTGGCGCATGCTGCACGACACCCGCTTCGCGCCGCACTTCGATTTCATCGGCGACTTCAGCCGGCACTACGGCCTGTTCGAAGGCTGCGGCGGCGCGCTGCCGTTCGACGCGGGCACGCCGTCGGCCGCAACACCCTGCTGCTGAACCCATTCACCGACCCAAGGAGCGACACACATGCTGGCGATCATCGGCGGCACCGGAATCTACGATCTTCCGGGCATGGTCATCGACGAACGGATCGTCGGCACGACACCGTTCGGCGACCCGTCCGGCGCAGTCACGCGCGGGCACCTGCACGGCCAGCCGCTGCTGTTCCTTGCACGGCACGGCAGCGGGCACCGGCTGCTGCCGCACGAAGTGAACTACCGGGCCAACATCTTCGCGCTGAAGCGCGCTGGCGCCACACGCGTGCTCGGCTTCTCCGCGGTGGGCAGCCTGGCGGAGCCGCTCGCGCCGGGCGACTTCGCGATGCCGGACCAGTACATCGACTGGACCAAAGGCGGCCGCGAGCGCACGTTCTTCGGGCGAGGTGTCGCCGCGCACGTGTCGACCGCGCGGCCGGTCAGCAAGGCGATGGTCGACTGGGTGGCCGGGGTGGCCGCGGCCCAGGGCATCACACTGCACAGGAACGTGACCTATGCCTGCGTCGAAGGCCCGCGCCTGGGCACGCGCGCGGAGAGCCTGTTCATGCAGCGCAACGGCTGCCATCTGGTCGGGATGACGAACGTGCCCGAGGTGTTTCTGGCCCGAGAGGCGCAAATGGCCTATGCCACGGTGGGCATCGTGACGGATTACGACTGCTGGATGGAAGATCCGAGCCGGCACGTGAGCGTGGCCGGCATCTTCGAGCTGTACGGCCAGAGTCTGGAGAAGGCGCGCTCGCTGCTCGACGCGTTGCTCGCCGCGCCATTGCCGCCGGAGGAACCGGAGATTCGCACCGCGCTGCAGTTCGCGCTGCTGACGCCGGAAGACGCACTCACGGCGGCGCAGCATGAGTGGTTGTCAGTGCTGCGCACCTGAACCCGTAGCCCGGATGCAATCCGGGAGCGGCGGACGTGGTTGCGCAGAACCCCGGATTGCATCCGGGCTGCGGATCAGTGCGGCAATGCGGTGCCGCTCGCCGAATAACATTCCTCGCTGCAGCGGCAGCTGACGGCGAGCGAATCGTGGGCGATCTCGTCGCCGCAGCCGGGGCAGCGGTACACGCCCCGGTAAGGTGCGGCGTGATCGTCGACGTGGAAGGGTTGAACTGCCGACTCGGGGGCGCTGGTGCTGTGTTGGAAGAGTGAGAGTGCCATGCTTTCTCCTCTGTACATCGAGCCGCCAGTATGGGCGCCGCATCGAACGGGGCCCACCCCTTGCTTGAGGGAGAAAGCCGCGATCCCCCTAAGTCGAAGTGTCCCCGCCGGGTGCCGGATACACGACGTCGACGACCTCGATCTTCTCCGCGCCGGCCGGCGTCACGAGCGGCACCTCGTCGCCCACCCTCGCCTTCAGCAGCGCGCGCGAGATCGGTGCGATCCAGCTGACCTCGCCTCGTGTGCTGTCGGCCTCGTCGATGCCTTTGATCGTGACCGTGCGCTCGTCGCCGTGCTCGTTCGCATAGGTCACGGTGGCGCCGAAAAACACCTGGTCGCGCCCGTGGTGCACCGACGGGTCGACCACTTCGGCGATGTCCAGCCGCTTGGTCAGGAAGCGGATGCGGCGATCGATCTCGCGCAGCCGCTTCTTGCCGTAGAGGTAGTCGCCGTTCTCCGAGCGGTCGCCGTTCTTCGCCGCCCACGACACCACTTCGACGACCTTTGGCCGCTCCGTGTCGAGCAGGCTCATCAGTTCCTCGCGCAGTCGCGCATAACCCGCCGGAGTGACGTAGTTCTTGGCGCCTTGCGGCAACGGCGGCAGCGCGACGTCGTCCTCGTCGTCGATGTCGTGATCGGTTTCGCGGGTGAACGCCTTGTTCATCGTGGGGGCCTCGGCCGACAAGCTTAGCAACCGTCGAAGGCCGCGGCAGCGCCGCGCAATCCCTTCATGGTTTTCCCACCCTCGACTCGCGGCCCGCCCCTCCCTCGGGTTCACCCCAGTTTGTCGCGCGGGAGCGCGCCGCTATCGTCCGCTTCCTCAGAAAAACGAACGGGCGTTCTTTTTTCGGGCTCCGGGCAGGCGCAAAACAACGGGAGCGCAGATGAAACCCATGCTCATCTCCGACGTCGGCTGGTGCAAGGCGATGAAGGACGCGTTCGCCCAGCACGGCCTGGACGTCGATGCATTGCTCGAGGAGGCCGGCGTGGCGCCGACGGCGACGATCGACGTGAGACCGGAAGGCGAGCGCGGCCTGGTCGTGCTGCAGATCGCCGCCGGGCGGCGCCCGATGCCGCCGCAGCGCTACGACTTCTACACGACCGTGCTGCTGCATGGCATTCGCTGGCTCACCGGCCGCACCGTGCGGCCGCTGGCCGTCCATCACCCGGGCTTCCAGCACAGCCGGTTCAGCCCCACGGAGATCACCTTCGCGCTCGGCTTCTCGGACCCGAGCAACTTCTACCGGGCGTGCAAGCGCTGGTTCGGCCGCTCGCCGGGGACGATGCGAAGCCCGAACTGAGGCGCCAGCGGCCGGTCAAGCGGCCTGCTTGTCCGGCGTGTCGCCGCCGCGCGCCCGGCGCAGCTCGATCGGGAACTTGGCGTGCGGCTCCGTCTTGCCTTGTCCGGCGTAGACGGTGACGTGCGGGTACGGAATCTCGATGCCTTGTTCGTCGAAGGCCTTCTTCAGCCGGCGGAGGAATTCGCGCCGAATCGTCCACTGCTCGAGCGGCGCCACCTTGAAGCGGCAGCGGATGACCACCGCGGAATCGTCCCAGCGTTCGACGCCGGCCAGATCGAAGGCATCGACGATGCGCTTGCCGTGTACGGGGTCGGCGCGCAGTTCCTCCGCCACCGTGCGCATCACCAGCATCACGTCGTCGACGTTCTCGCGGTAGGCCACGCCGACATCGACCACCGCGAAGGCGAAGGCGCGGCTGAAGCTGACCACCGAGCTGATCGTCCCATTGGGCACGAAGTGCACGTTGCCGTCGTAGTCGCGCAGCCGCACGTAGCGCAGCGTCACCTCCTCGACCAGCCCGGCGTGGTCGCCGAGCTTCACGACGTCGCCTTGCCGGACCTGGTTTTCGAGCAGAATGAAGAAGCCGATGAAGTAGTCCTTCACGAGGCTTTGCGCCCCGAAGCCGACCGCGAGACCGACCACGCCGGCGGCGCCGAGGATCGGCGCGACCGACACACCGAGTTCGGCCAGCACCACGGTCACCGCGACCAGCCAGACGATGACGGCCACCATGTAGCGGAACACGCGGCCCAGCGTTTCGGCGCGCTGCACCGACTCGCGGTCCTCCATGCGCGCTGCGATGCGAATCCTGAAGGTGCGGATCGCACGCTGCAGAAGCACCACGGCGATCCATGCGATCGCAATGACGAGGACGATGCGCGTGGCGGAGGCCACCACGGTGCCCAGTCCGTCGGACCATTCGGCCAGGTCGCGCAGGGCTTCGGTCATGGTCGGCCCTCGGCGGCGGGTCGACGAGTGTTTACGACAAAGGTGAGGCGTGTGTACATTTGAGCAAATATACATCGTGCCATCGAGCGCCTTGCCGGCCGCGCGGCACGGTCGTCCGTCGCGCAGATGCAAATTGTTCTGCACCGATTGCCGATGGCATGGGATACCGCGCGCCGAAGGGCCGTTGTGGCCAAGCTCAGGGCAGGAGCGGGAATTGCGATCTGCTCGGCACACCCGGCGGGTTGCTTACGGCAGGGCGCAGGTCGATCTTCCCATTCATCCTCAAACCTCATGCTCTACAAGTTCAAGTCGCGCGCCACCGCGCCCCTCATCATGCTCGGCCGCAACGGTGAGCGGGTGCTGCGAATCATCGGCAAGTCGCCCGACACCCACGGCATCATCGAGAGCGCCGAGATGCCGCAGGCGATCGACCTGCTGAACGCCGCCATCGAATATGACGATGCCGTCCGAGCAGAGCGGCATCCCGACGGCGATGGGCCCGATCCCGAAGATCACCCGGACGACGAGGTGTCGCTGCGCCAACGTGCCTGGCCGCTCATCGAGATGATGGAGCGCTCGCACAGCGGCGAGTACGACATCGTCTGGACGGCGTCCGTGCCGCTCGCCACCGCTGCACCGACGCCCGCGTCGGCCTCTATTCGCCGATCTTGATCAACGCGAGGCCGCTGACCGGGTCGCACACGCGTTGAGCACCACGCGGGCGTGTTCGAGGATCTCGCACCATGGACCCACGCGGCCCTGTTTGCCACGGGCGCCGCCGTCGTCTGGCGGGCGGGATCGCGGCTGGCTGGGTATGCAGACAAGATCGCCGAGGCGACCGGCCTCGGCCGCGACGTGCTGGGCATCCTGCTGCTCGGCGGCGTCACCTCGCTGCCCGAGCTCGCGGTCTCGGTGTCCGCCACGCTCGCCGGCACGCCGGTGCTGGGCATCAGCGACGCGCTGGGCAGCGCGTCGGTGCAGTTGCTGATCCTCGCGATCGCCGACGGGATCGCCGGCCGCCAGGCGCTCACGTCGGCGCCCGGCACGCCGGCGGTGATGCTGCAGGCGACCTTGGGCATCGTGCTGCTGTCCATGGTCGTCGGCGCGGGCGTCGCCGGTGACATGCTGGTGTGGGGCATGGGCGCGTGGAGCTGGCTGATGGCCGCGTCCTACATCGGCGCGATCTGGATGATCTCGCGCTCGAGCGGCGCCGGGGCGTGGGTGCCGGCTCAAAGTCCGGCCGCCGCGTCCCGTACCGACGAAGCGGGCGGCGGGCCGCAGGCCCCCCTGCGTCCGCTGGTGCTGCGCACCGTGGCTGCTGCCGGCGCGATTCTCGTCGGCGGCTTCGTACTTGCACGCACCGGCGAAGCGCTCGCCGAACAGACCGGCCTGGGCACGAGCTTCTTCGGCGCCGTGCTGCTCGGCTTCTCGACCGCGCTGCCCGAAGCGAGCACCGTCATCGCCGCGGTGCGGCTGAAGCGCTACGAGATGGCGCTGGCCGACGTGTTGGGCGCCAACCTGGCGGCGGTCGCGATCATCGTCGTCGTCGATGCGTTGCATCCGGGCGGGCCGGTGCTGGCGGAGGCCGGGCGCTTCGCGTCATTCGCCGCGCTGCTGGCCATCGTGATGACGGCGCTGTTCCTGGTCGGCATGATCGAGCGCCGGGACCGCACCGTGCTGCGCATGGGCACCGACTCGCTCGGCGTCATCGCTTGTTATGCCGCCGGCGTCGTGGTGCTGTTCCTTCTTCGTTGAGCCGCCGTTGAGTGCAGCTCGGACGGATGGTCGGCCATCACCCGCGCGTGCCCCTCGGTGACGGCCAGATCGCGCATCGCGTTGCCCGGCTTGATGCTTCGCGGCGCGCGGATCCAGCCGCCGCTTTCCCACCACTCGACGCCTTGCAGCGCCGATCGCGCTCGGTTCGACGCTGTCCTCTTGTCCAGCACCGCGGTGGGAAGTCGAAGGCGTTCATCTTCGACAAGGTCCGCTTGCCGGAGACACGCACGAAAACGATCAGCGCCAGGTACGCCAGCACGCCGGCCAGCGCGACGCGCAGCACGTTCGGCCAACCATCGAAGAAGAGCTCAGTCATCCGGAGCTGTTCATGGCTTCGGGCTGTCGCTGACCGCGGCCCGGCTGATGCGCAGGCGCATCGCGCGGCTGGCCCAGTCGATGTCGATCACGGCGTCGGGCGGGATCAGCACCTGCCCGCCCGGCCACCACTTGCGCGCATCGACGACGAGCCGAGCAATGCCCCAGGTCGTGCTGTCGATGACGAAGTCGTCCACCGTGCCCGCCGTGCCGTCGCTCGCTTCGACGTGGTAGCCCACGACCTCGCGTGCGCTGCGCAGATGCGACTTCGCTGCCTTCTCTTCTTCCAGGCGCGCGGCCTCTTCGGTGTCGGCGGCTTCTTCGTGCGGCAGCGCCTCGCGGTCGGTCAGCGGAATGACGCCGGGGTAGATGCCGGCGCCCCACAGAAACGGACCGTTCCAGTAGTACGGGTAGCCGTAGTGCAGCGCGTGGGCAATCTCGTAGCGCCGGGAGACCGGCTTGTCGGTGTCCACGTCCGGCGCGTTCTCGATCTGCGCCCGCGTGAGGTTCACGTGAACCACGTCGGCCGTTCCGTGCCCGTTCGTCACCGTGGACGGCGACAGAAGCACCTGCTTGCCGGACAGCCAGCCGCCGGTGGCGACGACGAAGTAGCGCACGCCCCAGCGCTCGTCGTCGATGTAGAGGTCGTCGATCGTGCCGACCTCGCCGTCACTGGCCTGGATCGTCCGGCCGATCAGTTCACTCGTCTTGTAGAGCATGTCGATGTCCTTTCATGGGCCGGTCACGTGGCGCCGACGTTGCGCATCAGCCCGCCGTCCACGTAGTAGCTGCTGCCGGTGACGTAGCTCGCCTCGTCGGACGCGAGGAACACCGCGACCGGCGCCACCTCCTCGGGCCGTCCGGGACGGCCCATCGGAATGTTGCGGCGCGACTCCTCGGCCTTGCGCGGATCGTCGAGCCGATCGGCCGTCATCTCGGTGGCGATCATCCCGGGCGCGATGCTGTTCACGCGCACACCTTTGGGCGCGAGTTCCAGCGCCAGCGCGCGCGTGACCTGGCGCAGCCCCGCCTTCGCGGCAGCGTAGGCCGCGCTGCCAGGCAGCACGATCTCCTCGTGCACCGAGGTGATGTTGATGATGCTGCCGCCACCGAACTCGACCATGTGCCGCGCGGCGGCCTGCGCGATGACCCAGGGGCTCAGCAGGTTGACCGCGATCAGTTGCATGAACTCGTCCAGCGTCGTGTCCATCGAGGCGCCGCGAGAAGAACCCATGCCGGCGTTGTTGACGACGACTTCGAACTTGCCCATCAGGCCCACGGCACGCTGAAAGAAGTCGCCCGCCGCGCGCGGGTCGGCGAAATCGGCCTGCAGCACCTCGATGCGCCGCCCCGGCTGCCGGGCCCGGTCGGCAGTGATCTGCGCGCCGCTTTCGTCTTCGCGGTAGTGGACCAGCACGTCGGCGCCCTCGCGCGCGAAGGCCACGGCGATCGCGCTCCCGATGCCGCTGTCCGATCCGGTCACCAACGCCGTTTTGCCGGCAAGCCTGCTCATTGATATCTCCTCGAGGCGAGCGCAGACCGTGGCCTGAAGTGCCGACCGTCGCCACCTTTCATCACTGGGCGGCAATCGATGTTCCCAGGTGCGTTCGAGACGGCCGGCGACGCTGAGTAACTATTGCCTGCTCTGGTAAGGAGTTGCACCTTTCGCGCCCTGGCACCCCGGCTGCTTCCTCGTCTTCATGCACCGCCTGCGCACTTTGTGGTCCGACTTGCTCGACAGCCTGTGGTTTCTTCCGGCGCTGATCGTCGGCGCGAGCGTGGCGGCCGCAGTTGGCCTGGTGGAGCTGCAGGGGCTCCTCTCCGACGGCGCGGCGGATCGGTGGCCCAGGCTGCTCGGCGCCGGCGCGGAAGGCGCGCGCGGGATGCTGACGGCGATCGCCACGTCGATGATCACCGTGGCCGGCGTGGTGTTCTCGATCACCATCGTCGCGCTGTCGCTGGCCGCGAGCCAATATTCGCCCAGGGTGCTGCGCAGCTTCATGTCCGACCGGCCGACCCAGGTTGTCATGGGTGCGTTCGTCGGCATCTTCGCCTACTCGCTGATTGTCCTGCGCACAATCCGCAGCCCGGAGGAAGACGCCTTCGTGCCCTCGCTGGCCGTGCTCGGCGCCATGTTCTTCGCGTTCGTCGGTGTCGCGCTGCTGATCTACTTCATCCATCACCTCGCCAAGGCGATCCAGGCACCGTACATCGTCGCCCGCATCGCCGGCGACACGACGCAGGCGATCGAGCGCCTCTTCCCCTCGGAGGTCGGCACGCCGGCTCCTTCGTTCGGCCGCGACTCCCCGCCCGGCGCCGTGCCGGACGAATGGGTGCCTCTGCCCGCGCAGCGAACCGGCTACGTCGTCGGCATCGACGGCGAGCGGCTCCTCTCGCTGGCGGCCGAGCACTCGGTTGTGCTGCGCATCGTCCCTCACGTCGGCGACTTCGTGATCGAGGGAATGCCGATCGTCTGCATGTCCGGCCGCCGGGCCCCGGACGAGAAGACCACGGGGGCGCTGGTCGAGTGCTTCACCGTGGGGCGCGAGCGCAACGTCCACCAGGACGCACCCTTCGGAATTCAGCAGCTCGTGGACGTGGCGATGAAGGCGTTGTCGCCGGGCATCAACGACCCCAGCACCGCCATCGCTTGCGTCGACCACCTCGGGGCGCTTCTGGTGTGCCTGTCGAAGCGCCGCACCGAGGGCCCGTTTCGCTGCCGGGACGGGATTCTGCGCGTGATCGCCGAGGGCCCGGACTTCGCATCGATGGTGTCGCTGTCTTTCGACGCCATCACCGACCACGCCGGCGATCACGCCGAGGTCCTGGAGCGGCTGCTGGACACGCTTGCCCGCATCGAGGAAGCGACGCTCGACAGGGCTCGCCGGGCCGCGCTGCTGCGCCAGCTCGATGCCGTCGTGCAGCGCATTGCCGCCGCGAAGCTCGCGCAGCAGCGGCGGGAGGCGCTGCTGCGGCGTGGCAGCGAATTGCGCGGCCGCTGCGCGAGGGGTAGCGGATGAGCGCGCGCAGCGCCAACCGGCGCGCCCGAGCGATTCTGCGCGAGCGCCTGGCGTTGCTCGCGCAGATCGAAGCTTCGATGGAGCTGCCGATGCTGGTCCTCGGGTTCGCGTGGCTCGCGCTGCTGGTCGTCGAACTGCTGCGCGGCCTGAGCCCGCTGCTGGAAGCGCTCGGAACCGCGATCTGGGTGGTGTTCATCGTGCACTTCCTGATCGAGTTCAGTACGCCTTCGAGACCGACCCGTCCGCCGAAGGGCGATTCGACGACTACGGCGCCGCATTGTGGTGGACGGCGACCGTGCTGACGACGGTGGGGCCCGAGTTCTGGCCCCGTTCGCCCGAAGGACGCATGCTGTGCCTGCTGATCGCGGTGTACGCATTCGCCGTCTTCGGCTATTTCACGGCCGCGCTTGCATCGTTCTCCATCGGACGCGAAGCGCGGCACCGCGACGGCGATCTCGCCGGCGCCGAGCAGATCGCGCAGCTCAGCCGCGAGCTCGCGGCGCTGCGGCGCGATCTGCGCCAGGCCACACGACCACCCTCTTCTGCCGATACGGAAGCCGGGAGCCGCGCCTCCAATTCGGCGCCGGAATAGGTGCCGGCTTCGCTGCACCGACGGGCACGCGACCTGCCCGTCCATGGCGGTGAACCACTCTTCTCGAAGGAGAACGCGATGCTGTACAGCACGAAGAAACTCGATGGCCTGAAGCTCGGTGCGCGCGACGGCGAGATCGGCAAGGCACGCGAGATCTACTTCGACGACCAGCACTGGGTGATCCGGCATCTGGTTGCCGACACGGGCGGCTGGCTGTCCGGCCGCAAGGTGCTGATCTCGCCCCATTCGATCGAGCGTGTCGACGCCGGCGAAGGCCGCCTGGAACTGAACCTCACCCGCAGCCAGATCGAAAACGCACCCGACATCGACACCGACAAGCCGGTGTCGCGCCAGCAGCAGACGCCGTACTACGACTACTACGGCTACCCGTACTACTGGGCCGGCCCCGGACTGTGGGGACTGGGCGCCTACCCGATGGCCGTCGACGCGATGGCGATGCGCCCGCGCGAAGACGACACCGGTGTGGCGCGCGAGGTCAACGAGGTCGCCGAAGCCGAGCGCGAGACCGCCGACCCGCACCTGCGCAGCAGCGACGAAGTGATCGGCTACGACGTCAAGGCGACCGACGGCGACATCGGCCACATCGAGGAGTTTCTCTTCGACGACCGCACCTGGCAGATCCGCTACATCGTCGTCGACACGCGCGACTGGCTGCCCGGCAAGCGCGTGCTCGTGTCGCCGGACTGGATCGACTCGGTCGACTGGAGCGGCCGCGTCGCGCACTTCAAGGTCTCGCGCGAGGCGGTGGAGGCCAGCCCCGAGTACCAGCCGGACCGCGGCCTGTCGGAAGAGGAGGTGCAGCGGGTGCAGCGCCACTTCGAAGGCTGGCAATGATCCACGCTGACAGACGCCGAGCAGCCACGCCCTTCGACGCGCGGCTGCCTCCGACCACGGCAGAAGACAGGAGCAGACCATGACCACGATGAATCGACACCCGACCTTGCACATGCGGTCGTTCTGGGCGGCTGCCGCCGCCGCATGGGCCCTGGCGGCGACCGGCGCGAGTGCGCAAACCACGAGTCCGGCCGCCGGGCAGACGGCCACGGCGCCGGGAGCGCCGGACGCCTCGCTCGAGCCGCAAGTCCGCCGTGAAGGCAACGTCGCCTATGTCAACGGCGGCATCGGCGAACGTGGCGAAGCGAAGACGATGGAACTGGGCCGCGACATGAACCTGAAACTGGTGTTCGCGCGCGCATCCGGCGGCGGCTACCTGGCCGATGCGAACGTGCTCATCGCGGACCGCAGTGGCAACGTGGTGCTCCAACTCGAATCCGCCGATCCGCTGCTGTTTGCGCAGTTGCCTCCCGGTACCTACCGGATCACCGCGACCGCCGACGGCCGGACGATCGAGCGCTCGGTCCAGGTCCCGGCGAACGGCCAGCAGACCGAGCACTTCCACTGGTAGAGGCACCTCGAGCGCCTTGAGCCGGCCAAAAGAGCGAGAAGCAGGAACGGCGGTTGCCATGTCCCTTGTGCTGCGCGCGCCTGGATGCTCGCGGCTTGGTCCAACATGAAAGGAACTACCATGACTCTTGCTAACCGTTGCCTCGCCGCCTTGCTGTCGGCCTTTCTCGCCCTGGCGACGATCGGCTGTGCTCACGACACCACGATGGGCCAGAAGGTCGACGACACGACCGTCACGACCAAAGTGAAGACCGCCCTGCTCGCCGATCCCGATGTCAGCGGAATGGCCATCTCGGTCGAAACGCTGGAAGGAAAGGTGCAGCTGAGCGGCTTCGTCGACTCGCCGGAGCAGGCACGCCGCGCGATCGACCTCGCCAGCCGCGTCGACGGCGTCAGCGGCGTCATCGACAAGATGACCGTCAAGGCGAAGTAGGCGCGCGCACGACGGCAGACCGGGGAGGCTGCCGGCCCGAGCGACAAAGGCCACCGGGAGGTGGCCTTTCGCGTTGTAGGTGATGATGCGCGCCAAGCCCCGTCTCGGCGTGTGTAAATTGTTCCGCATGAATTCCCGCGATGCGCTTGATGAACGTCTTACCTCCTGCCCGCTGCGTGCGGCTGCTGATCTGCTCGGCCTGCCTGCTACTGGGCGGCTGCGCGTTGCTGCAAAAGGACGACGATGACGGCGGCGACAAGCCCGAGGCCGCTTCGCCGCTGCGGCTCGAGGTCGTGGCCCCGGACGAGCTGGAAGATCTTCTCGAGATGCATCTCGACCTGGCGCGGCTGCCGGTGCTGGCGGCCGGCGCGCCGATTCCGGACAGCGAGCTGGCACGCCTGATCGCCGCCGCGCCGGCGCAGGCGCGTTCGCTGCTCGAGACCGAGGGGTATTTCAACGCCGAGGTGAACGCCCAGCGCCTGCCGGGCGAGCCGCCGGGCGTTCGCATCGAGGTGCAGCCCGGTCCGCGCACCCACGTGGCGGAGGTGAGCCTGGCCGTGCGCGGGCCGCTGGCCGAGGCCACGCGGCGCGACGAGTCGTATGCGCGCGACGCGCAGCGCGCGTTGCGCCACGAATGGCCGCTGCCGCCCGGGTCGCCGTTTCGCAATCCCGTGTGGAGCAGCGCGAAGCGCACGGCGCTGGCGCAACTGCGCGCCCAGGCCTATGTGGAGGCGGACTGGCTGTCCACCACGGCGCGTGTCGACGCGAGCACGCAGCAAGCGGATCTGGACCTCACCGTGGACAGCGGCCCGCTGTTTCGCACCGGCGAGCTGCGGATTCAAGGCCTGGAAGACCACGACGAGCAGACCGTGCGCAACGTGGCCAACTTCAAGCCCGGCACCCCCGCCACCGAGCGGCTGCTGCTCGACTACCAGGAGCGGCTGCAGAACACCGGCCTCTTCGATCGCGCGACGGTGCTGGTCAATCCCGAGGCCGCCGACCCCGCCGCAGCGCCGATCGACGTTCAGCTGTCCGAGCGTCAGATGCAGCAAGCCACCTTCGGCATCGGCATCAGCGCCGACGTGGGCGTGCGCGGCACGGTGGAACACGTGCACAGGCGGGTCTTCGGCCACGCGGCCACTGGGCGCAACAGGTTCGAGCTCGGCGGCCTTCGCCAGTCGTGGGAAGGCGAGCTGAGCACGCACACGCTGCCGGGGCTGTACCGCAACCTCGTCGGCGGCGCCGCCGAGCGCATCGAGTCGGACGACGACGTGGTCACGTCGTCGCGTCTGCGCGTGGGCCGCGCGCAGGACACGCAACGCATCGACCGGCTGCTGTTCGTGGAGGTCGAGCGCTCGCTGCGGCGCACCGCGACCACGCGCGAGACGGCCGACTCGGTGGCCGTGCATCACCACGGAGTGTGGCGCAAGGTCGACGACGTGATGCTGCCGACCGAAGGCTATGTGCTGGCGCTGCAGAACGGTATCGGCCAGGCGCGCTCGGACCCGGGAGGCAGTGGCCCGTTCTTCCGGTCCTATGGCCGGCTGAACGGCTACTGGCCCGTCGGCTCGTGGTACAGCCAGGCGCGCCTGGAACTCGGGCAGGTCTTCGTGCGCGACGACGTGACGGTGCCCGAGACGCTGCGCTTTCGGGCCGGCGGCGAACACTCGGTGCGCGGCTACGCGTATCGCTCGCTGGGGCCGATCGTCGACGGTGTCGTCACCAGCGGCAACGTACTGTTCACCGCGAGCGCCGAGATCGCGCGGCCGCTGCTGAAGCGTCTTCCCGAGCTCTGGGGCGCGGTCTTCATCGACGCCGGCCGTGCGGCCGACCACTGGAACGACCTGAAGCCTGCCGTCGGTGTGGGGGTCGGCGCGCGCTACCGCAGCCCGATCGGTCCGGTCGCCCTGGACCTCGCCTGGGGCGAAGAAGTCAAGAAGTTCAGGATGCACCTGAGCGTCGGCGTCACCTTCTAAGAGGCTGAGCCGTCATGACCGAGACCGACCGCCCTGCCCGATTGCCGCCTCGCCGGCGTGCATGGCCCATCGTGCTCGCGGTGCTGCTGGCGCTGCTGCTCGCGCTGATCGGCGGCGCCTGGTGGCTGTGGCGCAGCGAGGCCGGCGTGAGCTGGCTGATCGAGCGTGTGCCCGGCCTCGCGGTGACCGGCATGCGTGGCCGGCCCGACGGGGGCCCGTTCGAAGCCGATCGCATCGAGTGGCGCTCCGGCGACATGCGGGTGACCGTCACGGGCCTTTCGTGGCGCGACGCACAGTTTCAGTTGCGGCCCTATCCCGGGGCATGGCTGCGCCTGGAATTGGTCGAGCCACGCATCAAACGCATAGCCGTGATGACGGCGCCGGGCCCTGACGACGAGCCGCCGCGCGCACCACCGGCCGATCTGCGCCTGCCGCTGGAGCTGATCGTGCGCGACCTGCAGGTCGGCGTGCTGCAGGTGAACGAGCAGCCGCCGGTGACCGGCCTCGCCGCCGACCTGCATCTGGGCGACGACACCGGTCGCATGCACCGCCTGTCGCGCTTCGTCGCACAGGCCAGGTCGGTGCAGGCACGTGCCCAGGTGCAGGTGCAGGCCGACGGCGAGATGGCGGTCGAGGGGCGAGTCGACCTCGCCACGCTGCCTGGCGCGGCGCGCGGCTGGCGGGCCGAGCTGGGTCTGGACGGCACGGTGCCGCGCCCCGCCGTCGACGCCACGCTCACCACCGCCGAGGGTGCACGCGCCACGGCCCAGGCCGTGCTGACCCCGTTCGCGCCGTGGCCCATCGCG
>DATKCI010000058.1:0-3578 GCA_035513255.1 Piscinibacter sp. | reverse complement strand
TCGGTGTGCTGCAGGTTGAGGTTCGCCTCGGGTTGGAGCTTGGAGGGATCGGAGACCAGTGCCGTGACCTTGTGGTTGCGCGACAGCGCTTCCTTGCGGATGGCCGAGCCGATGAAGCCGCTGGCGCCGATGAGTGCGATGTTCATGGAATGGTTCCTGTCTGGGCCCGCACACCTTGCGCGAGCAGCAGATGAATGATCGGCACGTTCACTCGTCAGAAAAAGCAGACAAGTGGAAAATCTCTGGTAATGGAGAATTACCAATCGTGAGCCAAGCCCTGGACGACCTCAATCTGCTGCGAACCTTCGTCGCCGTCGCGCAGTTCGGCAGCTTCACGGCAGCTGCGGAGCGACTAAGCATGGCGCGCCCACAGGTAAGTCTTCAGATCCGGCGGATGGAAACCGCGCTCGGGGCGTCGTTGTTCAACCGGACGACACGCCGCGTCGCGCTGACGGATGCCGGGCAACGCCTGTTCGACGAGTGCGCGCCTCTCCTGTGCGGCATGCAAGAAGCCCTGGAAAAGGCCGGCTCACGCAGCGACAAGCTGCGCGGTCGACTGCGCATCGCGGCCCCGGTCGAACATGCCGCACAGGTGCTGTCCCCGGTGGTTTCTGCATTCGCCAACCGCCACCCGGACGTGCGCGTCGAGCTGATCGTCAGCGACAAGGTGCAGGACCTGGTCGCTGAGGGGATCGACGTGGCAATCCGCGTCGGGTGGATGCGCGAGTCGACCTCGAAGATGACCAAGCTCGCCGACTTTGCTCAAGGGGTGCTTGCGTCGCCGACCTACCTGGCGCGTTATGGCCGGCCGAAGACGCCGAAGGATCTTGCCCATCACCGCTGGATCGCCCTCACCCTGTTGCCATCACCACTCACCTGGGCCTTCACCAAAGGCGCGAAGACGGTGACCGTACGGATGAATGCTCACCTCCGCACCGATTCCGCGGTCGCGCTGCGTTCGCTCTTGGTCAACGGCGCTGGGCTGTCCGTGGGAAGCCTGCTACATGTAGCGAACGAGGTTCACAGCGGTTCCTTGGTGCGCCTCCTGCCGGAATGGTCGCTGCCAAGTGGCGTCGTACATGCTGTCTTCCCTCCCGGGGCGAAAGTCGCTCCTGCTGCCGGCGCCTTCGTCCAGATGGTCCGTACACTGGATAGCACCTGACCCTTGCGGGTCCTGCATGTTGTGGCAAAGCTCGACCGAAGGTTAGAGGTCTTCGGGGTGGCGACGTTCGAATGAGGGGTGCCGCATGTGCGGCACTAGAGCGATCGCAAGGCCTACTATTCCGGATAGCGATCCAACGGCCGCCACAAATCGCAATAGGGATTTGTAAAGACCTCGCCAACTCATGGGAACCTCCGTTGAAGGGTAGCACTGCGATCAGAGCGTGCGCGACGGCTTCACCCATGTCAGATCGTCCGCCTTCAGATCCGCTCTCGACACGACGCCGCCTACCGGCGGCTGCACCTTTGATGCCTGCGGCCGCGTCGCGCGCGATTGCGCTGCAGTCCGACCATATCCATCAGATCAGGAAGGCCGCGTGCCGACTGCGGCGGAGACGACTTCGCGAAATCGCCGGGCGACCGTGGATTCGCCTGCCGTGACGTGAGCCAAGGCTATGCCGATCGAGGCATCGGCGGGCAGATCCCGTAGCGGCCGGAAGGCAACGCCCGCGGAGCCGCGCCGCGCGTTCACCGACGGCACCAGCGCCATGCCGAGGCCGCTGTCCACCAGCCCGATGACGGTGTGCACCTGCACGGCCTCCTGCGTCACGGTCGGTGAGATGCCGGCGCGCATGAAGAGGTGCGTCACCGCAGCGTGCAGGCCACCGCCGGGCTGCGAAGGCAGGTAGCCGATCAGCGGCTGATCGCGCAGGTCCGCCAGGCGCAATGTGCGCCGACGGGTTAGTGGGTGGGCCGCCGGCAGGGCGGCGCAGAAGACGTCCTGCTGGATCGTCTGCAAGGCCACGCCGGGCGGGCATAGCGCCGGCACGCGCACGAAGCCGAGATCCATCGTGCCGCCTTGCACGGCAACGAGTGCCTCGCGATTGGTGGCCTCGCGCAGTTCCAGCCGCACGTTCGGATAGCGGCTTCTGAAGGCCTGGACGATACGGGGCATCAGGCCGAACGTGACCGAGCCGATGAAGGCCACGCGCAGGTGCCCCGCCTCGCCCTGGTCTGCCGCGCGGGCGCTGGACACCACGTCTTCGGCGTCGCGCAGACACTTGCGCGCCGCGTCGAGGGCCAGCGCACCCGGCGCCGTCAGGCGCACACCGCGTGCGCCGCGTTCGAACAGCTTGACGCCAATTTCCCGCTCCAGACGTTGGATGGCAACCGACAGCGGCGGTTGTGCCATGAAAAGCCGTTCGGCCGCCAGACGAAAGCTCCCGGCCTCCGCCACGGCGACAAATTGGCGCAGCAGTCGAAGTTCCACCTATATCTCCTGTGTATATGTCGGTATCCAGACGGTATTGGACGCAGTATGCATCGGTTCCTAGGATCAGGTCACCAACCACAAGGCGCCTGTGCCCGACATGGGCCCACCCACGGAGACAACCATGACGTCGATCCACCGCCGAGCGGTCCATGCCGCCCTTGTTGCCGCCACCGCGCTGGCGTTTGCCGGGCCGGCGCGTGCACAGGGCTACCCGGACAAGCCGATCCACATCGTCGTGCCGTACGCGCCGGGCGGCCCGACGGACATCGTCGCGCGGCTGATCGGCAACAAGCTGTCCGAGCAGCTCGGCCAGCCGGTCATCGTCGACAACAAGGGCGGCGCCGGCGGCAATCTCGGGGCCGAAGCGGCGTCCCAGGCCGCTCCCGACGGCTACACGCTGCTGCTCGTGACCACCGGGCACACGATCAATCCGTCCCTCTACCCCAAGCTCGGCTACGACCTGGTGAAGGACTTCGCGCCAGTCTCGCAGCTGATCAGCAGCCCGATGGTGGTGGCGGTGACGCCGTCGCTGCCGGTCATCAATCTGGCCGAGCTGATCGCCTTGGCCAAGGCCAAGCCGGGCGAGCTCAACTTCGCATCGGCAGGCAACGGGTCGTCGACACACCTGGCGCCGGAGTTGTTCGACATGATGGCCGGCATCAAGATGACCCACGTGCCGTACAAGGGCAGCGCGCCGGCGTTGGGGGACGTCATCGGGGGCCACGCGCAGGTCGCGTTCGACTACATGATCTCCGCGATGCAGCACGTGCGCAGCGGCAAGCTCAAGGGCCTGGCGGTGACCAGCGCGGCACGCTCGCCGGCCGCGCCCGAACTGCCCACCGTGGCCGAGGCCGGCGTGCCGGGGTTCGAGGTCATCGGCTGGAACGGCCTGATGGCGCCGGCCGGAACGCCCAAGCCGGTGATCGACAAGCTCAACGCCGCGGTAAAGAAGGCCCTGGCGTCGCCCGACATCGTCGCGCAGGTCAGCGGGCAGGGCTCGAGCCCGCACTGGAGTTCGGCCGATGCCTTCGGCAGTTTTGTGCGCGCCGAGGTGGCCCGCTGGGGCAAGGTGGTCCACGCCAGCGGGGCGAAGATCAACTGAAGGCGCCGAGGTGACGATGTCGACGGCCCCCTGCGCGCCACA
>DATKCI010000057.1:0-16807 GCA_035513255.1 Piscinibacter sp. | reverse complement strand
CGCCACGCCGGTGCCAATGACGGCGCTGTCGGGCGGCGTGCCGGCGAGCGTCAGGTGCTTGGACAGCAAGCGCAGCCCATAGGCGTTCCACTGCCGCATCCGGTTCTGGTCTTCGGCGATCGCGCCGCTTGCGTAGATCGTGCGCGAGACGCCGGCGGAGAAGTTGCCGGCGATGCCGCCGAACTGCAAAGTCGGTGTCGCGACGTTCAGCATCGGTGCGAGCACCGGGTCCTGCTTCACCGTCGCGATGATGCGCTCGTAGTCGCGGATGCCGTAGGCCGCCGGGTTGCCGCTGCCGTACAGGAAGTAGTCCTTGCGCTGGACCTGCAGGTGGCCGGTGAGGCGGACGAAATCGGACTGCAGCGCGTAGTTGATGTCGCGGATGTAGCCGCCGAACAGCAGCACCGCAACGAGGCCGATCACCATCGCGAACAGGGTCATCAGCGAACGGCGCCGGTTGCGCAACAGGTTTCGCAGCGCGAGCAGCAGGGTCTTCGTCGACGCCGCGGCCATGGCCCCGACGGCGGGAAACGAGCGCCTCGAGGGCGACCGGCCGGCACTCACGGCCGCACCTCCCGCGGCGAGCCGCGCCGCTCGACCGACACGATGCGGCCATCGTGGATGTGCACCGCGTCGTCGGCCGCTTCCAGCACCTTCGGATCATGCGACGAGAACACGAAGGACACGCGGTGCCGTTGCTGCATCTGCCGCATCAGCTGGATGATGTCGGCGCCGGTCTTGCTGTCGAGGTTGGCCGTCGGCTCGTCGGCCAACACGAGCTGCGGCTTTCTGGCGAGCGCGCGGGCGATCGCGACGCGCTGGCGCTGGCCGCCGGAGAGCTGCCCGGGCCGGTGGTGCGCGAAGTCCTCGAGGCCGACCGCGCCGAGCAGCGCCTTCACGCGCGCCTGGCGGGCGGTCTTCGGCGCACGCGCGAGCAGCAGCGGGTATTCGACGTTCTCGAACGCGGTCAGCACCGGCAGCAGGTTGAAGTTCTGGAACACGAAGCCGAGCTTGCGCGAGCGAAAGTCCGACAGTGCGTCATCCGACATCGTCTGCACCGGCTTGCCGCCGACCATGATCGTGCCGCTGTCGGGCCGGTCGATGCAGCCGATCAGGTTGAGCAGTGTCGTTTTCCCGCTGCCCGACGGGCCCGAGATGACGGTGAAACGATCGGGCAGGATGATCAGGTCGATGTCGACGAGCGCCGGCACGTCGACCGCATCGAGCCGATAGGTCCGGGCCACGCCCTTCAGGACAACAGGGTGCAAGAGGCCTCCGACACGTGATGATCAGTGTCTTTCAGCCCCCGAGTTTCGGTGCGGATGAAGCCCCTTGGCCGCATCCGCCGGGTGAGTACGTGACAAGACGTTGCACAGCCTTGGTCCCCTCTCCCCCTGGGAGAGGGCAGGGGTGAGGGCGCTGCGCCACGAACAGCGCCGTCTGTTAGCGACCGCCGCGCCCTCACCCTAACCCTCTCCCAGGGGGAGAGGGGACAACACAGTCCGGAATCGACAACGATGAATATTCCTCTCGAAGTCCAAGATCCCTGGCACGTCGGCGACACCCCGCTGCGCAGCCGCTTCCTGCTCGGCACCGCCGGCTACCCGTCGCCGCAGGTCCTGGGCGACGCAATCGCCGCCTCGCAGACCCAGGTCGTGACTGTCGGACTCAAGCGCACGTTGTCCGCGGCCGGCGACAACGGCTTCGTCGCGATGATCCGGCGCTGCCTGCACGAGCACGGCGCGCGGCTGCTGCCGAACACCGCCGGCTGCCGGACCGCGCGCGAAGCGGTGCAGCTCGCCCACATGGCGCGTGAGCTGTACGACACGCCGTGGATCAAGCTCGAAGTGATCGGCGACGAACACACGCTGCAGCCTGATTCGTTCGAGCTCGTCAGCGCCGCCGCGCAGCTCGCGCGCGACGGCTTCACCGTGTTCCCGTATTGCACCGACGACCTCGTCACCTGCCGCCGCCTGCTCGACGCCGGCTGCCCGCTGCTGATGCCGTGGGGCGCACCGATCGGCTCGGGGCAGGGCCTGCTGAACCCCTTCGCGCTTCGCACGCTGCGCGAGCGGCTGCCCGATACGGTGCTGATCGTCGATGCCGGCATCGGCGCGCCGTCACACGCCGCGCAGGCGATGGAACTCGGATTCGATGCGGTGCTGCTGAACTCCGCCGTGGCGCAGGCGCGCGAACCGGTCGAGATGGCGCAGGCCTTTCGCCTGGCCGTCGAGGCGGGCCGCACCGCGTGGCGCGCCGGCGTGATGGCCAAGCAGGACTTCGCGGTCGCCAGCACGCCGGTCGGCGGCGATCCGTTCCTGATCGGCGGCGCTGGATGACCCGCCCCATCGTCTGGAGCATCGCCGGCACCGACAGCGGCGGCGGCGCCGGGCTCGCCGCGGACCAGCGCGCGGCCGACGCGTTCGGCGTGCACCTGTGCCCGGTGGTCGCAGCGGTCACGGCGCAGAACTCGCAATCCGTCGCGCGAGTGCAGGCGGTGGGCGTGGAACTGCTGGAAGCACAGCTCGCCGCACTCGAAAGCGACATGCCGCCCGCCGCGATCAAGACCGGCCTGCTCGGCGACGCCGCGCAGATCGAGCTCGTGGCGCGCTGGATCGACCGCCTGCGCGAACGCGCGCCGGTCGCGCTGGTCGTCGATCCGGTGCTCGGCGCCAGCACCGGCGCATCGTTCGCCGACGACGCCGCGCTGCGCGCCTACCGCGACCGCCTGCTGCCGCGGGCCACGCTGCTGACGCCGAACCGGCGCGAAGCGGGCGAGCTGCTGGGCGCATCCGACGATTCGGTGGCCTCCCAACCGGCGCTCGCGCAGGCGCTGCGCACTCAGGGCGCGAAGGCCGTGTGCATCACCGGCGGCGACAGCGCCGGCGACGGCGGCCGCGCGCTCGACTGGATAGCCACCGAACACGCCCGAGGCTGGCTCGCCTCGCCGCGTGTCGCCACGGCACACAACCACGGCACCGGCTGCACCTTCGCGAGCAGCGCGGCGGCGGCGCTGGCGCTCGGCTTCGTCGCGGCCGACGCGCTCGTGCTCGCGAAGATGGCCACCGGCCATGCGCTGCGTGCCGGGTATGCCGCAGGGGAGGGGGCCGGCCCGGTGCATGCGGGGAACGGGTTCGCCGGCGACGCGTCGCTGCTGCCGCAGCTCTCATGGGGCCCGGAACCTTGTTTTGCCGGGCGGCCGGCGTCGGCGGCGCCGCCGCTTGAGCTCTACGCGATCGTCGAGAGCGCCGACCGTGTCAATGCGGTGCTCGCGGCGGGCGTGCGCACCGTGCAGTTGCGCGTGAAAACACCCCCGGATGCCGATGCCGCCTGGCGCGTCGCGTTGCGCGACGCGGTGCGCCGCAGCGTCGAGGCCTGCCGCGCGGCGGCCGGGGCGCAGCTCTTCGTCAACGACCACTGGCGGCTGGCGCTGGAACTGGGCGCGCCCGGGGTGCACCTCGGCCAGGAAGACCTGCTCGCGATGAGCGATGACGAGCGCCGGGGGCTCGCGGCCAGCGGCCTGGCCCTCGGCATCAGCTCGCACAGCCTGTGGGAGCTGTGCCGCGCGCGCAGCCTCGCGCCGCGCTACGTCGCCTGCGGGCCGGTGTGGCCCACGCTGACCAAGGCGATGCCCTGGCGGCCGCAGGGCCTGCACAACCTGAGCTGGTGGTGCGCGATGGCCGGCGCGCCGGTCGTGGCGATCGGCGGCATCCTGTCGGCGGCGCAGGTGGAAGACTGCGCCCGCAGCGGCGCGGCCGGCGTTTGTGCGGTACGCGCCCTCGGCGACGACCCGCGGCGCAGCGTGCCGGCGCTGCAGCAGGCCTGGGAGCGCGGGCGGCGCTCGCCGCCCGACGCGGGGCGAATCGGCCTGCCGCGCCCCAGCCTGGTGCCCTGAACAGTGATTCCGCGCCCGCCGTGGGCTTGATTTGCCCCTGCCGCGCTCCCGTCAGCGAGATCGCGGACAATACAGGGTCTGGCGTTCCCGAGGGCCTGGAAACCAAACGCCTGTGCCCCCATCCTCATGAATGCTGTTTATCGGGAGCCCCTGTGACCATGGCCAAAGACGAAATCAAGACAAGCATCGATTCCGACGGCTTGCGCTATCGCTCCAAGCCCGCCGGTTCCCCGTTCGGTTCGGCCGGGGCTTTCACGACCGCCACGATGTCGTGTTTCCTGTGCGGCAAACACCGCCCCCGCGCCTCGCTGAAAGGCAAGAAGCTGCTCGGCCGCACGCAGTTCGTCTGCGCGCCGTCGTGCAAGGAACTGGCCGAGGCGGAGAAGTCCGGCAAGAGCTGAGTTTTTCTCGTCCCGCCGGACGAAGTCCTACGCGTTGCGGCCCTTTGCGGCGTCGCGCAGCAGCATTGCGAGCTCATCGCCCTGCAGCACCTGGATGCCGTTCTCGCGCACGAAAGTCCGTGCGCCGTCGCTCAGTTCGCCGATGGCGATATAGGCCGCCGCGTGCGCGTCGCGTGCCTCTCGCGCGGCCTGCAAACCGCGCAACGGCTCCACGCCGACACGCGCCGCCTTCCAGCGTTTGCCGCTGACGAGCGTCGTGCGCCCGTCCTTGACCAGTTCGAAGTCCGCCGCAGGACCGGGCAGCCGGGTGACGGCGTGGCCTTGCCGGCGGTAGCCCGCTTCGACGACATCGGCGAACTTCGCCCACGGCATCGCGCTCACCGCCTGAACGACATCGGCCACGCGCGCCGGGCTCGGTAGGCGCATCTGCCTCCATGCGGCGACACCTGCGATGGCGATGAACGGCAAGGCCGAGAACGCACCCAGGATCGCGTAGTCCTTGGGCAGCAGTGCTTGCGCGATCAGCGTCAACACCACCGCAATCGCGCCGCTGACCCACCAGCGCGAGCGCAGCAGGATCGCGAACAGCGAGTTTTCGGCCATCTTCAGTTTCACGGGGATCCTCGGTCGGGTTCGTCGCCTGCATTGTCGGTCGAGCAGGACGCACCGATCGAGATCGACAACGCGGCGTGCTGCGTGCCGCTGTCTTCTCCGCCGACGCATCAAAAAACTTCGCCCGATGGGCTTGCCCGCTTGACCCCGCCGATCGATTAATCATATTATAAGATAGTTCAACCCAGGCGATGGCCGGAGGGGTAGATGCCAAACGGCGAAGGAAGCGTCGATTCGGTGAAGGAGAACGGCCCGGCGCAACTGCCCGCGCAACTACCCGCGCTGCTGCGCCGCGCGAACCTGGCGCGGCTGTTGCGCGCCTCCGGACTGGTGTGGGTGCTGGTGGCCCTGTGCGTCGTGGCCGCGCTGGTGTCGGAGGCCTTTCTCAACCCGTTCAACATCGTCAACGTGCTGCGGCAAGTGGCGCTGTTCGGCATCGTGGCGATCGGCATGACCTTCGTGATCCTCACCGCCGGCATCGACCTGTCGGTGGGCTCGATCGTCGCCGTGGTCGCGGTCGTCTCGGCGCTGATGCTCGACGGCGGCGTGCCCGTGCCGCTGGTCGTGCTCGCCGCGCTCGGCATCGGCGTGGTGCTCGGCGGCTTGAACGGGTTGGGCATCACGCTCGGGAGCCTGCCGCCGTTCATCATGACGCTCGGCATGATGGTGATGGGCCGCGGTTTCGCGATGGCCATCTCCGGCGGCCACCCGATCCGCTTCCCCGACGCGTCGGCGGGCTTCGCGTGGCTGGGCCAGGGCGATCTGCTGGGCCTGCCGGTGGCGGTCTGGATCTTCGCGGTGGTGGCGGCGGCGGCGTATGTCGTGCTGCGGTACACGGCTTTCGGGCGCAACGTCTACGCGGTGGGCAGCAACCCCGAGGCGGCGCGGCTGGCCGGCATCAACGTGCCGCTGACACTGTTCGGCGTGTACACGATCAGCGGGTTCCTGTCCGCGCTCACCGCGTTGATCTTCATCTCGCGGCTGACGGTCGGCGAGCCGGTGGCCGGCATCGGGCTGGAGCTCGAGGCCATTGCCGCGACGGTCATCGGCGGCACCAGCCTGTTCGGCGGCGAGGGCGGCGTGATCGGCACCGTGCTGGGTGCGGCGATCTTCGCGGTGCTCGCCAACCTGCTCAATCTCGCCGGCGTCTCGCCGTTCACGCAGCAGATCGTCAAGGGCGCCGTCATCGTCGCGGCGGCGCTGTTCGCGATCCACCGCCGCCGGCGTCACGGTTCCACGCCATAGAGGCGTGGGTTTTCGGGAACGTCCCACCCACCTGAGGAGGAAACGATGAAGGAACGACTGAAACTCTTGGCGTCATCTGCGGCAACGCTCGTTGCCTTGGGCGCGGCGCCCGCACTCGCCGCCGATCCGATCAAGATCGGTTTCTCTCAAGGCACGATGGAAAGCTCGTGGCGGGTGAACATGGTCGAGGGCAACCGCAAATACGCCGAAGCGAATTTGCCGGACGTGAAGCTTTTGATCACCAACGGCGAGAACAACGCGTCGAAGCAGGTTTCCGACGTGGAGAGCCTGCTCGCCCAGGGCGTGAAGACGCTGATCGTGAGCCCTGTCACGGCCGACGCGCTGACGCCGGTCGTCAAGCGGGCGATGGATGCGGGGGTGCGCGTGGTCACGCTCGACCGCAAGGTCAACACCGACGTGACGTTGCACATCGGCGCGGACAACAAGCTGATCGGCCGAACAGCCGGCGAGTTCGTCTGCAAGACGCTCAACGGCAAGGGCAACGTCATCGAGATCCAGGGCACGGCGGGCGCCTCGGCCACCGTCGACCGCAATGTCGAGTTCCGCAAGACGCTTGCGGCGAAGTGCCCGGGCGTGAAGGTGGTGGCCGACCAGGTCTGCAACTACGTGCGTGAGCCCGCCATGCGCTTCACGGAGGACATGCTGCAGCGGTTCAAGCCCGGGCAGATCGACCTCGTCTACGCGCACAACGACGACATGGCCCTGGGCGCCGTGGCGGCGTTGAAGGCGGCCAACCGGCTGTCCGGCGTGAAGGTGGTCGGCATCGACGGCGAGAACGCCGCCTATGAAGCCATCAAGGCCGGTGACATGGTGGCCACCTTCACCTACCACTTCGTCGCCCCGGAAGGCGTGCAGTACGGGCACAAGGTCGCCAAGGGCGAGAAGCTGCCGAAGGAAATCATCCTGCCCACGCATCAGGTCGACGCGACGAACGTCGACAAGTGGATCGGCAAGGGGTTTTAAGCAGAACCGAAACGGCGGCAGCGCGCGGCTCGCCGGCCGCGCGTTCGCGGCGCCCCGACGACAGCGGCTGACGCAGGCCGCAATCCTGTATCTCCTCTCAGACAACAACACACGGGACACCCCGTGCCGGGCACCGCTTTGCCGGCACACATCAACAGACGAATCCATTGGAGACACGGATGACCACCACGAACCATCGGACAGGCGTTGGCCGAGCGGCCCTTGCAGCGGCGACCATTGCCGCCGGCCTCTTCGCCAGCACCACCGCTCACGCCGTCGACTGGGGCGGCTACTTCCGCGCCGGCCCCGGCGCGACGAAGAAAGACGTCTCGCGCGCCTGCTACGGCCTGAACGGCCCGGGCCTCAAGTACCGCCTCGGCAACGAATGCGACTTCTACGGCGAGTTCCTGCTCAGCCGCGGCACCAGCTATGGCGCGCAGGTGGAGATCTGGTTCTGAGCTGAACGCAACGAATCTCCCGTGGTGCAGGGCCGATCCTGCTGATCGAAGAGAGCGACCGGCGGGGCATCCAATCGGCTTGCGTCCTTCAAGGCCCGTGTAGCCCGCGCGGGCCTCTTCTTTCTTGGTGCGTTCAATCCCGATGAAGCGGCACGTGACCCGCATGCCGCAGCACGTCGTCCGCGTCCCACTGGTCGTCCGCATGCGCGCCGTACTTGCATGCCACCACGCGGCCCTGCGCATCCACGAGGAAGTCCGCGGGAAGCCCGAGGATGCCGTTCTCCGCCTTGTCGTAGAGCCGTCGTGACGCCAGCACCCCTCTAAATCCCTTCCAGAGGATGCGAAGGCTCAACAGCGCCCGGCCGGAGGCCTCGACGCCGAAGGCACGGAAGTGCTTCTTCTCGAGATCGGCGATGCAATCGAACGGAAGCTGCGCCTGGTACTTGAGCATTTCCTCCTGCGACGAGTGGAAGAAGACGACCTGGTGAATGCCCGCGGCCTCGATCTCGGCGTGGCGTCTGCCCATCGTGAGCAGGTGGAAGTTGCAGACCGGGCAGCCCGCAAAGCGGCGAAACTGCAAGTGCACGAAGCGCGCTTGCGCATTCGGAAGGCGCACGGGCTTGCCCCGGATGGTGCGTGCCGAGAAAGCCGGGGCGGCGTCGCCGGGTGTCAACTTCATGGGGCAGGTCCTTGGATCGCTGTGGCGGGTGTCGGGGGGAAATTCGCGCAACGCAAATAAGTACAATGTACGTAAACGACTATACTTGCGTTCTTCACTTCACGTCAACCAACTGCGCCCATGGGACGACCTGCCAAGTTTTCGCGCTCGCAACTCCAGGCTGCCGCGCTTGCGTTTGTGGACAGGGACGGACTTGCCGGCCTCTCCATGCGCGCACTTGCCAACGAGCTCGGCACCGGTGCGATGACGCTGTACAACTATGTGTCGCAGCGCGAAGAACTCGACGTGCTGGTCGTGGAAGCCGTGATCGCCGGCGTGAACTGGCCGCCGGGACCCTACGAGGAGTGGCAGCAGGAAGTGAGGGACATCGCCACCGCATGGTGGCGTGCCGTGCGAGCTCATCCCCATGCCATTCCGCTGATCCTCACTCGCCGGAGTCGCTCGCCTGTCGTCTTCGAAGGGAGCGAAGCCATGTTGCGTGCTCTGGCCGGCAGCGGGCGTTCGGGAAAGCGGCTGCTGGTGGCCTTTCGCGCGGTGACCGCGCTGATCATGGGGCTGGCGCAAGCCGAGCTGGCGGGGCCGCTCGCGGTGCAGGCGGCCGAGTCGGCGCCAGAGACGATTGCGCGATTCCGCGCGCTGCCCGCCGACCGCTTTCCTCATCTGATCGAGATCGCGGGAGCGGCAATGAAAAGCTCGGCGGAGGCCGAGTTCGAGGCGAGCCTGGACTTGCTGGTCGCCGGGCTTTCGGCCGCCCCTTAGGGCACTTACACTGCCCGCTTTTCACCGCGTCGCCCGCCTGTGCTTCAAGCGCTCTTGCTCCTCCTCTGCGTTGGCGCCGGAACGGTCGGCGGGCTGTTCTTCGCCTTCTCCACGTCGTCATGAAGGCCCTTGGACAGTTGCCGCCGCAGCAAGGTGCCGCGGCCATGCAGCGAATCAATGTCGTCATCGTCAACCCGCGCTTCCTGGCTGTTTTCATGGGCACGTCGCTTCTGGCCGTCGTTTGCGTGGTGACGGCCTTGCTTTCTTGGAGTGCAACGCGCTCGACATGGATGCTGGCCGCCGGCCTTCTCTACCTGGTGGGTTCGTTCTTCGTCACCGCTGCATTCAACGTCCCGAGGAATCAGCGACTCGCATCGCTCGATGCGCAGTCCTCCGAGGCGGCAGCCTACTGGCGGGTCTACCTGCAGGAATGGACGACGTGGAACCACGTCCGAACTGCGGCATCGCTCGCCTCCGCGGCGTGCGCGGCGATGGCGCTCGCTTACTGAAACTAGAATGCGCGGCCCGCAGATGCGGTGCGCATTTCAATTTTCAGGACAAAAGACCCCATGGCAACTGCAAAGAAGACGATGACGAAGACGACGGTCAAGAAGGCCGCTCCCGCAAAGAAGGCCACCAAGGCCTCGGCGCCTGCGACGAAACAAGCGAAGGCGGCAACGGCTCCCAAGGCCGCCGGCCCCGTGAAGCCCATCAAGTCCGCTTTCAACAAGACGAGCCTGATCACGCACCTGGCCGACATGGCCGCCGTCGAGATCAAGGCCGTGAAGGCCGTCATCGCCTCGCTCGAGGCCACGATCCTCGCGTCGGTGCACAAGAAGGGCCTGGGTTCGTTCACGCTGCCCGGTCTGCTGAAGGTCAACGTGATCAACGTTCCGGCCAAGAAGAAGCGCACCGGCATCGATCCCTTCACGAAGCAGGAGCGCGTGTTCGCCGCGAAGCCGGCCACCGTGAAGATCAAGACGCGCGCGCTGAAGAAGCTGAAGGACGCGGCGCTCTGAAGTGAACCACCCCCTGCGGCCTTCGGCCGCCCCCTCGAGGGGGCGCCACTGGCGGACCGGCTGAGCCGGATCCGCGGTGGCCGCTTGGGGGCGCGGGCGCTGAGGCCAACTCAGCTGCGTGCTTCGGTGTGCGTGATGTAGAGCGCCAAGCTGGCCGCAACGGCCACGTGGCTCAGAAAGCCGGTCGCATGGTCCGCCGCATCGGCGCCGCCGATCCAGAACGGATACACCGCAAAGGCCTTGACCACGCAGAAGGCGATCCAGCCCAGCGCGATCGGAACCGTGGCGCGCCCGACGGCGAAGACGAATCCCGAGACGGCACCGCCAATCGCGGAAACGACGTAGAGCCAATCGAGCGCTGACGCGCTGCCTGCGGCGACACGGCTCCAGCTCGGCTCGTTGGCCGCCATGGAAATGGCCGCACCCACGACAAAGAAAGAGGCCATGGCGGCACGTCCCCAGCGGCCGTGCAGCCCACCTCGAAGCGGCACCGCGTCGTGCCGGAATGGCCCGGGCTCGTGCGAATGGATGGGGATGGAACTCACGGCGATTCCCTTGCATTGAAGTCGACTGCTTCACTGTAGATGCCGGACAACGTGGGAAAAAGCCCTTGCGCTGCAACGCTCAGATGCGCCAGCAAGAACAATCGTTGCCGGTCAGGAGTTCGTGGCCACGCCAACCCGCAGGTGGGCGTGGCCACGATCACAGCAGTGAGCGGTGGGCGGGATGGCTAGGAATTTCCCGGCGCCGCAAACATCGCCTTCGCCCGGCGCTCCACCTCTTCCGGCGTCGGGTCCTCGATGTGCGTCGCGACCATCCACTTGTGGCCGAAGGGGTCGGTGATCTCGCCGGCGCGGTCGCCCCAGAACTGGTCACCAACCGGCATCGTCACCGTCGACCCGGCCTTGACGGCCCGCTCGACCACCTCGTCGACCTGGGGCACGTAGACGACCGCGGTCGACGCCGAGCCGCCGATCGTCTTGGGGCTCAGCGCGCCGTACTCCGCCCGCTCCTCGGTCAGCATGAAACGCGCCGGGCCGATCTGCATCTCGGCATGCATGACGGCGCCCGTGGGATCGTCGAGCCGGAAGATCAGCTCGGCGCCGAGCTGCCGCTGGTAGAAGGCGATCGCGTCCGACGCGCCTTTGATCACGAGATAGGGCGTGGCGCCACGCGACGGCGGCACCGCAACCACCTGGCCCGCCGGCGCAGCGCCCGCCTGGCTCTCGATCTGCGCGCGCAACCGCTCCTCCTGCTCACGCAGCTCGGGCGTGAACTCCGCGCCGAAGTCCTCGGCCTCGAAGACCTGGCGGATCTCGATCTCCGATTCGCCCTCCATCGGGTTGGGGCAGCGCCTGACCCATTCGATCGCTTCTTCCCTGGACTTCACCTGCCACAGCCAGAAGCCGGCGATCAGCTCCTTCGTTTCCGCGAACGGCCCGTCGATGACGGTGCGCTCCTTGCCGCGAAAGCGCACCCGCGCGCCCTTGGCGCTGGGATGCAGCCCTTCGCCGGCCAGCATCACACCGGCCTTCACCAGTTCCTCGTTGAAGCGGCCCATCTCGGCGAGCAATTGCTCGCTGGGCATCTTGCCGGCTTCGCTGTTCTTGTCTGCCTTGATCAGAACCATGAATCGCATATCGACCTCCGTTGGATGGGCACAGAGCATGTCGCTCATTGCCATGACGAATCATTGAAGCCCGAATCGACAGAAGAGGATCGACTTTTTGTAACAGGCCGGCGACGGCTGCCGGCGCACTGCGACGGAGTGCGGGATGGCGACGCGGGGCCAGTGGCGTTGTGCGTGCGTTTCCGCCTTCCCAGCTCGCCAGCACTCGCATCGAAAACATCTTGCCGCGCCGCGCGTAGGTATCCCCGGTGAGGTAGGCCACCTGCCCGCGCTGAGGATGCTGCCAGCGCACCAGGGCCTCCGCGCCCACGACCCTGCCGCTGTCCAGCGCGAGCTTCGGTTGCAGGTAGAGCCTCAGCTCGCCGCAGTCCACCGCCTGCCGCAGCTCGGTCATCAGCGTCAAGGTCTGCGCGCTGGCCACGTCGATCGACGGGTCGTACATCAACGGGCCGTTGCTGCGGCGCTTGGCCGCGTACATGGCCACTTCGGCGCGGTTGAGCAGCGCGTCGCCATCCTCGGCATGCTGGGGCCAGCAAGCGATGCCGATGCCCGCTCCGATGTCCACATGGTGCCCTTCCAGCGCCAGCGGGGCGTCAAAGGCCTGCTCGATGCGTTGCGCGACCGCCGGGTGCGGCACGCGACATCAGGGTCAGGTTCAGTCCCGACAGGCTGTGCATGTCGGCGGCCAGTTGGGCTTCGAGCGGAAAGGCCATCAGCACCCAGCCGATGACGACCGGCGCCTTCACCGGCACGAGCACGGCCTGGTGGGGGCGCCCCGCCAGCAGCGCGATGGCACTGGCCTGGCCCGAGACGGCCGCCTGCGCAGCCAGGCGCGCCGCCACCGGAACGAGATCGCGAGGCTGGGCCGTCGTGGTCGAGCGAAGCTGGAAGTCGGTGGCCAGCAGCGCCGCTTTGGTGGCGCCGATGCGAGCGCCGTGATTTGCCAGGACCGACTCGATGGTGTCGGCGTCGTCGGAGCTCAGCGCCGAGCGAAAGCCGTAGTCGGCGGCGAGCAGGCGCGCGCCGTCGACCAGCGCCTGCGCCTTGCGGTCCAGCAGGCTGCTGCAGCAGCCGTTCGCCTTCGTGCAGCTTGGCCGGCAGCACCCGGTGCGCGTGCTCCGACAAGCTGGCGCGCAACGCCGCGAAACTGGCCACCTGCACGGCCAGCAGCATGCCGAGGAACAGCACGATGATCCGCACGCCGATCGATCGCTGCCACCAGCGCCCGCGGTTCACTTGAGGGGCCCCGCCAGGTTGAGCTTGACGCGCTGATCGACCCCGTCCATGCCGACGCTGAGCGGCACCGGCGTGGGCTCACCGGCCGCGAGGCGCGGGTGCCACACGCGCAAGCGGTAGCTCCCGGCAGGCACCCCCTCGATCCGGGCCTGCCCGGTGGCGGCGCTGCGAGCGTGCAGAGGCGTATCGCGATGGTTGGAAGGAGTCGGGGGAGCATGGCGGGCTGGATGTCCGAGGGGCGAGCCGTGGCAAGCCGCCGACTCGCGGGGGCCATCGGCTCAATCTATTCCTATCGACCAATGCAGAGGCAACTTGCTCCGCATGCCGGCGGAGGCATCGCAGACGCCGGCTTTACCTCACGACTGGGCCGTGTATCCAAGCCGCCCTGGTCAGCACACGTGCCTCACGGTGCTCCGCCTGTCACACCCTGGGCGGATCGCTGTCCCGGGCCGTGTGCCGGTGCATTCCCACCGCCTCGATGAACCAACGCGCCGCAGCCGACGCGTCGGCGCCATGGGTCACGGCCAGTCCCGTGTCACGGTCGCTCGGCGGTGGAATGCCTGCCTTGCTCAGCAGGGCCTCGGAGGCACCGATGGCAAGGGATGTTCGAGCAAGGTCGGTCCGCGCAGGCCGGCCTTCAGCGAGTTCTGGTTGTCGCCAACCGCCACGCCCTGGTTCGTCGTGAGCACCCGGCCGCTCGCATCGGTGCGCACCCGGTCCAGCGATTGGATCGTCGCGTTCACGCCGATGGGCGGTTGGCCGGCGCCCACCTTGTCAGATGAATTGGCCTCGCTGAGCGTGCTGCCCGTGACGATCGGCGATGCCGGCTCGGCGGTCTGCCCTTCGGGCGGAGCCATCGCATGCTCGCGGCCGATCTCGAGCAGCTTGTTCTCGTTGAAGGGAATGGCTGCAGACAGCGCCTGGACGCCGGAAGACTTCGCCGAAGGCAGGTCCCCGGCTGGACCGGCGGCGGAATGAGACGGCCCGCTTGCGGTGTTGCGAGAGACGGCCTTTGCCGCCACCGACTTCTTGGCCGACTTGGCCTCGTTCCCGCTGGCCGCGCCAGCAGTCTTGGGCTCTGACTTCTTCATGCTCACCTCGTACTTCTACCGGCACCGTGCCGGGACAGGCGGGTCAGAGCAATCGGCACGCCTGCCATTCACGGCGGCGCTAGCGCCGCTTGCGCCTTTTCTTTGCCGGCGCCGGCGGCGTGAGGCCGGCCGTCCAGGCTCCGAAGATGTCTTTCGTGGCCGTCGTCATCGCGCTCGCGGTCTGGCGCTTCGCCTGGCTCACGGCATGCCCGCGCATCGAGCCGGCTGCGGAGTTGAAACCGCTCAGCCACATGCTCATGAACGGATTTTTCTTCAGCCAAGGATTGGCCATTTCGCGTCTCCTTCGGTGGGAAGCATCGCTCGTTCCAAGGAACTCGCTCGGCCATGGCGTTGCCAGGCGCCCATGGGTTGTCGCAGCCTGTCCGCGACGATGGACAGCACCTCCGAGTTCCAGCCCAGACCACAGTGACTGCCGTCCACTTCGATGTTCTCGGTGTGATCGGCGTCTCCGTCCTGAATGCAGGCCTGCCATGCCACGATGCCGTCGGTGCGACTGAAGATCGACGTGGTGGGGGCGTCGGGCGCGGTGCGCAGCCGCGCCATCATCGGTGCGGGAAGCCTTGGCTCCTGCCCGCTGAGCAGGCGGTAGACGAAAGAGGCATGGGTCTGATCGGCGGAGCCGGCGAACGGCGTTCCGATGGTGATGACCTGCCGCACACGTCCGGTGAGCTTCTTCGCGACCTCGCGGGCGTAGATGCCGCCCAGGCTCCAGCCGATCAGGCTGATCGGTTCCTCATGGGCTCCGGTGAGTTCAAGCACGTGCCCTGCGAGGTCATCGAGCCATGCGTCCAAGTCGCCTTGCGGCCCGGTGTTGAAGCCGCGACCCCAGTCGTGGGCGGCATAGCCCAGCTGATCACAGAAGTCCTTGAGCGGCTCGATGGAATGGCGGTCTGCGGCCAGGCCGGGGAAGATCACGACGGAATGTCCGTCGCCGCGGGGCAGGGCCTTCTTGTTCATGAACCGCATGCCGGCGTATTCCATGATCGCGCGGACGGGCTCGACGCCAAGCAAGCGCCACGTGGGCGCGCCGACGAAAGGGGAGAGGGTTGTACTGTTCATGGTTTGCATTGGATTGACGCGCGCTGGGGGCGTGTAGCTGCGGGTCAGGCGTCTTGCTCGACGCCAACGTCGGCCATGAGCTGCTGCTTCCTGGCCGACATCTCTTCGCCTAGAGCCTGCAGATCCAGCTTCGAGCGCTTGACCTTCGGGAAGAGCTCCTCTTCCTCTTCCTTCTCCTCGGCAAGCGCCTCCTTCTCCTCGGTGCCGGCGTCGGCGTCAACCAGGGCGTCGTACGACTTGAACCGCTGTTTGACTTCCTTGTGATCCGTGATGAGCAGAGTGACGGCGTCGACGCTGTCGTCGCGCTTCTTGACCTGTTGTGTGCTGTTCCTGGTGCCCATGTGTAGTCCTTGCATGTGGGGCCGTGCGGCGCACGGTGTCGCTCCATAGGGCAAGCGATGTGCCGCGTGCACGCGCCGGATGCCGGTGTCATGCCAGAGTACAGGCCGCGGAGTTTGCAGACCGCGCCATTGCTACATCGGCCAGGCAAAGATGACGGATTCCGATGCCGAATTGGGCGTTTGCCTCGTTGCTGAAGAAGAGCGACATCGTGCATCGGCCGCTGGTGGACGTGGTCATGGTGCTTCGCGGGGCCCTGTGGCCTGCTGTCGTGCAGGCCGCAGCCTTGCGGCCATCGTCGCCATGAGCGAGTACCAGCGTTCACCCAGGCCGTTCCGCCCACAACTTGTAGAGGCTCGACAAACTGGTGGAGTTGCTTCCAACCAAGAGCTCATTCCTGGTGTGGTACCAGAGGGCCTCCATAGACTTGCCGCGCGGGCTGCTATGCGGCTCGCCGAAGCCCCAGCTGCTGGCGCTTCGCGGTCGATGCAAACCGGTGTCCTTGAGACCGAGGCGCTGGAACGCCATGTCAAGCCTCTTGCGTGGGGCACCGATTTTCCCCTTCGCCTCGATGCCTCGTGCAGGCTCGCTGCTCATGAGAATGTGCTCGGTCAAGTGGTACAGGTGGCTGACTCCACTGAACGCCACGTCGCTACCAACCTTCACTCGGTCACCTTCTTGGTCGAGTTCGATGTTCCAAATTCGCAGACCAGTGTCGTCCTTGATGTCGAGTTGCTTCACGAATGACAACGTGTCCCGCAGACATTCCGCAACAATGTCCTGATCGTTGAGCAGTCGATTGCGTGACTCCGATACCTTCTTCGCGGTCTTGTTGAGCGTCAGGAACACGCGGCGCGCAGCACGAACAACGTCAAGGTCTTTCGTGGCAGAACCATCCAGTTGAGGGAACGTGCAAATGATGATCGGCATCTGCAGTTCGTCCAGGTTGTAAGACCGAATCTCTTTGTCCGGCCAAACCTTGTAGTACCGCTCGTATGGGCTGCGCTTGGCATCGCTCCAGCCTCCGGTAAGGTTTCGGTAGAGTGCGAGAAGCGCCATGGCGCGGTGCTGACCATCAACAATGGCCAGTGCGCAGTTGTCGCGCGACAGGCTCAGCTGTGCGCCGTCGCTGGCATTGGGGACATCACCCTTGAAGAACTGGCGGAATTGAAACTGTTCCTCCCCTACGGCGCCTGCCGTGATGGTCTGAACGTCGAAGCCGGCATGGTCCTTCGAGGGCACCCTCTCGGTCTTCACCGCCCGATAGAGCTCATCAGGCATTCGGCTCTTGGCCTGCAGAGGTAGCCCGCCAAGCTCTGTTCAGGCGCGTTCCCGCACGCGCCGGCTGAAGCACACATTCATCGCGGCCGCGGGGGGCC
>DATKCI010000056.1:0-24799 GCA_035513255.1 Piscinibacter sp. | reverse complement strand
GATCGCGGCGCTGGTCGTCGGCGCGGCGGTCGCCGGGACCTCGGCGGCCGGCTGCGGTGCGGCCTGCGGGGCACCGGCGACCGGCGGCTGCATCGTCACCTGCGGTTCGGGCAACTTCCCGCCCGACTGGTTGGCCATGTAGACGACGGCCCGGCCGATCTCGAGGTCGGTGAAGTCTCCGCCGCCCTGCGCGGGCATCGCGCCCTTGCCTTTCAGCGAGCTGGCCAGCAGCGTCTGGAAGCCTTGCGCGATGCGTGGCGCCCACGCCGGCGCGTCGCCGAGCTTGGGCGCGTTGAGGGTGCCGGTCGCATGGCAGGCGGCGCAAACGGCCTGGAACACCTGCTGCCCGCTTTGCAGTGCCGCCGGGTCGGATGCGTCCTTCACTTCCACTGCGCCGACCGGGCGGATGCGCTGCGCGACCGCCTCGGCGCTCAGCGCTTCGCTGCCGGCGCCGGCCTGCTTGTCCGCGGCGACGTAAGTCACGAGCAGGATGATGGCGATGATCGGCACGATGAACGCCAGCGCCACCGCGACCACCAGCTGCTTCGGTGTCTTGATGGGGCCTTCATGTGGGCCGTCGTCGTGGTGGTGGGGGGCGTCGCTCATGGGGTCCTCGACTGCATGGTATTGGTGCAAGCCCGCATGGGCGCGGGGAACGCAAAACCCGCTGATTATAAAGGGCCGCCACTGAGCGGAACCTGACGCCGCAACCCGATGCGAAGGCGATGCGATAATGCGCGCCGTGCGCCCGTAGCTCAATGGATAGAGTACTGCCCTCCGAAGGCAGGGGTTGCTGGTTCGATCCCAGCCGGGCGCGCCACATCCAGGTCGCAGGACGCTTGGCACCGAACCGTTAGCATTGCGCTCCATGCCCTTCGCGCCACGTTGGCCCGTCCCGCTGTCGCAGGCCCTGGTCTGGCTGACCCTCGCCGCGCTAGCCGGCTGCGGCTCTGCTCCGAAGTCCCCGCCAGGCACCGTCACGCCACGTGCCGGCCCGGCGCCGAGCGGTGAGCGCGACGGACCAGAAGCGAATCCGCCGTCCGACCTCGCGCTCGTTCCCGACGCGCAGCCTCGCGTCGAAACGGTTCGATCCGGCGGCCCGAACAAGCCGTATTCGCTGCGCGGGCGCGACTACGTGCCGCTGGCCGGCGACCCACCGTACGCCGAGCGCGGCCTTGCGTCGTGGTACGGCAAGAAGTTCCACGGCCGGCGCACGTCCAACGGCGAGATCTACGACATGTACGCGATGACGGCGGCCCATACGACGCTGCCGATCCCGAGCTACGTGCGTGTGCGCAACCCGGCCAACGATCGCGAAGTGATCGTGCGCATCAACGACCGCGGGCCATTCCATCCCGAGCGCATCATCGATCTGAGCTACGCCGCGGCGTACAAGCTCGACCTGCTGCGCCGCGTCGCGCCGGTCGAAGTGACCCGCATCACCTTCGGCGAGATCCGGGCCGGCAGCTGGCGCCGAGACGGACCGGCAGCGGAGCCGGCCGCCACCGAGGTGGCCGCGCCCCAGGCGCCGCCTGCACCGGAGGCGGTGCCCGTTGTTGCCACGGTGCCTCCCGAGCCACTCGCGGCAGTGCCGCCGACGCCGGTGGCCGACATCGAGCCCGCGCCCGGCTTCTGGGTGCAGCTCGGCGCGTTCCGCCTGCGCGAAGGCGCCGACGGTTTTCATCGGCGCGTCTCGGCCGAGCTCGACTGGCTCGCGCCGCTGCTGGCCGTGTTCAGCGACCCGTCGGCGTTCCGCCTGCAAGCCGGCCCCTACGCGAGCCGCGACGAGGCGGTCTCCGCCGCCGAGCGGGTCCGCGATGCGCTGAAGCTCGTTCCACTGGTGGTCGAGCGGCGCTAGCGCGCCGACTCAGCCTCTCAGCCGCCAGCCGCCCCAAGCGAACACCGCGGATCCGGCTCCGCCGGTCCGCTGGTGTTGCCCCCTCGGGGGGCGCGCGAAGCGCGTAGGGGGGTCCCATTCATCCGGCGTGCCACAGCGCGGCGAAGAAGTGGCAGGTGCTGCCGCCCAGCACGAACAGATGCCAGACGAAATGCGCGTAGCGAAAGCGCGAATCGAACAGGAACACCACCGCGCCGGCGGTGTAGGCGAGCCCGCCGGCGACCAGCAGCACGAGGCCGTTGAACGCCATCTGCTGCACCAGCGGCACGGCCGCGAGCAGCACGAGCCAGCCCATCGCCACATACAGGCCGGTCGACCAGCCGGGGTGACGCAGCATCCGCAAACCCTTCAGCACGACGCCGAGCGCCGCCAGACCCCACACCAGGCCGAACAGCGTCCAGCCCCAAGGGCCGCGCAACGCGCCGAGCGCGAACGGCGTGTAGCTGCCGGCGATGAACAGATAGATCGCCGAGTGGTCCAGCGTGTTGAAGACCTGCTTGGCGCGGCCGTCCGGCAGCGCGTGGTACATCGCCGACGAGAAGTACAGCAGCATCGCGGTGACCGAGAACGCGCAGGCGCCGACGACGCTCGCCGCGCTGCCGCGTTCGGCCGCGACGCTCACGAGGATCGGCAGCGACGCGACGGCGAGCAGAAAACCGAGGCCGTGGCTCAGGCTGTTGACGATCTCTTCGGCGACGGTCTGGGGGCGGTCTTCGGCCATCGCGCGCGGTCCGTTCAGCGTCCGCCCGCCACGTCCAGTAACGCGCCGGTGGTGTAGCTCGCTTCGTCCGACAGCAGCCAGACGATCGCCTGCGCCACTTCGTCGGCCGTGCCGGGGCGCTGCATCGGCTGCTGCGCGCCGAGCTCGCGGGCGCGCTCGGCGTGGCCGCCGCTCGCGTGGATCTCGGTGTCGATGATGCCGGGGCGCACCGCGTTAACCCGAATTCCTTCGGCGGCGACCTCGCGCGCCAGGCCGACGGTGAAGGTGTCGATCGCGCCCTTGCTTGCCGCATAGTCGACGTACAGCCCCGGCGAGCCGAGCTTGGCCGCCACCGACGACAGGTTGACGATCGCACCCCCGTGCCCGCCATGCCGCGTGGACATGCGCTTGACCGCCTCGCGCGCGCACAGAAAGCTGCCGACCACGTTGACCGCGAACATGCGGTGCAGCCGCTGCAGGCCCATTTCATCGACACGCGCCGCGACGTCGACGATGCCGGCGTTGTTGACGAGGCCGGCGATCGGCGGCAGCTCGGCATGGATGCGGTGGAACATCGCGAGCACCTGCGCTTCGTCCGACACGTCGGCCTGCAGCGCCAGCGCCTGCGCGCCGCCGTCGCGCAGCCGTGCGGCGAGGGCTTCGGCCGATGCGGCGTCGCGCGCGTAGTTCACCACCACGGCGTCGCCGCGCTGCGCGCACAGCCGGGCGGTCGCGGCGCCGATGCCGCGGCCGGCGCCGGTGACGACGATGGTGCGCTCATTCTTCATCGACCATTGCCTCGTCGCCGCCGCCCGAATCGCGCTTCTTCGCCTTGTCGTCCAGCGTGGCTTTCAGCGGCGCGAGGCCCTTGACGAAGGTCGCCGTGTCGACGGCCGGCGCCACCCGCAGCGCGGGCGGGAACAGGTGCGTCATGTACAGCTCCTCGCCGAACTGGTCTCGGTTCTGGTGGTTGAACCACAGGCTCAGCGAGGTCCCGGCGATGAACATGCCGACCGCCATCGCGCGCATGCGCTGCGGCCGGCGCGGCTCGAGCGCGAGCACGTGGAAGTACAGCATCGCAGCGGCGATCGCGTAGGTGTAGACGAAGCCGAAGTCGCTGATGGCCGGCCACGACAGCGAAAACGCCAGCAGGTTCGCGGCGGCGCCTGCGAACTCGATGGCCAGCACGCCGAACAGCAGCACGCGCACATGCCACCAGAACCGGCTGCGCCGCGTGAAGATTTTCGTGACCAGCGACCAGCCCGCACACCAGACGACGCCGGCCGTCAGCGCGGCGACGAGCACGCTCGCCAGCGCGCGGGTCAGGTCGTCGGGATCCTGGTCGAGCCAGGTGCCGAACAGCAGCGAGGCCAGGACGAGCAGCCCGGCCACCGTCGTGGGGCCGGCGGCGTGCCACACGCTGCGCGGCGCTCGCAGCGGCAATTCGGGTTCGAGTGCGTGCTCGAGCAGGCGCAGGCGCAGATGCGAGTCGCCGGCGTCCAGCCGCAACGGGCGCTCGCCGACGGCGCTGCGCTGGCCGGCGCCGAGGTGCCGGCCGTCCGCGCGCAGGCCGTTGACGGTCTCGCCGACCCGAACGAAGACGCCGGCCTCGTCTGAGTCGACGCTGAAGTGGTGGGCGGCGATGTGGGCGTCGTCCAGCACCAGATCGTTGTCGATCGCGCGGCCGACCCGGACCGGCCACGACGAGATCGGCAGGTAGTGCCGCACGTGATCGTCGCGATCCAGCACCTCCAGCAGGGCAATCGACGCATCGCTCATCGCCGCTCCACCATCCCGTAGGCATCGAGGTAGTGCTGCGTCAGCTTCATCGCGTTGTCGAAGCTCACGCCCTGCGCGTCGAAGCGGCCCTGCACGCCGGCCTGGCTCTGGTCCAGCGTGGCGACGAGCACCGCCACGTCGTACAGCCCCGGCAGCTTCTTGTAGGCGCGCATGCACGTGACCGCGCGCATCGGCAAGCCGTCGCGCTGCACGAAACCTTCATGGCACTGCGGCTTGGTCATGTGCTCGCCGCTGAGCCGAACGAAGCCCTCGTTGCGAAAACTCTGCGAATGGCGCGCCGCGAAGCGCAGCGTGCCGAGCTTGCTGCCGTCGTAGCTCTCGTGGCGCACGCTCAGCGCGCCGGTGGTGTAGTCGCCGACGAAGATGCGCGTTTCCATCACGCAGTCGGAGCGTTCGAAGTCGAGGCCGCCGGTGCGCGACTGCTCGCTCGAGCCCCAGCAACGCATGAAGCGGTCGGGCGGCACCGGCACCTGGTAGCGCGTGTGCGTCGCGGTCTTCCAGCCCTGGCCGATGAAACGCTCGGTCAGCAGCGCCTGGTGTTTCATCAGCTGGCGCGTGATCTCGGCGTGCGCGGGCCCCTTCAGCGGCAGCGCGTTGCGGCCGCGCTCGAGCAGTGCGGCGGCGAACGGCGCCGGCACGAGGAAGCTCACTTGTTCACCGTCGACGCGGCGCGCGACGTTGACGCCGAGCACGCGGCCCTCCTGATCCAGCGCCGGGCCGCCGCTCATGCCGCCGCTGAGCGAACCGGAAAAGAAGATGTGCGGGTAGAAGCTGCGCGCCACCAGCCCGTTGTAGTTGCCTTCGATGACCGCGAAGCCGACGTCCAGCGGGTTGCCGAGCGAATACATGCGCTCGCCCTGCGCGAGCGTTTCTTTCGGAGGCCGAAACGGCAGCGCATCGAAGAACGCGGGGTCGGCCGGCACCACTGGCTTCGCGCCGGCGTCGGGCGCCGCCGGTTTGAGCAGCGCCAGGTCGTGCAGCACGTCGAGCATCAGGATGTCGAGCCGCGCTTCGCGGCCGTCGGCCGTCACGTAGACGAGGTCGTGTGTCGCAGGCTCGAGCGCGGCTTCGCTGACGACGTGGAAGTTGGTGATGATGTGGCCGTCGCGCGAGACGATGAATCCCGAGCCGACGGAGGTCTGGCTGGCGCGGCCCTTCAGCACGGTGCGGATCTGCAGCAGCTGCGAGCGGGCCTGCTCGTAGACCTTGCGCGCCGACAACGAGACCGGCGGGGCGCTCGCCGCCTCGGCCGGCAGCGGCGCCGGCGCCAGGGAGGGCGCTTCGGGAATGGCCCAAGCGAGCGGCGCCGCGGCGCACACCAGCCACAGCGCCAACGGACGGAGCAGGTTCATTGCGGACGATTCTACGGGTGGGGCCGCCGGGCCCTGGCGGTGCATTGGGTAACCTTCGCGCTGCGCGCTGCGGTATTCGCCTTGGGACGGCCCGGCGGGCTCATTGGAGTACCTTCGTGCCGCGCACTCCGGTATGAGCCCTTGGGACGGCCCGGCGGGCTCATGACGGCACGATCTCGATTGCCCACCGGTTCAAACGCCCGACGTCGACGGCGGCCAAGTCGGCGATGCGCAGCGTCCAGCTGCCCTGCATGCCCTGGCCGACCATCTGCGACAGCGGCGACAGCGGCGCAGCCGAATCGAAGCTCGCCTTCAAGTCGTCCTGCCCTCCGCCCAGCTGCCCGTGCAGCACCACGCTGCGGCCGCTCGGTGACGCGAGTTCGATGCGCAGGTCGCCGATGTAGGTGTGCGTGATGTCCAGCGTCACCCTCAGCCGGCCCACGTTGCCCGCGCGGTCGATCGCGATGCTGCTGCTGACGCCCTGCGGCGTGTTGTCCGGAATGTTCAGCTCCGGCGCGACTTCCCCGCCGGCCACGGCCGACTGGCTTTGCGCGGTGATGTCGAGGCTCCAGCGGTCGAGCGTGCCGACGTCGACGGCCGCCACGTCCCGCACGCTCAGCAGCCAGTCGCCCTCGATGCCCTGCCCGACGAAGGCGGCGAGCGACGGCACCGACTCGGAGTCATAGCGCCCCGACAGGTTATCCGTGCCGCCGCCCGCCTTGTCATGCAGCATCACCTTTGCGCCGCTCGGGCCGGTCAGCTCGACGACCAGGTCGCCGATGTAGGTGTGGGTGATGTCGAAATTCACTGCGAGCCGGCTCGCAGCGCCCGCCTGCGCGATGCGGATCGTGCTCGAGATGCCGTCCGGGGCGTTGTCCGGTATCGGCATCACGGTGTTGTTCTCGGCATGGATCACCGGCGCCGGCGCCGCGGCGCCGAGCTTGAACGGCATCCGGTTCTCCGGCACGCCGACGTCGGCGATGACGAGTCCCGAGTCGGCGCCGTTCCACAGCCGCGACGATGGCGTGGACGCGTGCGACACCGCCACACCGCTCACCGCTGCGAACAGGTCGGTGCCGTCGCCCTGGTTGACGTTTCGTTCGAGGTCCGCGCGCCCGTCGGCCTGCAGCAGCGCGCATTGGTAGTGGCGCTGTCCGGTGCCGTCCTGGAATTCGTTGGAGCCGAGGATGTCGCAGTGGTAGACGGCCAACCCGCTTGCAGGCAGGTGCTGATCGAGGCCGATCTTCGAGCGGTTCTCGACGAGGAAGTACTCGTTCGGCGTGCCCGTGCGGAACTTCAGCACGCTGCCGTAGGCGCCGTGCACCGCTTCGGCGAGGGGCAGTTGGTTGAGCGGGATTTCGGTGTCGCACCATCCGACCAGGTCGCGAAGGTAGGCACACACCGGCGACGGCGTGCGGCCGAAGTTCAGGTGGTTGCCCGAGCCCATCAGGCAGTAGCAGCCGATGCCGGCACTCTTCACGCCGTCGCCGTCGCGGTTGACGTCGCCGTAGTCGTACATGTCGGGAAATCGGCACAGCAGGTGCCCGTTCTCATGGCAGAAGGTGCCGATGCTCAGGTCGGCCGGCGTGCGGCCGGCGCTGGTCAGCATGTACAGGTCGGTCGCCATCGTCCCGTAGCGCAGGTCGATCGACCAGTTGTGCGGCCACAGGTCGCCGGTGTACTGCGTCTGGCCGGCGTACATGATGCTCAGCGCATCGACGATGCCTTCGCCGCGGGAGTCGTAATGGTGCAGGTTCACGCCCGAGGCGACCGCCAGGTCGAGCGCCTCCTTGACCAGCAGATTGGTCACGTAGTGGCTGCGGTTCTGGCTCAGGCGGAAGGGACCGGCGACGTCGTTGCTGTAGTCCAGATTGCCGTCCGAGACGATGCGGAAGTACTCGCGCGCGGAGCAGAAGTTGCCGTTTTGCGTGTAGTTCTGGCCGTTCAGCAGCGCGTCGATGTCGGCCTGCGTGACCGTGGTCCGAACGTCCTGGAACTCCACGAGGATCGTGAGGCCGCGCACGGTGCCGGTGGACACGCGGCGCCCTTCGAGCAGGCCCAGGCTGGGGCCGAAGGTCAACGTGGCGGCATTGGGAACGCGAGCGCGCACCGGACGGCTGCGCTCGCGGCGCGTCTGGAAGCGGCGCTGCCGCACGGCGGCCGCCTCGCGAAGGTGCCGCGGCACGCCGGGCGGCGGCGCGGAGGTGACGGGAATTCCGCTGGACACCAGCGCGCCGTTGACCAGCTCGCCATAGCAGAACAGCCCGCGGTCGGTGTCGTGCACCGCCGCGTAGCCGTCCAGCGTCTCGTAGCTGGCGTAGTACTCGTCGCCGGTCACGCGCAGCCGCACGTCGGGGCCGTTGGCTTGGCCGAAGGTCAGCGTTTCGCCGAAGATGGCACTCATGATTGCGCTCCGGTGGGGGTGTGCAATCAATTTAGTTCGCGCCCGGGCCCTTCGCCTCCCTAGAAGCGATGCCGCGCCTGCACCCTCCCCCACTGTTGGGGGGACTCGTCCTTCGTAGGGATGCCCACGAGGCGATCGGCCTTCAACAATGTGCCCAGCACAGTGCAACGAGGCAGCCCATGCAACACCACCCCAGGCCGGCAGCGCAGGACAAGGTCCAGGCCCTCGGCGGGGTGCTGTATTCGTGGGGCCACGATGCCGAAGATTTCGAGGTGGAGGAAGACCAGAACTCGGAGCTAGCCGACTTGTTCGGTCTGGTGGGCGGCATCGTCATCGTGCGGCGCCGATCCACGGGGGAGGAGCGCTTGTATGCCACCGGGCAGGGTTCCGCCTGGTTCGGCACCTTGTTGATGGACTTGGCGCGTGGGCACTTCGCGACGCCGGCGCACCAGCCATCGCGGGACGGAATCGCCGCGTAGACGGCCGTTCCGTTGCCAGAATCCGTCACCCCGGCGAAAGCCGGGGTCCGCTGGTGGGGTGCTTCCCAGCAGGTTGTTTTGTTCGTGTTGCAGGCCGGGTCCCGCCCCGGCGGGCGGGTAACTTTCATTTGCTGGCCCAAGTGAAAGTCACCAAAGCAAAGGGCCTGGAATGCAACACCATGCACTTTCACCGTTGACGACGCGACGTCGGCCCAGCGGGCCACTTTTGACCGCCGACGTAGATCGAACCGTCGGCCCGCTCGTCAACTACGGGCCCGCTGCGCGTGGCCCTGGGTCCGGGTATTCGTCTTGTATTGGTCTTCGTATTGGTATTGGTATTCGGTCCGCTTCGGACCGAAACAACAGGGGTCAGGCGGTTCGATGTGTCTCGGCGATCACAGGCCGCCCGCCGGACCGCTTTGCCACGTGCACGGCCAAATCGTATTGAGGCCCTTTGCTTTGGTGACTTTCATTTGGGCCAGCAAATGAAAGTCACCCGGCTGCCGGGCCGGGACCCGGCTTGCAACACGAACAAATCAACCTGCTCGGAAGCAAATCCACCCGTGCGGAAGGACTCCACCCGTGGACCCCGGCTTTCGCCGGGGTGACGGGAGGTTTGCGTATGTCGGCTCTCGCCGCGGCGACGGCCGGATCGCACCCGGGCTACGAGTTCCCGTGGCCGGATGAGCAGGACATCAAGCGGCCTTCGACAGCTCTTCCATCGCGTAGACGCGGCCGAAGCGATTCGCGAGAAAGTCCGACAGGCGCACGTCCTCCTGCCGCACGAAGCCGCTTTGCGGCAGGCGCCCGTCAGCCAGCATGTCGAGCATCGCGCACAGGCTGCTCGCGGTGGTGATCTGGATCGCGCTGCGCATCTTGCCGGCGAGCACGTGGCTGTAGATCTTGCGCGCGTAGGTGTCCTGCAGCAGCTTGCCGTCCTTCATGCCCGAGACGGTCACGAACACGATGACGACGTCCTGCATCGTTGCCGGCACCGCCTGCTCGAGGATGTCCTTGAGCACGTCGCGCCGGTCCCTCAGCCGCAGGTCGTGCAGCAGCGCCTTCATGATCGCCGCGTGTCCGGGGTAGCGAATCGTGCGGTAGTTCAGCGTGCGGACCTTGCCGGCCAGCGTTTCGCACAGCGTGCCCAGTCCGCCGGAGGTGTTGAACGCCTCGTACAGCACGCCGTCGAGCGAGAACTCCTCGCGCTCCTCGAGCGCCGGCACTTCGCGCACTTGCCCGTCGACGATGGCTTCGCAAGGCTCGCAGTATTCGTTGATGACCCCTTCGGTGCTCCACGTCAGGTTGTAGTTCAGCGCGTTGCTCGGGTAGGCGGGCAGGGCGCCGACGCGCATGCGCACGGAGTCGAGCGAGTCGAACTGGCGCGCCAGGTCGGCCGCGACGATCGAGATGAAGCCCGGCGCGAGGCCGCATTGCGGAATGAAGGCCGCGCCGGCGCCGACAGCCAGTTCGCGGATGCGGCGCGTGCTCGCCACGTCTTCGGTGAGGTCCAGGTAGTGCACCCCGAGGTCGCGCGCCGCTTCGGCGACCTTCACCGTCAGGTGGTACGGCGCCGCGCTGAGCACCGCGAAACAACCGCGCATCGCGGCCCGCAGCGCCGCGGCGTCGGTCACGTCGAGGCAGAGGGTGGTCAGGCGCGTCGACCGCCGGGCGTCGGCCTCGATCTCGGCCAGCAGCGCCGCCGAGCGATCGGCCACCGTGACGCGATAGCCGCCATCCTCCGGGGTTTGAACCAGCAGGTCGGCCACCACCGAACCGATCTTGCCGCCACCGATGACCAGGATGTGCTTCATGTCTGCCTCGCGTCGTTGAGAAGTTGACGGCAATTCTCGTGCCGCTTGGCGCAAAGCGCAGCCATGCAGTAGACGAAATGGAGCTACAGATTCGGCAAATCGAACGCCTAGAATCGGCACTATGACGAAAGTCGCCCTCGACGACACCGACCATGCGCTGCTGGCGCTGCTGCGCGAGAACGCCCGTGCGCCCACCGCCGAGCTGGCGCGCAAGCTGAAGTTGTCGCGCACGACGGTGCAAAGCCGCATGGAGCGCCTGCAGCGGCAGCGGGTCATCGCTGGCTACACGATCACCGTGCCGGACGAGCTGGAGGCCGCGCTGGTGCGCGCCCACGTGTTGATCACGCTGGTGCCCAAGCAGAGCGCGGCCATCGAGGTGGCGCTGCGCAGGATTCCCGAGGTGCGGGTGCTGCACTCGGTCAGCGGCCCGTTCGACCTGATCGCCGTCGTCGCGGCGACGTCGATCGTCGAGCTCGACGAGTTGATCGACCGCATCGGCGCGCTCGACGGCGTGGAGCGCACCACGTCGGCCATCGTGCTGTCGACACGCATCGAAAGGTAAGGGGAAACCCCAGGGCCGTCGCGAGACTGTCCTCAAGCTTCAGCCGGCTGTGCCGAAGACCCAACGAGGCTGTCCGCGCCCATTGCGCAGGCCCACAGGGATGAAAAACGCCGGCTCCACCGTTCAGATCGACGTCGATTCGCTGCGCATCGGGATGTTCGTTCATCTCGATCTCGGCTGGATGTCGCATCCCTTTCCGCTGAGCAGCTTTCGTATCGCCTCGGATGAGCAGATCGCCATCATCCGCTCGCTCGGCATCCGGCAGGTTCGCTGGAGCCCTGAGCAAAGTGCGCTGGCCGAGGCCGAAGAACGGGCGACAGCCGCCAACGTCGTTCCGTTGCCCGTGCGCAGCCGCACGGCGCCCGCCGAGGCCGAAAGCCCGGAAGCCGCCGAGCGCCGACAGCGCCGCGAGGCCTGTGCCGCCGAACGTGCCGCGCTCGCCGTGTGCGAGCGCCAGTTCGCCGAAGCCACTCGCGAGGCGAAGCAGATCACCGAGATGGCGCTCGTGCGGCCGCAGGAGGCGCGCGAACGCACGCAGGCGCTGTCGCATGCCTTCGTCGACAAGATGATGGGCGAACACGACCTGTGCATTCGGCTGCTCGGCGAAGGCGCCGGCGACAAGGCGTCGGCCCATGCGGTGAACGTGACGCTGATCTCGCTGCTGATGGGCCGCTGTTTCGGCCTCGGCGAAACCGACATGCTGGACCTGGGCGTCGGCGCGCTGCTGCACGACATCGGCAAGCTGGAGCTGCCGCCGCGGGTGCGCCACCGCGAGGAGCACTTCAGCGCGCCGGAACAGAAGTTCTACGAAGAACACGTGACGCACGGCGTGGCCTGCGCATTGAGCATGGGCCTCTCGCCCGGCGCCACGGTGGTGATCGCACAGCACCACGAACATGCCGACGGCAGCGGCTTTCCTCTCAAGCTCGGCAGCGAACGCATGACGCCGGCCGCCAGCATCGTCGCACTCGTGAACCGCTACGACAACCTGTGCAATCCGCCGCTGATCGCCACGGCGCTGACGCCGCACGAGGCCTTGTCGCTGCTGTTCGCTCAGGGCAAGAACCGCTACGACACGGCGATCCTCGGCGCATTCATCAAGATGATGGGTGTCTACCCGCCCGGCTCATTGGTGCAGTTGACCGACGACCGGTACGGCCTGGTGGTCGGCGTCAACTCGTCGCGCCCGCTGAAACCGCGGGTGCGCGTGCACGATCCCCGGCTGCCGGTCGACGAATTGCCGGTGATCGACCTCGAACACACGGCGCTGGGCATCCGCCGCAGCCTGCGCGCGTCGGCGCTGCCGCGTGACGCGATGGAGGCCCTGTCGCCGCGCCCGCGCATCGCCTGCTTCTTCCAAAGCGGACCGCAGGAGCTCGCCGCATGAGAGTTCCCGGCGGCAGCGAACAACAAGCGCTTGCGTCCACTGCACTGATCGCCGGACTCATCGACGGCATGCTCGACGCCATATGGATCGTCGACGCGGCGAGCTTGCGCGTCGTCGCCGCCAACGAACGCGCCGGCACGATGCTCGGCGTGGCGCCGGAAACGCTGTGCGGGCGCGACGCGATCGACCTGTGCGCGACGCCGGAAGACCTGCTCTTCTGGGGCGACGCCGCGGGCGGGCTGGCGCAGGCCATCGAGTCGCAGACCTGGCTGCGCCGCGCCGACGGCCGCGCCGTGCCGGTGACGCGCCGCGTCAGCCGGCTCGTGCTCGGCCCCGGCGAGAGCCTGTTCATCGTCGCGCTGCACGACCGCAGCGAGCAATGCCGCAGCGAGGCGGCGCTGGAGCTGCGCGTGGCCGAACTGGCCGCGGCGCTCGAGTCGACCGCCGACGGCATCCTCGTCACCGACCTGGCCGGCAACATCCGCTTCTTCAACCGCGTGTTCGCCACGCTGTGGGACCTTCCCGAGACGCTGCTGCGCCTGCGCGACGACGACGCGCTGCTGGCCTGCATGCGGCGCAGCGTCGCCGATCCCGCGAGCTACATGCACCGCCTCGCGGCGTTCGACGACGCCGAACTGCTGGAGGCCGTCGACACGGTCGCGCTGCGGTCGGGCAAGGTGCTTCAGCGCGTGACGCTGCCCCAGACCCACGAGGGCCGGATCGTCGGGCGCGTCTACTCGTTCCGCGACATCAGCGAGCGGCTGCTCGCGCAGGAGCGCATCGAAACGCTGTCGCGCACCGACGGGCTGACCGGCTTGCCGAACCGCAGCGCGCTGGCCGACCGCGTCGCGTTTTCGCTGGCGCTCGCCCAGCGCGACGGCACGCCGTTTGCGCTGATGTTCGCCAACGTCGACCGCTTCAAGCACATCAACCACACGCTGGGCCACGAAGTCGGCGACCGCGTGCTGGTGGACGTGGCCGAGCGGCTGCGGACGTGCCTGCGCCAGGTCGACACCGTCACGCGCCTGGGCGGAGACGAGTTCGTGATGCTCGTCCACCAGGCCGACGTGTCGGGGGCCGAGTCGGCGGCGCGGCGCATCTTCGATGCGATGCAGCGCCCCTTCCTGCACGGCGGCCTCAGTTTCACGGTCACCTGCAGCATCGGCATCGCGCTTCACCCGGGCGACGGTTCGACGCTGGTCGAACTGGTGCGCCGCGCCGACGCGGCGATGCACGACGTGAAGGAGGCTGGCCGCGCCGCCTACCGCTTCCATCCCCTCGGCCAGCGTGCGGGCGATGCCGACAGCCGCGGCCGCCTGCGCCTGGACCAGGCGATGCGCCTGGCGCTTGCCGGCGGGCACTTCCGGCTGCACTACCAGCCGCAGGTCGACATGGCCGACGGCCGGGTGCGCGGCGCCGAAGCGCTGATCCGGTGGAACGATCCGGAGCTCGGCAACGTGCCGCCGGGCGAATTCATTCCGGTCGCCGAAGAGAGCGGCTTCATCGTCGCGATCGGCGACTGGGTGCTGCGCCAGGCGGTCCAGCAGGCCGCGCAGTGGCACGCGCAGGGCCGCGGGCTGATCGTGTCGGTCAACGTGTCGGCGGTGCAGTTCCACCGCGCCGGCTTCGTCGACTGCGTCGCGGCGGCGCTGCAGGCAGTGGGGTTGCCGCCCGAACTGCTCGAACTGGAGCTCACCGAATCGATCCTGATCCAGGACGCGCAAGAGGCGCTGCTGCGGCTGAAGGCGCTGTCGCAGCTCGGCGTCAAGCTGGCGATCGACGACTTCGGCACCGGGTATTCGAGCCTGGGCTACCTGAAGCGCTTTCCGATCGACCGGCTGAAGATCGACCGCAGCTTCGTGCGCGGCCTGCCGGGCGACGCGAGCGACGTCGGCATCGTGCATGCCATCGTCAACCTCGGCCGGGCACTGCAGCTCGAGGTCGTCGCCGAAGGCGTCGAGACGGAGGCGCAGCGCCTGTTCCTGATGCAGACCGGCTGCGAGCAATACCAGGGGTTCCTGTTCGCCCCGGCACTGGACAGCGCGAGCTTCGAGGCGCGCCTGGCGGCGTGACCACGTGCGCGCCTGTCACGGCGGCACAAGTAGGCGCGAAAAACGGTGTTTTGGAGCGCTTCGCGCATTTGCTTTCATCTCATGATCTCAGAGCGCACCCGCAGCCGCCGATATCTGCCGGGTGTACATCAGGGAGATGACATGACCGTTGCCTTGTTGCCGGAAACCGCGCCGGCCGCCACGCTGGCGCACTCGCTGTTCGTGCAGGCCCTCGATGCCAGCAACAGCGCGACCGTGTTGTGCGACGTGCGCCTGCCGGGGATGCCGGTCATCTACGCCAACCCCGCCTTCTGCGCGCTGTGCGGCTGCGACGCCGCCGAACTGCTCGGCCACGACCGCGGCCTGCTTCACGGCGCGGAAACGGACCCGAAGGCGCTGGCCGAGATCCGCCGCGCCGTCGCGGCCGGCGAGGCGATGACGGCCGTGCTGCGCAGCCACCGCGCCGACGGCCGCGCGTTCTGGGACCGGCTGAGCGTCGCGCCGATCGGCGGCGCCCACGGCCCCACCCACTACGCGTTCATGCACGAGGACGTGAGCGAACACATCAGCAAGGACTTCGGCCTGCAACTGCTGCTCGACGCACACGACGCGGCGGCCGATGCCGGCCGCTCGTTCATCACCCGGCGCATCGACGCCGCGCTGGCCGACCACCGGGTGACGGGCCGCCAGCATGCGCTGTTCGAGGTGCGCGTGCAGGTCGCCGCCGACGGCGGCGAGATCGACCCGTTGCAGCTCGAAGGCATCAGCGCCACCCTCGCCGCGCAGCTGCGCAACCTGATCCCGGCGCGCGCCAGCATGTCGCGGCTGGCGAACCTGCGCTTCGCGGTCATCATGCCGCTGATCGGCTCGGACGACGAGGCCGAGATGACGGCCACCGGGCTGCTCGCCGAACTGCCGATTCCGCTCGAGTGCCGTTCGCAGCCGATCCAGCTCGCGGTGTCGGCCGGCATTGCGCTGCTGCCCCGGGACGGCGACGACTGCGCCGCCTTGCTGGCCGCCGTCGCCGACGCGGCCGAGCGGGGCCTGGCCTGCGCCGGGGAGCCGCTGCAGTTCGTGGCGGCGGGGCTGAACCAGGGCCGCGTGGCGCTGCGGCTGCTCGAGTTCGACCTGCACAACGCGTTGGCGAAGAGCCAGTTCCGGCTCGTGTTCCAGCCGCAGGTGCATCTGTCGACCGGCAACGTCGTCGGCTTCGAGGCCTTGCTGCGCTGGCAGCACCCGGTGCGCGGAGCGATCTCGCCGGCCGAGTTCATCCCGGTCGTCGAAGGCTGCGGCATGGCCAGCGTCGTGACTCGCTGGGTGCTCGAACAAAGCGTCGCGCAGCTGCGTGCCTGGGAGGACCTCGGTCACCACGGGCTGCAGATGGCCGTCAACGTGCCGCCCAGCGTGTTCGAGCGGTCCGAGGTCGATCGTTTCCTGCTCGACTTGCTGGCTCGCTACGAGATTGCCGGCAACCAGATCGAACTCGAGCTGACCGAACGCACGCTGACGGATGCCAGCCCGCTGGTGTTCGAGCGCCTGCAGGCGCTGCGCGGCCAGGGCGTGTCGGTGGCAATCGACGACTTCGGCACCGGCTACTCCAACCTCAGCTACCTGACGCGGCTGCCGCTGGATTGCCTGAAGATCGACCTCAGCTTCGTGCACGGCGCGATCTCGAATCCGTCGGATGCGATGGTCGCGCGCATGACGTGCGAACTGGCCCGCGCGCTGAAGCTGCACGTCGTCGTCGAAGGCATCGAGACCGAAGGCCAGCTGCAGTTCTTCTCCAACCTGCGCTGCGAGATGGCGCAGGGGTATCTGTTCGCGCGTCCGCTGGAGGTCGCAGACGCGACGGCGCTGCTGCAGTCCGGCCGCGTGTTCCAGCGTTCGCCCCAGCCGCAGCAGCATGCGCGCCACCTGCTGCTGCTCGACGACGAGCCCAACATCCTGCGTTCGCTGCGGCGCGTGTTCCGCGCGCAGACCTGCACGATCCACACCGCGACCACGCCGGACGAGGCCTTCGAGCTGCTGGCCCGGCACCCGGTGGGTGTCGTGATGTCGGACCAGCGCATGCCGCTGATGCGCGGCACCGACTTTCTCGCCCGCGTGAAGCGGCTCTATCCGGACACCGTGCGCATCGTGCTGTCGGGCTACACCGAGCTGCAGTCGGTCACCGACGCGATCAACGAAGGCGCGATCTACAAGTTCCTGACGAAGCCGTGGAACGATCTGCAGCTCAACGACGAGATCGAGCAGGCGTTCCGGCAGCACGAAATGGTGGCCGAGAGCCAGCTGCTGCAGCAACGCCTGCGCGAGAGCAACAAGCAGCTCGAAAGCCGCCTGCAGCACAACGAGGAGCGGCTGCAGCGCGAAGAAGCCGCGCTGGACGTGACGCACGAAGCGCTCGGCGTCGTGCCGGTGCCCATCCTCGGCATCGATGCGAGCGGGATGATCGCGCTCAGCAACGCCGCGGCCGATGCGCTGCTCGGCGGCGGCGTCTCGGTGGTCGGCGCACATGTGGCCGACGTGCTGCCGCCGGAGCTCGCGGACCGGCTGGAGAACGGCACCCGCCATGGTTTACGGTTGGTGCGCATCGGCGACGCGATGTATGACGTGCGCTGCAACGACCTGGGCGCAGCGTCGCGCGGGATGGGCACCGTCATCACCTTGCTGCAGGGAGCCACGGCATGAACACCCCCACGTCCGTCGCCCATGGCGCACCGGCGGCCCGTGCCCGCCGAGCGATGCCGCCGCCGCCGTTTCCGGCGGTCGTCGTGCAACTCGTCCAGCAGATGCAGGACCCGAACGCCAATGCCGGCGACGTCGGGCGCCTGATCGAACTCGATCCGTCGCTCACCGCCTCGCTGCTGCGGCTCGTGAACTCGCCGTTCTTCGGCATGCGCCGGCAGATCGGCGGCGTGTCGGACGCGGTCATGGTGCTGGGCATGGGCGCCGTGCGCCGCATGGTCATGTCGCTTGCGGTGGCCGCGCCGATGCGCAAGGCCGATGTCGACCCCGCGTTCGTGAGCAGCCGCTGGCGCCATACGGTGAGCTGTGCCGCGCTGGCGCGGCGCTTGATCGTCGACGATCCGGCGGTCTCGGAGCTCGCCTTCACGGCCGGACTGCTGCACGACATCGGCCAGGTGCATCTGCTGCAACTGCACGGCAACGACTACGTGCGCCTGCATGCCGACGCCGGCTACGCCGACGTGCGCGCACTCGAGGCCGAGCGCTTCGGCCAGGCTCACGACACGCTGGGCGCCGAGCTGCTCGAAGCCTGGGGCCTGCCGCAGCCGATCGCCGATGCGGCACGGCTTCACCACGCCGCCCCGCCGCTGGCCGAACTGAACCTCGTGCAGCAAGCCGTCTGGCTCGCCAATCAGCTCGCCGGCGCTCCCGGCGCCGCCGCACGGATCGCGTCGCTGGTGCCGGACACGCTCGCCCCCGCCGAACGGGCGGTGCAGGAGGCGAGCGCCGAAATCGAAACCCTGACCCACCTGCTGAACGGATAGACGAACCATGGCCCCCAGCTCGATCGCCGCGTTGTCGCTCATCGAAGAGCTGCACGAGCTCAGCCGCGAAGCCGACGGCGACAGCGAGTCGCTGCAGGCGATGCTGAGCCACATCGTGCGCAGCTTCGGCGCGCAAAGCGGCAGCCTCGCCGTCGTCGACCGCGAGGAGCCGGCGCAGCTGCGCATCGTCGCCGGCATCGACCTGCCGGCCGGCGTGATCGGCCAGGCGGTGCCGCTCGGCACCGGCGTGCTCGGCAAGGTCGCGCAAAGCGGCGAGCCGATGCTGATCAACGGCGAGCTCAAGCGGGCCGGCGACGATGCAAACGCCGAACGCGAGGAGCGCGCCCGCGGCCGCCCGCGCTCGGCGATCTGCTGGCCGCTTTCGATCAAGAACCGCCGCATCGGCGCGCTGTCGATGAACCGCCTCGCCGACGCCACCCCCTTCGACGACAGCGACGTCGCGCGCGGCCGCTCGCTGGTGACCCTGGTCGCGCTGGTGGTCGACAACGCCAACCTGCACAGCGAGCAGATGGACCGCATCGATCGCCTGTCGCAGCTCAACGAGGACATGCGCACGATGAACGCGCAGCTGAAGGCGACCCAGCAGCAGCTGCTGCAATCCGAAAAGATGGCGTCCATCGGCCAGCTCGCGGCCGGCGTCGCGCACGAGATCAACAACCCGGTGGGCTACGTCTACTCCAACCTGACCACCCTGCGCGGCTACGTCGATGAACTGCTCAATGTCGTGCGCCACCTGCGCGGCAAGGGCGAAGGCCCCGAACCGGTCTGCGACGTGGACTTCCTCGAAGAGGACATCCCGCAGCTGGTCGCCGAAACCCGCGAAGGACTCGACCGCGTGAAGAAGATCGTGCAGGACCTGAAGGACTTCTCGCGCATCGACAAGAGCGACGACTGGGAAGACGCCGACCTCGTGAAGGGCCTGGAGAGCACCCTCAACATCGTGCAGAACGAGATCAAGTACAAGGCCGCGGTGGTCAAGGACCTCACGCCGCTGCCGGAAGTGCCGTGCCTGCCGACGCAGCTGAATCAGGTGTTCATGAATCTGCTGGTCAATGCCGCCCAGGCGATCCAGAACAAGGGCACGATCACACTGCGCTCCGGCTTCGACGAGACGAAGGTCTGGGTCGAAGTGGGCGACGACGGCTGCGGCATGCCGGCCGACGTGCAAAGCCGCATCTTCGAGCCGTTCTACACGACCAAGCCGGTCGGCCAGGGCACGGGGCTCGGCCTGTCGGTGTCGTATTCGATCGTGCGCAAGCACAACGGCAAGATCGAGCTGCACAGCCAACCGGGCGCCGGAACGCGCTTTCGGGTCGTGCTGCCGCGCGTGAGGGAAGCGGCGCTCGAGGAGGTGGCCCATGGCTGACACCACCGGCGCGGGCTTCTCGGTGCTCGCGGTCGACGACGAGCCGAACATCGTCTCGGCGCTGCGCCGCACCTTGCGCTCGCGCGGCTTCACCGTGCACACGGCGCTGGGCGGCGCCGAGGGGCTGCAACTGCTAGACGCCCAGCCGGTCGACGCGATCATCTCCGACATGCGCATGCCGGAGATGACCGGCGCGCAGTTTCTCCAGGCGGCGCGCGTGAAGACGCCCGAGGCGGTTCGCATCCTGCTGACCGGCTATGCCGACATCACGTCGACCATCGACGCGGTGAACCACGGCGAGATCTTTCGCTATCTGTCCAAGCCCTGGGACGACGACGTGCTGCTGTCGGTGCTGCACGACGGGCTCGAACGCAAGCGCCTCACACGCGAGCGCGACCAGCTGCTCGCCCTGACGCGCGAGCAGAACGCGCAGCTTCAGACGCATGCCGAGCAGCTCGAAGAGAAGGTCCGCGAGCGCACGCAGGACCTGGAGAAGGCCAACGACGACGTGAAGGCCGCCCACGCGCGCATCAGCGCCGACTTCCAGGGCACCGTCAAGGTCCTGTCGACGATTCTCGAGAAGCGCCCGGGCCTTACCGACGGCTGCTCGCGCCGCGTCGCCGAGCACGTGAAGAACCTCGGCCCGCGCATCGGTCTCGCCGGTGCCGAGCTGCAGGACACGATCTACGCGGCACTGCTCGAGGACCTCGGCAAGCTGACCTTCCCCGAGGCCTGGCTCACGACGCCGATGCACGCGCTGAACGGCCGCGACCGCGACGAGTTCATGCAGCACCCGCTGCACGGCGACGGCTACCTGATGTCGCTCGCCTCCCTGCGCGGCGCCGGTCAGGTGCTGCGCGCGCTGTACGAGCGCTTCGACGGCAAAGGCGTGCCGGCGCAGCTCGAAGGCGAGCGGATCCCGCTCGGCGCGCGGGCCCTGCGTGCGGCCAGCGAATACGAGCGGCTGCGCAGCGGCAGCCTCGAGACGCGCCGCTTCTCGCACGAGGACGCCTGCAAATGGCTGCGCAACGGCAGCGGAACGCGATTCGATCCTCAGGTGGCCGACGCCTTCATCGCGCTGCTGAACGAAGACGCCGGCGCGCCGCCCAGCCGCACGCTGACGGTCGGCGCGCTGAAGGCCGGCATGGTGCTCGCGAAGGACCTGACCGCCGGTGTCGGCGTGCTGCTGCTGTCCAAGGACCACCTGCTGGACGACGCAATGATCCGTCGCCTGGACGCTTTCCAGAATCGAGTCGGAAAGGATTTGAACGTGGTGGTGTACCGGAGTACGACATGAAAAAAGACATTCGCATCATGCTGATCGACGACGAGCCGCATGTGCTGTCGGCGCTGCAGCGGGCGCTGCGCCTGCACCCGCCGATCGCCGGGCGGCCCTTCGTGGTGGAGACCTACACCTCTCCGTTGCGCGCGATCGAGGCGGCGCACGAACGCACGATCGACGTCGTCGTCTGCGACTACCGCATGCCCGAGCTCGACGGTGTCGAGACCCTGCGCCGGCTGAAGGACGTGCAGCCGCAGATGGGCCGCATCCTGCTGTCCGGCACGCGCGAGTTCGACACGGTGGTCGATGCCGTCAACGTGGCCGAGGTCGGCCGCATCGTCATCAAGCCGTGGAGCGACTCCGAGCTGCTGGCGGCGATCCGCGACGCCGCCGAGACCCGGCGGCTGCGCCTGGAGAACGCCGAGCTGGCCGACGAGGTGCGCACGCAGCGCGGGCTGCTGAGCCAGCAGGACGCCGAGCTGCGCCGCATCGAGTCGATGTGGCCCGGCATCACGCGGGTCGAGTGGAGCGACGACGGCAGCATCTGCATCAGCGAAGCCGACGTGTTGAACACCGGATTCGGAAGCCCGGCGATGAAGTGATGCCGATCGAATCGCCCGGTGCGGGCGACGGCGAATTTTTGTACATTCGTCGCATGGGGGTCCGAAGAGGCCTCGGCCGGCCAGGCCGAGGCTGGGACCGCCTCGTCCCGGAGGCACATGCGCCATGGGTCCCGTCACGTCGCTGCTCGAGAGGAAACTCGCGGGGAAACTCGCGGCCCTGGAAGTGCCGCTGGCCCTGGAACTGCCGGCAGGGCAGCTCGTCGGCGCAGCCGATGCGCGAGTGACGCTGCGGCTGCGCGACCTTTCCGTGCTGTCGAATATAGCCACCGGCCAGGTCGGACATGTCGCGCAGGACCATGTCGAAGGCCGGGTCGAGGTCGAGGGCACGATGCGCGACCTGATGCAAATCGCCGCGCAGATGATCGACGAGGATCCGACACGCGGCGAACAGGGCGGCACGCCGCGGCGCTGGTGGGGCGCAATCGCCCGGCGCAGCCGCTCGCGGGCGCGCCACCGCCCCCTGGCCGACATGCATCAGGTGCAATTCCACTACGACGTGTCGGACGATTTCTACGCGCTGTGGCTGGATCCGCGACGAGTCTATTCGTGCGCCTATTTCCGCGAGGCGGACATGGACGTGGCGAAGGCCCAGGAGGCCAAGCTCGACCACATCTGCCGCAAGCTGATGCTGCACGAAGGCGAGCGCTTTCTCGACATCGGCGCGGGCTGGGGCGCACTGCTGCTGTGGGCGGCCGAGCACTACGGCGTCAGGGCGCAGGGCATCACACTGAGCAAGAACCAGCATGCGCACGTCAACCGCGTGATCGACGAACGCGGACTGCGCGGGCGCGTGACGATGGAGCTGTGCGACTACCGCGACCTGCCGGAAGACCATCCCTTCGACAAGATCGCGTCGATCGGGATGTTCGAGCACGTCGGGCAGGTGCTGCTGCCGGCCTACTTCGGCAAGATCTACCGTTTGTTGAAACCCGGCGGCCTGCTGATGAACCACGGCATCACCGCCGGCGGCACCCGCAACGGGCAGCTCGGCGCCGGCATGGGCGACTTCATCGAGCGCTACATCTTCCCCGGCGGCGAACTGCTCCACGTGTCGCACGTGCTGAAGGTGCTGGGCGAAGCGCACCTGGAGCCGCTGGACCTCGAAAACCTGCGCCCGCACTATGCCCGCACGCTGTGGGCCTGGAGCGACGCGCTGGAGTCGCAGCTCGACCGGGCCCGCGAGCTGACCGACGAACGCGTCGTGCGCGCCTACCGGCTGTACCTCGCGGGCAGCGCGATGAGCTTCGAACGTGGCTGGTTGTCGCTGTTCCAGATGCTGGCCGCCCGGCCCAGCGGCGACCTGGGCGACGGGCCGATGCGGGGCGCACAATCGGTCTTTCCGTTCAACCGCGCGTATATCTACCGATGATCTACAAGTTCAAATCCAAGGCCGCAGGCGACGTGATCATGATGGAGGGCAGCGGCGACCACGTGCTGCGCATCATCGGCAAGCAGCCGGCCGTCAAGGGCATCGTCGAGCCGGCAGACATGCCCGCGGCGATCGCGGCGATCGAAGCGGCCGTCGCCGCCGAGGAAGAGGCGCGCCGCCAGGCGCAGGCCGATGCCGCGGCCGAGGGCAAGACACCGCCGCCGGGCGACGGGGTGAGCCTGCGCCAGCGCGCCTGGCCGCTGGTCGAGATGATGAAACGCGCGATCGCCGCCGACGAAGAGATCGTCTGGGGCGTTTGACGGGCAGCCACGAACACGACGAAGGGATTGCATCGATGAAGCTCTGGAGCGACAGCTGGATCAATGGCGAGCGCATCGCAGCGCAGTACGCGGCCGGCCGGCTCGACGCCGCCGGCACGCCGGCGTTTTCCGACAACCTGAACCCGCACCTTGCCTGGAGCGAGGTCCCGCCGGGCACGAGTTCGCTCGCGCTGATCTGCCACGACTTCGACGTGCCCAGCCGCGGCGACGACGTGAACCAGCCGGACCGCGAGGTGCCGGCCGACCTGCCGCGCGTCGACTTCTTCCACTGGGTGCTGGTCGACCTGCCGGCATCGCTGTCGGAGATCAAGGAAGGCGAATTCAGCCGCGGGTTCACGCCGCGCGGCAAGAGCGGTCCGGCGACGCTGCACGGCGCGCGCCACGGCCTGAACGACTACACCGGCTGGTTCGCCGGCGACGCCGAGCGGGCCGGTGACTACTTCGGCTACGACGGCCCGTTCCCGCCGTTCAACGACTCGCTGATCCACCACTACGTGTTCACGCTGTATGCGCTGTCGGTCGAGCGCGCGCCGGTGGAGGGTGCGTTCACCGGCGCGCAGGTCCGCGAGGCGATCTACCCCTTCGTGCTCGCCGCGGCCACCCATTCGGGCACCTACACGCTGAATCGGCGGCTGATCGGCTGATGCACGACGAAGTCACCCGCATCGTTGCGATACGCCACGGCGAAACCGCCTGGAACGTCGACACCCGTATCCAGGGCCAGCTCGACGTGCCGCTGAACGACACCGGTCGCTGGCAGGCGAGGCGCCTCGCGCAGGCGGTCGCGGGCGAGTCGATCGCGGCGATCTACGCGAGCGACCTGCTGCGCGCTTACGACACGGCGCGTGCGGTGGCCGATGCCGCCGGCCGCGAGGTCGTCGCCGACACCGGGCTGCGCGAGCGCCATTTCGGCGAGTTCGAAGGCCACACCTGGAAAGACATCGAAACGCGTTGGCCCAAGGAAAGCGAGCGCTGGCGCAAACGTGACCTCGATTTCGCGCCGGCCGGCGGCGAATCGCTGCGCGCTTTCTACGCCCGCAGCGTCGAGGCCGCGACGCGCCGCGCGCAGGCTCACCCGGGGCAGACGATCGCCCTCGTCGCGCACGGCGGCGTGATGGACTGCCTGTACCGGGCCGCCTCGCGCATCGACCTGCAGGCGCCGCGCTCGTGGCAGCTGGGCAATGCGAGCATCAACCGTCTGCTCTACACGCCCGAGGGCTTTGCGTTGATCGGCTGGAGCGACAACCACCACCTCGACGACGACTCGCGCGACGAGCCGGCCGACCGCGTCGGGAGCGCCGCTTGAAGCCGGGCGACGGTGTCGACGCGATCGAGACCCCCGCGCTGGTCATCGACCTCGACGCGATGGAGCGCAACCTCGCGCGCATGGCCGAGTTCGCCCGAACGCACGGCTTGCGGCTGCGGCCGCACGCGAAGATGCACAAGAGCGCGACGATCGCGAGACTGCAGATGCAAGCCGGCGCGGTCGGCGTGTGTGTTCAAAAGTTGAGTGAAGCGCAGGTGCTGGCCGACCTGGGCATCGACGACATCTTCATCACGAACGAGGTCATCGCGCCGTCCAAGCTCGAGCGCCTGGCGGCGCTCGCGCAACGCATCCGCCTTGCGGTCGCGGTCGATTCGGCACTCGGCGTCGAGCGGCTCGCCCGGGCGCTGCGCGCCGCCGGCAGCACGCTCGACGTGTTCGTCGAGATCGACGTCGGCCACGGCCGCTGTGGCGTGGCACCGACGGCGGCAGGCGCGCTGGCGCACCAGGTCGTCTCGCACGGCCTGCGCTTTGCCGGGCTGCAGGCTTACCACGGCCGCGCGCAACATCTGCGCGAC
>DATKCI010000055.1:0-10078 GCA_035513255.1 Piscinibacter sp. | reverse complement strand
CTTGGTGCCGTTCGCCAGCGCGGGCACCGGCGGCGCTGCGGCGGCCTCGGCTGCGGGCTCGACGCTCGGCAGCCGCCGGATCTCCTCGAGCGCGCCGCGCAGCAGGGCGACCAGCTCGTAGGACTCCTCCTGCGAGAGCACCCGGCGGCACGCGGTGATGCCGAACTCGAGCGACCCGTCGTAGCTCTGCACCGTGATGTTCAGCGCCATGCCGTGGTACGGGATCGACACCGGGTAGTAGTGCGTCACGCGCGCGCCGGCCATGTACAGCGTCACCGGCGGGCCGGGCACGTTCGAGATCAGCACATTGGCCGCCTGCGGCACGCGGCGCGCGAGCCCCGAGCGCCCGTACAGCGAGGCCAGCCCCGTCAGCAGCCAGGGCGCGCCGGTGACCGGCATGTCGACGCCGAGCACCGGCTTGAGCTCGCGCACCACCGCCTTGGCCGACTCCGACGACGCGTGCGTGGCCTTGAAGCGCTCGGGCAGCTCGGCGAAGCCGGTTGCCAGGTCGACGCGAATGCCGGCGACCTGGTTGTTCATCGCGTCGTCGGCGGCGCCGCGCAGGCTGACCGGGACCATCGCGAGCAGCGGCTTCGCCGGCAGCAGGTCGCGCTCCTTCAGGAACCGGCGCAGCGCGCTGCCGCACATCGCCATCACGATCGTGTTGACCGTGCCGCCGACGCGCGCGCCCAGGGCCTTCAGGTCGGCCAGCGGCACCGACAGCGTGCTGTACGAACGCTGGTTCGTGACCGAGTCGTTGAAGATCGACTTCGGCGCCAGGCCCAGGCTCAGCGAGCGCGCGCCGTCGGTGCCGTACTGCTTCGCGAGCACGCTGCCGGCGGCGCCCAGCGACTTCACCGCGGTCGGCAGCAGCTTCAGCGCCTTGCCGTACTGCCGCGCCGCGTTGGCCGCGCCGGCCTGCAGCAGTTCGGCCACGCCGAGCTGGTAGCCGGCGTTGCGGCGCCGCCGCGGCGGCGGCACCTCGCGCACCTTCGCCGTGACGTCGAACAGGACCTTGGCCATCTCGACGCCGGCCTTGCCGTCAACGCCGCTGTGGTGGGCCTTGCTGTAGAACGCGACCTGGCCGTTCTCGAGCCCGTCGATCACGACCATCTCCCACAGCGGCCGGCTGCGGTCGAGCAGGGTCGAGTGCAGGCGCGCGACGAGCTCGTGCAGCTGCGCCATCGTGCCGGGCCGGCGCAGGCTGACGCTGCGCACGTGGTGGTCGAGGTCGATGTCGTCGTCCTCGATCCAGACCGGCTCGGCCAGCTCGAACGGCATCGGCGCGAGCTTGCGCGTCAGCACCGACGCCAGGTGCATGCGCCGCGCGAGCATCGCCTCGACCTCGTCGCGGAAGTCGCCGGCGAAACCCTCGGGCAGGTCCAGCAGCATCAGGCTGCCAACGTGCATCGGCGTCTCCGGCGTCTCCAGGTGCAGGAACGAGGCATCCATGCTGCTCAGGTGGTCCATCACGCCTCCATGGCCATGGCGGCCGGCTCGGGGTAAACGAAGCGCCACAGGCCGCGGCGATCGAAGCGCTGCCAGCGGCCTTCCGGCTGCGCCAGCCGGTCGGCGACCACGTACAGCACCGCCGGGTTGTGGCCCAGGCCGTTGTGGCTGCCGTGGACCTCGACGTTTTCGGTCGACCCGGCTTCGCGTTCGAGACAGCCTTGCCACGCGACGATGCCGTCGCTGCGGCTGAAGATCGCGGTCGACGGCACCGGCGGCGGCTGCTTCATGCGCTCGCGTCCGGGCCAATCGTCGGCGCTGCGGCCGCTGACGAACTCGTACAGCCGCCAGGCATGGCTGGCGCGCGGCGCGCCGGCGAACGGGCTGCCCATCGTGATCACCGAGCGCACCTGCGACGGCGCGCGGCGCGCGAGTTCGCGCGCATAGACGCCGCCCAGGCTCCAGCCGACGAGGCTGACCTTGCGGCCGTAGCGCTCGTGCAGCCCGGCCAGCCGCGCCTGCATGGCGTCCTCGACACCGGGCCGTGGGCCGAGGTTGCGGCCGAGCTTCCAGCCGTGCACACGGTAGCCGCGGTCGCGCAGGAAAGCGCGCAGCGGGCGTGTCGAGCGGTCGCTCGCCGCGAGCCCGGGCAGCACGAGCACCGGGTGGCCGTCGCCGGCCGGGATCAGCCGCAGCAGCGGGATCGTCGACAGGAAGGCGGCCAGCTCGGCGAAGGCGCGAACCTCGAGCAACAGCAGGCCGCGCGAAGGGGGCATCGAGAGATCGTTCATGGCAGCACGAACTATTCCCACGCGCGCTGCGCGCGAAAAGGTTCGATCCGGCCGCCGGGCGGTGAATTGGGGACGCGCTCGATGGGCGAACGCACGGCGCTCGGCTATGCTGGCCCGGCCCGGCCCGACCCGGGCGGCGCGCGCGCCGGGCGGTCGCGCAGGCGTCGATCAAGGCAGGCGGTCAGGCCGCCGGTCCTCAAGAGAACCACGGAGATGACGATGGAGCGTGCGGCGCCCGCGTTCGAGCAAAGGATCTACTCGCCGCAGAAGATCGCGGCCGTCACCGCCGAGCTGGCACGGCAGGGTGTCGTGCCGGCGGTCGCGCTCGAAGGCGCCGGCCTCGACGCCGCGGACCTGCAGGGCGCCGACACCCGCGTCTCCTACCGGCAGTTCGACACCGTGTTCCGCAACGCGCTGCGCCTGTCTTGCGACCCCGACATCGGCCTGCGCGCCGGCCGGCGCATGCACGTCACCGCGCACGGCATCTACGGCTACGCGCTGCTGAGCAGCCCGACCTATGCCGACGCGGTCGACTTCACCGCGCGCTACATCCGCGTGCTGGGGCCGCTGACCGAGATCTCGACGGCGCGCGACGAACAGCGTGTGACCTACACCTGCCACCCGGTGCACTGGCCCGACCCGGCGCAGCCGATCTACCGCTTCGTCGTCGAGTTCTCGCTGTCGATGCACCTGACCGCGGCGGCCGACATCGCCGGCGATTCGTTCCGCTACTCGCGCGTGTGCCTTGCGTTCCCCGCGCCCGCGCACGCCGACGCCTACGGCGAACGATTCGGCTGCCCGGTGCTGTTCGGCCAGGCTCACAACGAACTGCAGTACGACGCCGCGTGGCTGCGGCGCCCGGCGACCTTCGCCGACCCGATCAGCAATGCCGCCGCGCGCGTGATGTGCGACCGGCTGCTGAGCGAGGTCGACGACCGCCGCGGCCTCGCCTCAGAGATCCGGCGGGCGCTGATGTCGCAGCCGGGGCGCTTTCCGAGCATCGAGTCGATGGCGGCGCAGCTGGGCATGCATCCGCGCGCGCTGAGGCGACGGCTCGAGGCCGAACGCACCTCCTACCGCGAGCTGCTCGCCGAAGTCCGCATGCGGCTCGCGATCGAGTATTTGCGGCACACCCGCATGACCAACGAGGACATCGCGAGCCGGCTGGGCTACAGCGACGCCGCGAACTTCAGGCACGCGTTCACGCGCTGGACGGACAAGAGCCCGTCCGAGTTCCGGCTCGGAGCCTGCGCCGCGCCGGCCCGCTGAACCACCGGGGCGGGCGGCATCAGTTCACCACCGACGGCTTCCTGCCGCGGCGGCGATCTGATGCGAAAGCGCCCCAGCGACAACGACGTCGCCGAGGGGCGCAAGAAGGACTTCATCAACCGCGGCGCCGCCGCTGGTCGCGCGCTACCTGCCAACGGGTTCGGGCGCTCCCGTAGCGTTGCATTCGAGACGCAGACGCGCCCGCTCGAGCTGCGGGCGTTGGCGCTTGGCCTGGTAATGCGCCATCTTTTCTTCGTGCAAGGTCACTCGGCGACGGATGTCCTTGGCAAGTCCGCCCGGGCCCATGGCCGCCTCGGCCCAAAGGCGAACCATCAGTTCGTCGCGCAGCGGCGCCGGGTCTTCGCCGAGTGCGATCCAGCGCTTCAGCTCCTTGCGTCCGGCAGTCAGAAGCCGATAGGCGCGTTTGCGCCCTCGCGTTGATTCTTCCGGCAGCGACTCGATCCATCCCGCCTGCTCCATGCGCGCGAGTTCGCGATAGATCTGCTGGTGCGTCGCATGCCAGAAGTAGCCGATCGATCGATCGAATCGACCCGCGAGCTCGGAGCCTGGGAGGACATTGACGAGGCCTCTGGCATCGTGCGGGTGCAGCGTGTCCGCACGTTTCGCGGCGCCGAGCGCGACGGTTCCAAGACCCATGCCGAGCGTGACGTTGAGCTGGTGCCCCAGGCGCTGATTGCGCTGAAGTCGATGAAGCCCTATACGGCCATGAAACGCGACGAGGACGGCGAGCCGGCCGACATCTTTGAAAACCCGGTGACGCGGCGCCAGTGGCACGACGAGCGCAGCCAGCGTGACCACTACTGGAAGCCAACGCTAAAGCGGCTAAAGATCCGTGCCCGACGGGGCTATGCCACGCGACACACCTTCGCCACCGTGGCGCTGATGGGTGGCGTCAATCCGGCCTACATCGCCGCGCAACTGGGCCACGCCTCACCGAAGACGACCTTCGACAAGTACGCACGCTGGATTGACGGGGCCGACGCGGGCCCGGTGGCCAACAGCATGGCGGAGATCCACACCTTCCAGCGTTACCTGCAGCCGAACACGCCGCGCGCGCTGGGCCTGGAGCAGTTCGATGCGTGGGCGGCGACCTTCGGGGAAACCGTCTCGGCGTTGGAAATCGCGCCGGATGGAAGTGGCTATCGACTGAACACGCGGTTCGCGAGGTTCATCAACGTGCCGGACCTGATGGGCGTCTTCTGTGACGTCTCTGACATCCGCACGAAGGAGATGCTCAACTTGCCCGTCCCCAACTTGAAGGGCGGCAAGCCGAGGACGGTCACCTGCAGGCCCAGCGACGCCCTCAAGGCGTTCGTGCAGTCATTGGTGAAACATGCTGAGCGGCTGAAGACGCAGCGTATCGACCCCAAGATCGACAACATGCTCAATATCACCAACGAAGGCCGCAAAGCCGCGTTGGACATGCGACTCGTTGCCGGCCAGGTCCGACCGGATCCCGTAGGCAAGGTCGCAAAGTGTGCCCACGAGGTGCACCGCATCTGGCAGAGCACCGCGAACGCGAAGCGCGCGCAACTGGTGTTCTCGACCTGTCCACACCCAAAGGTGGCAGGGACTCAGACCAAGTCCAAGTTCATCGCCCAGGTGATGAACGGCGACAAGTGCATGCGTTCAGTTGAGGATGTCGAGCTCGCCACGCTCAGCTACGCCGAAGTGAAGGCCCTGGCCTCCGGCATCCCGAAGGTGATCGAGAAGGCAGGTGTGGACGCCGAGATTGCGCGATACGCATCTCTGTTTTCGGTGTGGCGCAACCGTCGCTCATCTACCTTCTCCCCTTTCAACGGACACTTTGGTCGCGCGAACGAACGCCGCCGGGGAGAGCCGAGACTTCAAGTAACGGCGCGATCACGAATCATCACGCCTCAGCGACCCGTTCAAGTCGATGCTCTTTGTCTACAGACTGCATCAATCTTCGGAGCGTGGACAGGGCGACCTGGTACTGGCCATTCTTAAGCCGCGGCTTGTGACTGACCATCGCCCACACCGATGCGCCGGGACCGTTGTACTCCTCGGTGACCACTGCCTTCATGAAGGAGTTGACCCCGAGCCCCGAGCTTGCAGCCATCGTCGGCACGCAGCCGCTGCCCAGAACCGAGGTCACCAAGCGCCTCTGGGACTACATCAAGGCGCGCAATCTGCAGAACCCCGTCAACAAGCGCAACGTACTCTGCGACGAGCAGTTGAAGGCGGTGATGGGCAAGGACGAGGTCACGATGTTCGAGATGACGAGATTGACTGGCCAGCACCTCAAACCCGTCTGAGCACTCGAGACGAGCGGGCCGCCTCGCCGTCCGCAGGCCGTGCCTCCTTACAATGCGCGCCCCGCACTTGCTCGCCCCGCGACTCATGGACATCGTTGTCAACGAAGAACTCAAGGCCTACATCGACCCGTTGACCGCGGAAGAGTACGAAGCGCTGGAGCGCAGCATCCTTGCCGAAGGCTGCCGTGGTGCGCTTGTGCTGTGGGGCGACGTGCTCGTCGACGGGCACAACCGCTACGGCATCTGCCGCAAGCACGGTCTGCCCTTCCAGACGGTGCAGAACACGCGCTTCCAGTCCATCGAGGACGTGTACCTGTGGATGATCGACCAGCACCTCGGGAGGCGCAGCATCTCGGAGTTCCAGCGCGGCGTGCTCGCCCTGCGCAAGCGGGAGATCGTGGCCGCGCGACGCGCCCAGGTCGCCGCGCTGAGCTCGGCGCCGGCCAATCCGGCCGTGCAGGCGCAAGACGCGAGCGCCGGCCGCGTGGCGCCGGAACCGCTCGACACCCGCGAAGCCCTGGCCAAGGCCGCACGCCTGAGCAGCAGCCAGGTCGTGATGATCGAGAAGATCCGGAAGCAGGCGGCGCCTGAAGTGGTGGCGGCCGTCAAGGCCGGAACGATCTCGATCAATGCCGCGGCCGCCGTCGCGAGCCTGCCCACCGAGGAGCAGGTCGCGGCTGCCGCCGCCGGCAAGGACGAACTGAAGCAGGCCGCCAAACGCGTGCGCGAATCCGGACGCAAGCCGAGCAGCGAGTCGGCCGCCGGTCCGCAGCAGGAGGCCGCCGAGTCGCAAGACACCGTGGAGTCGCTGCGACAGCGCGTCGCCGCCCTGTCCGCCGAGAACGCGGCGCTGCGCAAGCAGGTGGCGGCTCTGCAGGAGCAACTGCTGGTGCGCGCGGGCAGCGCCGATCTGACTGCGGATTTCTCCGCGCCGTTCTAGCCCGCTCGCAGCATGGCGTTCACATGCCGGTTCCCCCTTATATGGTGTCTGCCGACGACGCTCAACCGCACAACGAGCTGACTTCTTCGTTGAGCTGACAAAACCGTATTCGCAGCCGGTCGGCGTCGAAGAGCCCCTTGGCTGGGACACCGGCACGCGCGAGCTGGTGCTCATGCCGACGGAGCAAGAAGAAGCCGACGACATCGGGTGCACCGCGGGCAGCGACAATGGCGACCCACCGTCTCGAAACCACCCCCATGACGACCCTCGGCACGCCTTTGTCCCCCCTTGCCACCCGCGTGATGCTGCTTGGTGCCGGCGAGCTCGGCAAGGAGGTGCTGATCGCGCTGCAGCGCCTGGGAGTCGAGACGATTGCGGTCGATCGCTACGACCACGCGCCCGGGCACCAGGTCGCGCACCACGCGCACACCATCGAGATGAGCGACCCGACGGCGCTGCGTGAGCTGATTCTCCGGGAGCGGCCGGCCGTCGTGGTACCCGAGATCGAGGCCATTGCCACGCCCGTGCTGGAGGAACTCGAACGCGAAGGCGTGGTGCGTGTCGTACCCACTGCGCGCGCGGCACGGCTGACGATGGATCGCGAGGGCATTCGGCGGCTGGCGGCCGAAACGCTTCGGCTACCCACGAGCCCGTACCGCTTCTGCGACTCGCTGGAGGAGTTGCGTGATGCCATCGATGATGGCGCCATCGGCTATCCCTGCATCGTGTAGCCGGTGATGAGCAGCAGCGGCAAGGGCCAGAGCAAGATCGATGGCCCGGATGACGTGGAAGCCGCGTGGAACCACGCGATGGCCGGCGCGCGCGTCAATCGCGGCCGCGTCATCGTCGAGGGCTTCGTCGATTTCGACTACGAGATCACTTTGCTCACGGTGCGAGCGGTGGGCCCGAACGGCATCGAGACGCACTTCTGCGACGCCATCGGCCACATCCAGGTGCGCGGCGACTACGTCGAGAGCTGGCAGCCGTGCCCTATGACCGCGGTGGCGCTGCAGCGCGCGCAGGACATCGCGCGTGCCGTGACGAGCGACCTCGGTGGGCAAGGCGTCTTCGGCGTGGAGCTGTTCGTCAAGGGTGAGCAGGTGTGGTTCAGTGAAGTCTCACCGCGCCCGCACGACACCGGCATGGTGACGATGATCACGCAGTGGCAGAACGAATTCGAACTCCACGCTCGCGCCTTGCTCGGCCTGCCCGTGAACACGGCGTTGAAGAGCCCGGGCGCGAGCGCGGTGATCTACGGCGGCGTGGACGCCGACGGCATCGTCTTCGGCGGCGTGGACGAGGCGCTGCGGGTGCCGCAGACGGAGCTGCGCCTGTTCGGCAAGCCGGCGAGCTATGTCAAGCGCCGCATGGGCGTGGCGCTGGCTTACGACGCGGACGTGCAGCTCGCGCGTCAGCGTGCCAAGCAGGCGGCCGCGCTGGTGAAGCCGCGCCGCCCGTAACGGTCACGGCACCGAGGCGCCGGAGGCTTGGCGCGGAACCCGGGACTTGGTGAGTTTCGTCCAGCCGTCCCGAAAGCGTGGCGCGACGGTCCGACGTCCTGCTGGTTCGCCGCAGTGAGGCAGGGAATAGCTCGACATCAAGTCGTGGGTGCACTCGGCGATCCCGAGATCGGACGTCGTTGCCAGCGTTCAACCCCTTGCACCACACGTTCCCAGGCGCTCCGGTCATAGGTGACCGCGGCGAAGAGGTTGTCCTTGCTGGGCTTCTGGCGCACTGCCGTGCGGACGAGGTGCTCGAGCGGTTCACCAATCGCAGCCACGCAGCCTTCAAGATCTGCGAAGGAAGCGCCGACGCGATGGAACAGGATGGCCTGGCGCAGTTCGTCCGCCTTCATGGATGGCGACTCGACGGCCCGCAGGTAGATTCGAGCTTCGCTCTCACCGAGCAACTGGACGCAGAGTTCCCTGCGCCACCCGGTGAGGCTCTGCCCGGACGTCAGCACGGGGACTGCGGGTTCGACTCGGAGATTCGCCATCGCGATGCTGTCGGTCAGTCGTCGTCGCCAAGTGGTGCGCGCCGGCGAATGTCCCGGACGATGTCGCTCCAGATGTCAGTTGCCATGCTCGATCCATTGCCGATGTTGCGCACCAATGGCTTCACGGCATATCGCGGCGTGCCATCGGCGCAGAACTCCACTGCAACTCCCACGCGACCTGACTCGAGGCGAACCACGATGCCGCGCGGATGATCAGTCACCTCGATCGGAAGGCCTTCTGCAAACCCGAGCGCTCGCAACTCGGTGATCTCGCTGGTAAATCGCTGCACTGATTCCTGCTCCGTACTGCAATGCGCGGCGTACCGGTGTGCTGCAGTAGGCAGCCGCACGCCGCGTCGTCTCAATGGTGTGCACGGGATGCTACCGGCCTTCGCGTGGCTACGTCACCAAAAGGGCTTCGCTCAACCTGCTTCCTCTCCACGTGTGATGGCCTGTTGAACCGGTCCGCTCTGCGCGCCCTGCCACGGGCGACAATGGCCACAGACCAACAGCACGGCGAATGGGCTCGCTTGAGCGGCCGGGAAGAATGCGGACGGTCAGAGCCTCTCTCTTACAGCCGAATCCGCTTCCGGGAGACTTTGCACAGCCCCCATCGGTGTCGGCTTCTCGCAGCTCGGTCGGGCTCGGTGTCCTCGAGCAGCGAGAACCGCAAGGCGAGACTTCCCTGGTCGGGCCATCCGTGGCCGCCGTTGCCGACCATGACCTGGACGTTGGCATGCTTCTGCTGTACCAGCCGCCTTCGAGCGCGCTCGGCCAACTGCGCGATCAGCTCGACGCTGAGGACGCGTTGCGGAAGCTCAACGAGGATCGCCGCCTGGTAGCCCAGACCGGTGCCGATTTCCAGCATGCTGTCGCTCGGACGGACGTCGAGCAGGTCGGTCATGACGGCAACGATGAACGGCAGCGAGATCGACTTGCCGAATCCTATTGGCAAGGGGCGAGTCGGCGGCGTACGGCCGAAGTTCGGCCGGAACGTACTCGTGGCATGGCACCTTGCCCATGACGTCAAGGATCCGCGGGCTCGATGCGGCCCTGCCCAGATGGGCACATGCAAAGATCGCCCTGAGCCGCGATCTGCGCTGGGCATGCCTTGGCGCACTTCCGAGAATTCGTCGTCGCTCATGGTGGCTTGCCAGAGGAAGCCATGTACGCACACATCCTGCGGTGGGGCGTGGTTGGCGACAATGACCAAGTCCGGTCGACGACAACTATCTTGTCCGGTTGAGCACCAGTGCCGGGCTGGTCCGGGAGGCGGGTCTATCGTGAGCCGATCGTCAATGAACGAAGGCTCGCGCAGTGCCCGGCAAGAAGA
>DATKCI010000054.1:0-15001 GCA_035513255.1 Piscinibacter sp. | reverse complement strand
GCCCGGTCCCCACCGGTGGCTGCGCGCCCTCAAGACCTTCATCGCTCAGTGCAATGGCTCATCCTTGACTTCATTCATAGAAACTACAGGAGGCTCTGCTCGACTTCCATCAACTTGTAGCGTGCCAGCGCGAGGTTGGCGCGCTGCCTGTCGAGCAGCGCGAGGAGGAACAGGTCCGGATGGCGGGTCACGGTGCGCAGCACATGCTGGCGCGGGCCGGCGCTGACCATCACCTCGTCGATCTGCTCTGACAGGCCCATGTTGCCAGCCGCCAGTCGGTGGGCACGCAGCACCTGCGCGCTGGCCGCTGCCGACAGATCCAGGTCGGCCGGCTGATCTTCGCGGCTTTCCCGCGCCAGAATGAGGCCGGTGGTGCCGTCGACGACCGCGCAGCCGAGCAGTCCGTCGATCGACAGCATGTCGGCCAGCGCGGAGCGGGCCCGCGACGGATCCAGCGCGTGGCGGCTCACTCGCATCACCGGCTTGAGGGTGCTGCGCAGCCCCGCAGTGACGGCAGGGCCGGACGGCATCGGTTCGCCCGCGGCGGCGCGCAGGTCGGCCACCTTGATGAGGTAGTCGTTCGCGCCGACAGCGGTTTCGGGCGGCTCCCAGGCGGGCTGGGTCTTCACGTGGTTCCACATGCCGAGCATCGCGTTCCAGACCGACGACGCGCTGGTCAGGGATTCGTTGAGCACATGCACGTGAAGCTGCGCCGGCCAGTTCACTTCGCTGACCTTGTTGGCGATCCACACCGCGTTCGGCGGCAGCATGAACAGCAGGTTGGCGCAGCGCCAGGTGGGCAGGGAGGTGGCCTCGCGCAGGGTGACGAGCAGCGCGTCGATGGAGTGCGGCTGCATCGGCCCGATGATCACTGTGGTCATGTGACTGCGCTCCATCAGCGCAATCGGTATCTCGGCGTTGTCGCGGCCGGGCGAACGCACGTCGGCGTGGTAGATCTTCAGCGTGTCCTCGTGGCGGCGCACGAGGGTCGTGCGCTCGATCGTCGCCAGCGTGCGCAGCGTGGTCTGCTCCCGCAGGTGCAATCGCTCGATCGGGCGGCCGCCGGCGTCGGACAAGGCCTTGATGACGGCCGCGGCCCACACGCCCACGGGATCGAGCAGCGTGATCAGGCGGCTGGCGGTCTCCAGGTCGGCGCGGGTGGTTGCGAAGTGGTCGCGAATGGCCTGCGCCGGCGAGCCGCTGACCACCAGGTCGTGCTGATGGCGGTCGACCATCTGGCCGCGGTCGTTCACCTCGGTGGCCATGCTCTCGAGAATGGCGGTCGCGGCAAAGCCGTGGTCCGGCGCCTCCGGCTCGGAGCGCGTTTTCTTGGACGGGTCTTTGGCGGGGCCGAGATCGCCGAATAGCGATGTGAGCATGGGCAGGGGTTCCCCGAGGCGAGTGCGAACGGGCCGAAACGTCACGTTCCGGCCGGAATGGTTCAGTCTAGGTCAGGAACGGTGCCCGGGAGGCCCCAAAGCTGCAACCGGTCGTTGCGGACCTTCAAACGGGGGGTGGGGATGGGGCCTGGGCGAAGAAGTGGCTGGGCGGCGCGCCGACCGAGCGCCGCACCATCGCCGTGAACGCGCTCGGGCTGGCATAGCCCAGTTCGGCCGCGATCGTGCCCATCGGCAGCTTGCGCGCGGCCATCGCCAGCGCCTTGGCGAGCAGCACCTGCTGGCGCCACTGAACGAAGGTGGTTCCGAGTTGCTGGCGGAACAGCCGCGCGACGGTGCGGGGGCTGGCGCCGGTGTCATGCGCCCAGCCGTCCAGGGTGTCATGCCGGGTGGGATCGTCGAGCACCGCTTCGCACAGCGAGCGCAGGCGCTTGTCGGTGGGCAGGTCCACGCCCAGGCGCACCGGGCGCGCACGGCGGAGTTCGTCGCGCACGAGCGCGGCGATGCGGCGCTCGCGCTGCAGGTCCTCGGCGCCGGGGCCGGGCTGCGCGCCGTCGGGACGGATGTCCATTTCGAGCACCAGTGCCCGCAGCAGGTCGGACACTTCCAGCACGCGGCACTGCCGCCACGCCGGCTCGTCCGCGCGTGCCACGTCCGGGCCGCAGCGATCGTCCCGCTGGTACAGGTACAGCGTGCGCAGGTCGGCGTCTTCGACGATCGTCACCGCATGCTCGACACCGGCGGGAATCCACAACGCGCGCGACGGCGGCACGAGAAAGGTGCCATGTTCAACCGTCAGCCGCACGACGCCGGTGGCCGACAGGCACAGCTGGGCCCACGGGTGCCCGTGCGGAGTCACGCGTTGTTCGGTGGTCAGGCGGTGCAGCTTGGCGCGGATAGGGCGGGCCGGGGTCGGCGCGTACAGATGCGGCGTCAGCGGGCCGATAGGCGTGGTGCGGACGGACATGGCGGAATCTCGACAAAACTTGACGGTCTATCGTAAACCGGACCTTCGGCGTTTGCCTAACATCGGCCTTGTCCCCGCTTCGCCCACCGAATGAGCACCTTGACTGCGCCTGCCGGCGCCCTGCGCCGCGATGCCACCGTGATCGGCCTGGTCGGCCTCGCGCACGGCATCAGCCACTTCAGCCAGTTGTTGCTGGCGCCGTTGTTCCCGTGGCTGAAGGACGCCTTCGCGGTGAGCTACACCGAGCTCGGTTTGCTGATGACGATCTTCTTTGTCGTCTCGTGCGCGGTGCAGGCACTGTCCGGGTTCTGGGTCGACCGCTACGGGCCGCGGCCCATCCTGTTCACCGGCTTGTCGCTGCTGGCGCTGGCCGCGTTCGGCTTCGCAGCCAGCGAGAGCTACGCGATGCTGGCGGTGTTCTCGGTGGTGGCCGGCACCGGCAATGGCGTCTTCCATCCGGCGGATTTCACGCTGTTGAACCGCAAGGTGCAGCAGTCGCGGCTGGGCCATGCGTTCAGCGTGCACGGGATCACCGGCAGCCTGGGCTGGGCGCTGGCGCCGGCGATGCTGGTGCCGCTGACGCTCTCGTTTTCGTGGCGCGTGGCGCTGGTGGCGGCCGGCGTGCTGATTTGCGCGGTGATCGGCCTGCTGTGGCTGAAGCGCCGGCATCTGACGGTCGACATCGCCGACGCGGCGCGCCCGGTCACCGGTGCCGCGCCCGCCGCGGCCGGCGGCGATCTCGGCTTCCTGACGATTCCCGCCGTGTGGATGTGCTTCGCGTTTTTCTTCTTCTACGCGGTGGCGCTCAGCGGCGTGCAGGCGTTCGCGCCGGAGGCGGCGCGGCTGCTGCACGACGTGCCGGCCCATCTGGCGGCGATCTGCCTGACGGTCTACATGGTGAGTGCGGCCGGCGGCATGGTGGTCGGCGGGTTCCTCGTGTCCGACCCGGCACGCTGCGAACGCGTCGTCGGGATCGGCTTTGGCGCGGCGTCGCTGATCGCGCTGGTCGTCGGCTTCGCCGACGTGCCGGCGCTGGCCGTGCCGGTGCTGTTCGGCGCGATGGGTTTCGGCGCCGGCATCGCCGGGCCGTCGCGCGACCTGCTGGTCAAGCGCTCGGCGCCGGACAACGCGACCGGACGGGTCTACGGCGTCGTGTATTCGGGGCTGGACATCGGGCAAGCGATTGCGCCTCTGGTGTTCGGAAGCTTGATGGACTCGCACCGGCCGGCGCAGGTGTGGCTGGGGATCGCGCTGGTGCAGGGTGTCTTGATCGTCAGTGCGTTCAACGTGAGGCGGGTGCGGCGAACGGTGGTGGTGGCAGCGGCTTGAGGAGATGGCCCGTCACCCCGGCGAAAGCCGGGGCCCACTGCGGCGCGACCCGTGCGCCCCGACTTTCGTCGGGGTGACGGTGGTGGAGGTGGTGCGGGCGACGGCTTCTATACGCTGCTGCGATGCCGTTCGATGCAGGCATCCAACACCTCGCCGCCGTCGCGCCTCCACCAGTTCTCGCTGGAGAAGATCTCGACCTCGCTGTAGCCGGCGAACCCGGCCGCTTCGACCCAGCCGCGGATGCGCGGAATGTCGATGATGCCGTCGCCCATCATCCCGCGGTCGTTCAGCATGTCGCGGGTGGGCACCAGCCAGTCGCAGACGTGGAAGGCGAGCAGCCGTTCCTTGCCGGCGCGGGCGATCTGCTCCTGCAGCTTGGGGTCCCACCAGACGTGATAGAGGTCCACGGCGACGCCGAGCGCGCCGCTTCGTTCCGGATCGAGCGCATCGCACAGGTCCAGCGCGTGCTCCAGCGTGTTGACGCAGGCGCGGTCTGCCGCGTACATCGGGTGCAGCGGCTCGATCGCGAGCGGCATGCCGGCGCTGCGCGCGTACTCCAGCGTCGCGGCGATGCCGTCGCGCACGTCGGTGCGTGCGGCCGCGATGTCCCTGTGCTCCGGCGCGCCGGCCAGAGCGCCCGGCAGGCCGCCGACGACCAGCACGAGGCAGGCGGCGTTCAGCGTGGCCGCCTCGTCGACGGCGCGGCGGTTGTCGTCCAGCGCGCGCTGCCGGCCTTCGGCGGTCGATGCCGGGAACATCCCGCCGCGGCAGTAGCCGGAGAGTTCGATGCCGGTGCTGCGCAGACGCTTCGCCACGTCGTCGAGGCCGACGGCCGCCACCTGGTCGCGCCACGGCGAGATCGCGCGAATGCCCCTGGCCGCGCACTCGTCGATGATGCGATCGAGCGGCCACTGCGCGCGCACCGTCGCGGTGTTGATCGACAGCCACCGGTGGTTGGCGGAGAAGTCACGCATCAGCTCGCCACGCCGTGAAGCGCCAGCAACATGCGCATGCGCTGCGCGGCCAGCTCGGGTTGCTCGATCAGCCCCGCCGCATCGGCCAACTGCAGCAGCTCGGCGAAATGCGGCAGCGAGCGGGCGCTCTGCTGCCCGCCGACCATCACGAAGTGGTCCTGGTGGCCGTTCAGCCACGCCATGAAGACGACGCCGGTCTTGTAGAAGCGGGTCGGCGAGCGAAAGATGTGGCGCGACAGCGGCACCGTCGGCGCGAGGATCTCGTGGAAGCCGGCCTCGTCGCCGGTAGCCAGCACCGACAGCGCTGCGCTCGCGGCCGGTGCGATCGCATCGAAGATGCCGAGCAGCGCGTCGCTCTGCCGCTGCGTCGGGCTGCCGCCGACGCCATCGCCGGCGATCAGCTCGGCGTAGTTGAAGTCGTCGCCGGTGTACATGCGCACGCCGTCGGGCAGGCGGCGGCGCATTGCGATCTCCTTGTCCTTGTCGAGCAGCGAGATCTTGATGCCGTCCACCTTGTCGGCGTGCGCCGCGATGACGCCCAGTGCCGTCGCCGTCGCTGCATCGACGTCGGCGCTGCCCCAGTAGCCGCGCAGCGCGGGATCGAACATGTCGCCGAGCCAGTGCAGGATGACCGGTTCTCGCGCCTGGCGGAGCACGCGGTCGTAGACGCGCTCGTAGTCGGCCGGCCCCGCGGCCACGCGCGCCAGCGCGCGGCTCGCCATCAGGATCAGGCGGCCGCCGAGCCGCTCGATCGCTTCCATCTGCTCTTCGTAGGCGCGGATCACGTCGTCGACGCTGCGCGCCGTTTCGGGCGCCAGGTGGTCGGTGCCGCAGCCCGAGGCGACCAGCGCGCCGGGCACGTCGCGCGCCGCGTCCAGCGAGCGACGGATCAGCTCCAGCGACGTCGGCCAGTCCAGCCCCATGCCGCGCTGCGCGGTGTCCATCGCTTCGGCGACGCCCAGCCCCATGGACCACAGATGTTGGCGGTAGGCGATCGTCGTGTCCCAGTCGATCGCGCAATCGACCCACGGGTCGACGGCGGCGCGCGGGTCGGCGACGACGTGGGCGGCCGAGTAGGCGACGCGGTTGAAGCTCGGCTGCACCGGCGCGCGCCACGGCTCGCGCTGGCTCAGTGTGTAGTTCGCGAGGGTGCCGTCGGGCTGCGGCAAGGGCAGCGTGAGGCTCATAGCGTCAGCCCCGGCACGTCGACCCAGCGCCGTTCCTTCCAGCTCTGCAGCGCCGCTTCGACCAGCTGCACGCCCTTGGCGCCTTCCGGCAAGGTCCAGCGGTACGGCGCATTCTCGACGACGTGGCGGATGAAGTGCTCCCACTGCAGCTTGAAGCCGTTGTCGTAGGCCTGGGTGTCGGGCACGTCCTGCCACTGCTCGAAGAACGGCAGGTTCTGCTTCACATCCGGGTTCCACACCGGCTTGGGCGTGTTCACCCGCGACTGGCTGCGGCACTCGGTGAGGCCGGCCACCGCCGAGCCGTGCGTGCCGTCGACGTGGAAGGTCACGAGGTCATCGCGCCGCACGCGCGTGCACCACGAGCTGTTGACCTGCGCAACGATCGTGCCGCCGTCGCCGCCGTCCAGCTCGAAGGTCGCATAGGCGGCGTCGTCGGCGGTCGCTTCGTACGGTTTGCCGGATTCGTCCCAGCGGGTCGGGATGTGCGTGGCGCCCAGGCACGACACGGACTTCACTTCGCCGAACAGGTTGTCCAGCACGTAGCGCCAGTGGCACACCATGTCGAGGATGATGCCGCCGCCGTCTTCGGCGCGGTAGTTCCACGAGGGGCGCTGCATCGGTTGCAGGTCGCCTTCGAAGACCCAGTAGCCGAACTCGATGCGCACCGACAGGATGCGGCCGAAGAAGCCGGCACGCCTGAGCATGTCGAGCTTGCGCAGGCCGGGCAGGAACAGCTTGTCCTGCACGGCGCCATGCTTGATGCCGGCCTGCTGCGCGAGGCGGCAGACCTCGACCGCGTCGTTCAGGTTGGTGGCGATCGGCTTTTCGCAGTAGACGTGTTTGCCGGCGCGAATCGCCTGCGCGAGCAGGGCGGGGCGCATCTGCGTCGTCCCGGCGTCGAAGAAGACGCTGTCGCCGGGATTCGCCAGCGCCTCGTCGAGGTTCGTGCCCCAGCGCGCGATGCCGTGGGCCTTGGCGAGCGCCTCCATCTTCTCGGCGTTTCGCCCGATCAGGATCGGATCGGGCATCGCGCGGTCGCCGTTGGCAAGCGGCACGCCGCCCTGGTCGCGGATCGCGACGATGGAGCGGATCAGGTGCTGGTTCATGCCCATGCGCCCGGTCACGCCGTGCATGATGAGTCCGAGTCGGGTCGTGGCCATCGGGTGGCTTCCTTCAGTGAATGGGGGTCAGCGAGTCCCAGCGCGGCATCGCGGCGCTCGCGAAGCCCGGGACGTGCAGGGTGGCCAGCGCCAGCCGGCCGTCGCGCACCGCAAGCCGCACGCGGCCGTTGGTGGTCTCGTACAGGCTGGGATGGGCGTCGGCGAACGCCTGCGCCTCGGCATCGGGCGCGACGCCGAAGCCGTCGACGTAGTGGTGGCCGTTGCGCTCGATGTGGATCACGCCGAGGCTGGCTGCGAGCAGCGTGTCCTGCTGCACCGCGAGGCCGGCCTGGCAGGTGAGGTCTTCGCCGGACAGCAGCAGGCGATGCGGTTCCTCTGCCACGCGAACGGCGTTGCGCAGCGAGCGGTAAAGGCCCTTGCAGGCCTTGCTGGAGATGCCGCGGTAGCCGAGCGCGAGGCCGCGGTCGAAGGCTTCCTCGTGGTCGTCCGATTCGTCGAGGATGACCGGCACGCCGATGTCCAGGCCGGCGATCGACTGATCGAGCGCGACCTTGCGGGCGAGCGGCTGCTCGAGTAGCAGTGTGCGCTGCAGCAGGGTCTGCAGCGCGGGGGCCTGCACGAGCGCATGCCAGTAGGTGCCGAGCGCCTCGGCACTGTCGAAGGTTTCGTTGCCGTCCAGCGTGACCTGCCAGTCGCGCGCGTGGCCGTCGAGCACCGCGGCGATTCGCGCCAGCCGCTCGAGGTCGGCATCGAGCCGGCCGCTGAGCTTGAGCTTGAAGAAGCGCAGGCCGTGGCGTGCGATGGCGTCCTCCAGCGTGGCAGGCAGACCGTCTCGCGGATCGGCGCCCACGTCGGCGGCCGTCAACCGGTCGGCGAGGCCGACGGTGTGCCGCAGCTGCACGTGCGCGGGGCGGACCAGCGTCAGTCGCGGCGAGAACGGATCGCCCAGCACGCCGGCGCTGACGCCGCCGACCCAGTCGAGCCCGACCGAGCGCAACGCCGCATCGGCGACCGCCTTGTCGAGCAGCGCCTGGCCGAACTGGGCCGCAAGCCGCGGCAGCCCGACGGCCACGCTTCTCTCGACGGCATCTTCTCCCCGCTGCTGCGACAGCGCATGGGGCGTGGCCGGCGGCGCCTCCGTGTAGGCATCGCGAGCGAGCAGCAGCGACTCCCGCAACTGCTCGAAGTTCTGCTCGTGCGTCAGCGCCGGCGATTTGTCGAACCACTTCGGCACCATCAGCTCGGCGGTCGCGCCGACGACACGCCGGCCGGCCACCTCGGCCTCGACCCGCACGAAGGCTTGCGGGCAGTGCGTGACCGTCGCGGCGCCGAAGCGGAACGGCAGGCGAAGCACGGCCGGGCGCTCGAACAGGTCGACGCGGCGAAGGTGAAGCACAACGGCGTTCATGGTCGAGGCTCCCGGTGCGTGATCGTCTGCAGCAGGCCCTGCACATAGCCGGCGCAGAAGGCCGCGCAGCCCAGCGGATCGGGGTGGTAGTCGAACGGTTCGATCGCGAGCCAGCCGCGGTAGCCGAGCTCGTGCAGCGCCTGCAGCACCGGCGCGACCGGCGTGTCGCCCTGGCCGGGGCCGCGCCGGTTCGCGTCGTTGAGCTGCACGTGCGCGATGTGGCCGCTGGCCACGTGGCGCCGCAGCAGCGAGGGCGCATCCTCGTGCTCGGCGAGCGTGGCCGCGCTGAGGTCGAGCATGGTGCGCAAGGCCGGCGAAGCGATGCGGTCGACGACGGCGACGGCTTCGGCCAGCGTGTTGAGCACCGGCGTCTCGAACGGCCCCAGCGGTTCGATGCAGTAGACGACACCGGCCGCCTGCGCATGCGGTGCCAGCTCGGCCCAGCCGGCGACCACGCGCTGCAGCGCGTCTTCGGTGCTTTGCCCCGGCACCGGCGAGCGCTGCTTCGGGGAGCCGTGGACCAGCACGCCGGCGCCGCAGGCCGCCGCGAAATCGATCAGGTGTTTGAGAAACGCCACCGTCCTGGTATGCAAGGCCGCATCGGGCGTCGACAGCGACAGGCCTTCGGGCTTCACGAGCAGCCAGTGCAGGCTGGAGATGGCCACACCGAAGTCGCTCGCCACCGCGGCGAGGTGGCGAGCATCACGTTCGCCGAGCACCGACGGATCGTCGGTCAGCGTGAACGGCGCGACCTCCAGCCCGGCATAACCGAGCGCGGCTGCCGTGCGGCACTGCTCGTCGAACGGCAGATCCCGCAGCACCTCGTTGCACAGCGACAGCTTCATGCGTAGCTCCTTTCCCGCACGCGGTGCAGGCTGACGAGCTTCCAGACGATGGTGCCGAGGATCAACGCGGCGAAGGTGCCGGAGATCGGCCGCGTGAAGAAGGGCGTCAGGTCGCCGTCGGACAGCACCAGCGCGCGGCGCAGGTTCTTCTCCAGCAGCTCGCCGAGCACGATGCCGAGCACCAGCGGCGCCATCGGGTAGCCGTGGTGGCGCAGCACGTAGCCGAGCACGCCGAAACCCAGCATCACGTACACGTCGAACAACCGCCCCGCGATCGCGAAGCTGCCGATCGTGCACAGCACGAAGATGATCGGCACGATGATGTGCTGCGGCACGCGCAGGACCTGCACCAGCAGCCGCGTCAGCACCAGCCCGTAGATCAGGATCGCGATCGTCGCGAACAGCATCATCGCGACCACGTCGTAGACGAACTGCGGGTTCTCGATCATGATCATCGGCCCCGGGCGGATGCCGTGGATGATCATCGCGGCCAGCAGCACCGCGGCCGGCGCCGAGCCGGGGATCGCGAGCGTCAGCACCGGGATCACCGCCCCCGGCACGCAGGCGTTGTCGCCGGTCTCGGCGGCCATCAGGCCCTCGACCGAGCCCTTGCCGAACTTCTCCTTCTCCTTGCTCGCACGCTTGGCAGCGGCGTACGACGACCACGCCGCAACGTCCTCGCCTACCCCGGGCACAAGGCCGACGCCGGTGCCGATGAGGCCGGAACGCACGATGGTGCGCCAGTACTGCGTGACGTCGCGCAGCCGCGGAATCACCGTGTCGAACGGATTGATCTTGACCGGCAGCCGGCGCTCGCGCATCGCGGTCAGCAGCTCGGCGAAGCCGAAGGCGCCGACGAGGGCCGGCACGAGCTGCAGCCCGCCGGCGAGGTCGCGCACGCCGAACGAGAAACGCTCGTAGGCGTACTGCGACTCCTGGCCGATCGTCGCGACAAACAGGCCCGCGATGCCGGCCGTCCAACCTTTCAGCGGGTCGTCGCCGGTCAGCGTGCCGGCGATGATCACGCCGAACAGCGCGAGCCAGAAGAATTCGTAGGCGCCGAACTTCAGTGCCAGGTTGCCGAGCACCGGGGTGAACGCGGCGAGGCACAGCATGCCGATCAGCGTGCCGAGCACGGAACCGGTGGTGGCGATGCCCATCGCGCGGCCGGCGAGACCTTGCTTGGCGAGCATGTGGCCGTCCAGGCAGGCGGCGGCCGACGCCGGCGTGCCGGGGATGTTCAGCAAGATGGCCGAGCGGGAGCCGCCATAGATCGCGCCGACGTAGGTGCAGATGAGGATCAAGAGCGCCTGGTCGGCCGGCAGCCGCAGCGTGAGCGTCGTCATCAGCGCCAGGCCCATCGTGGCGGTGAGGCCGGGCAGCGCGCCGATGACCACGCCGACCAGGCTGGACAGCAACGCATAGAAGATCACCTCGGGGGTGCCGAAGTGCGCCAGCGAGCGGCCGAAGGCGATCAGTCCGTCGAACATCGGCGGGTCAGGGCAGGCGGACCAGAAAGATCTGCTCGAACACGAGCACGATGGCGGCCGTCGTGAGCACGCCCGATGCGATCGCCGCGACGACGCGCCGCATCGTCGTCGCGTCCGGCGGCGTGAACAGCCACGTGAACGCGGCGACGAAGAGGCAGGTCGCGAGCGTGAACGGCACCCGCCCGACGAGGCCGATCGCGTACGGCAGCGTGATCGCGAGCATCGTCAGCACGCGCCGGTTGAGCATGCGCGCGGCCGGGGGCGTTTCATGCCGCTGCGCGGCGCGGTGTCGCCAGCCGCGCCAGGCCAGCGCGAGGCCGAGGACCATGAGCAGGCCGCCGAAGAGGCCGGGCACCAGGCCCGGCATCGTGTACAGCGTCGCGCCCATCGCCGTGAAGCGGTCCATGCGCAGCGACTCGGCGACGATCAGCAGGCCGAAGACGATCCATGCCGCGCCGCCGAACAGGTCGGAGCGCGGCGACGAACCGCCGGGCGTCACGGGCTGCTCCATCGGAGGCCGCCGATCCGATCAGGGCTTGGGAATGCCGACGGTGTCGGGCGAGACCTTCGCCTTGCCGGCCGCCTGCTGCGTCCAGGCGTAGGCCTGGATTGCGGGGAACACGGCCTTCTGCGCTTCTTCGCCGGCCATCGGCGCGAACATCGCCCCGCGCCCCTGTGCGTACTTGCGCAGCGCGTCGCTCTTCGAGATCTCGGCGGCCCACAGTTTGTCCAGCGTCTGCGTCACCTCGGGCGGCACGCCCTTGGGCACGAAGATGCCGAAGTAGTTGATCGGGTCCTTGAAGCCGGGAATGAACTGCGACAGCGGCGGGATCGTGCCGTGGCCCTCGATCTCCAGCGGTTTGTCGCCGACGACGGCGAGCGGGCGAATCTTCTTGGCGCGGATCATGTCGGTCTGCTCGGCCGCAAGCTGTGTCGTGACCTCGGTCTCGCCGGCCACCGTGGCGATCACCGCCGGGTTGCCGCCGTCGTAGGTGACGTGTTTGTACGAGGTGCCGGTCGCGCGCGCGATGGCCTCGATCGCCGAGTGGCCGCTGGAGTTCACGCCGGCGGTGGCCACCGCCACCGCACCCGGTTTGGCTTTCATCGCCGCGATCAGCTCGTCCATCGTCTTGTACGGTGCGTCGGCATTGACGCCGACGACGGCGATGTGGGCGACGTTGAGGTACAGGTGCCAGTCCTTGGCCGACGTGTCGAGCATGCCCAGCACCTTGTAGGTGCCCAGGTCCTTGGCGCCGCCGGCCGCCCAGGTGTAGCCGTCGCGCGGCGCCTCGAACGCATTCTTCGTGCCGACCGAGCCGGACGCGCCGGGCTGGTTCAGGATCACGATCTTCTGGTTCAGGTGCTTTTCGAGCTCTGCGGCCGTCACCCGCGTGACCTGGTCGGTCGAGCCGCCGGCGGCCCACGGCACGATGATCGAGATGGGCTTGTCGGGTTTCCACTGCGCCATCGCGGCGGTGCTGGCGAACACGAGGCCGGCGGCGAGCAGCGACCGGCGGAGGGGAGTGCGAATCGTCATGGTCAGTCTCCTGGGTGGTTGGCCGGTGGCCGGCTCAAGTAACTGGTTGGTGAATTGACCTCGGATCGGTCAATCGCGCAGCACGTAGCCCATCACCACCTCGGTGATGTGGGACAGCCGCTCCGACAAGGCCTTGGGTGACATCAGGTCGCGCCCGAAGATCGTCGACAACGTGTGGTTGTTGGACAGGTAGAAGTACGCGAGCGCCGCGATCGAGATGTAGAGCTGCACCGCGTCGACGCCGCCGCGGAAAACGCCGTCGCGGCGGCCGCGCTCGAGCACGTCGCCCAGCGTCTGGATCAGCGGGGAGTTCATCTCGCGGATGCGCTGCGACTGCTTCAGGTGGCGTGCCCGGTGCAGGTTCTCGCTGTTCAGCAGCGTCAGGAATTCCGGGTGTTCGAGGTAGTGCGACCAGGTGAAGGCCACCAGGCTGCGCACGGCCTCGACGGGGTTCGCCGTTTCCAGGTGCAGGGCCTGCTCGGCGCTGCGGATGTCGGCATAGGTCTGCTCCAGCACCGCGAGAAAGAGGTCATCCTTGGCGCCGAAGTAGTAGTAGATCAGGCGCTTGTTGACGCCGGCGCGCTCGGCGATGCTGTCGATGCGCGCGCCGCCCAGGCCGCGCTCGGAGAACTCCGTCATCGCCGCGGCGAGGATCTCCTGCTGGGTGCGGTCGGCGTCACGCGTGCGCAGTTCGACGAGCTGGGTGGCCGGTGTGGACATGGGCTGCATAATTCACCAAACGGTGAATCATCGGCATCGGGTGCAACCCTGAATCCACAGTGGCCCCTTCACGGCGGCATCGAAGGCACACTTCCGTCCTGCCTTCCACCTCGCTCCCATTTCCATGACTTCTCCGACTCCCCCACGTCTCGCCGGCCACGCGCTGGTCGAGGCCCTCGTCGCCCAAGGCGTGACCACCGCCTTCGGGGTTCCGGGCGAGAGCTTTCTCGCGGTGCTCGACGGCTTTCACGAACACCGCGACAAGATCCGCTTCATCGCCTGCCGGCAGGAGGGCGGCGCGTCCTTCATGGCCGAAGCGCAAGGCAAGCTGAGCGGCCGCCCGGGCATCTGCTTCGTCACACGCGGTCCCGGCGCGACCAATGCGAGCATCGGCCTGCACACGGCCTTCCAGGATTCGACGCCAATGGTGCTGTTCATCGGCCAGGTGGCCAGCGACCAGCGCGACCGCGAAGCCTTCCAGGAGGTCGACTACCGCCAGATGTTCGGCCCCGGCACGCTCGGTTTCGCGAAGTGGGTCGGCGAGGTGCACGACCCGAACCGGCTGCCTGAGTACGTGGCGCGCGCCTTCCACACCGCGATGCAGGGCCGCCCCGGCCCGGTCGTGCTCGTGCTGCCCGAAGACATGCTGACCCAGCCGACCGATGCCCCGGTGCTGCCGCGCGCGGAGCCGGCGCTCGCGTGGCCGGCGCCGGGCGCCTTGCGCGACGCACGCACGATGCTGCTCGCCGCGCAGCGGCCCTTCGTGATCGTCGGCGGCAGTGGCTGGGACGCCGCCGCCTGCGAAGCGCTGCAGCGCTTCGCCGAAGGCTGGCAGCTGCCGGTGGGATGTGCGTTCCGCTTCCAGGACCTGTTCGACAACCGGCATCCGAACTACGCCGGCGACGTGGGCATCGGCATCAATCCGAAGCTCGCGAAGCGCATCGCGGAGGCCGACCTGGTGCTGGCGATGGGCCCGCGGCTCGGCGAGATGACGACCGGCGGCTACACGCTGCTGCAGGCCCCGCGGCCGAAGCAGAAGCTGATTCACGTGCATGCGGGGGCGGAGGAACTGGGGCGCGTCTATGCAGCCGACCTGCTGCTGCAGGCGTCGATGGCCTGCGCGGCGAAGGCGCTGGAGACACTCTCGCCACCCACGTCGCTGCCGTGGGCCGACTGGACGGCGGCAGCGCGCGCCGACTACGAAGCCAATCTCGTCGCCCAACCGGTCGAGCCGCTGGACATGGCGGTCGTCGTGAAGACGATTCAGCGCCTCGCGCCCGAAGACACCGTCTACACCAACGGCGCCGGCAACTACAGCGGCTGGCTGCACCGCTACTGCCGCCACGTCGGCATGCAGCACCACGGCAGGACGCAGCTCGCGCCGACGTCGGGTGCGATGGGCTACGGCGTGCCGGCGGCCGTGGCGGCGTCGCTGCTGTACCCGCATCGCACGGCCATCAACATTGCCGGCGACGGCGACTTCCTGATGACCGGCCAGGAGCTGGCCACTGCGACCGCCTACGGTGCGACGCGGCTCATCAGCATCGTCGTCGACAACGGCACCTACGGCACGATCCGCATGCACCAGGAGCGCGACTACCCGGCGCGGGTGAGCGGAACCGACTTGTTGAACCCGGACTTCGCGGCGCTCGCGCGCGCCTACGGCTGGCGGGCCGAGACGATCGATGCGACAGCGCAGTTCGAACCGGCGTTTGCTGCGGCGCTCGAGAGCGGCAAGCCGACGCTCTTGCACCTGAAACTTCCGACCGACGTGATCACGAGCCGCACGACGCTCGCGGCGATTCGTGAGGCAGCCCAGAAGCGAGGGCACTGAGTGCCCAACCCTCCCGTCAAACCGGCGAGACATGTCAAACCGGCGAGACATGTCAAACCGGCGAGACATGTCATACCGGCGAGACATGTCATACCGGCGAGACATGTCATACCGGCGAAAGCCGGTATCCACGGCGTGCGGAGAACGAGCGGCGACCCGTGGGTACCGGCTTTCGCCGGTATGACGGAGGGG
>DATKCI010000053.1:0-7102 GCA_035513255.1 Piscinibacter sp. | reverse complement strand
AAGCTTCTGCGCGCGCAGGAACTGGCGCTGGAGAATCGCCTGCCGTTCGTGCACCTCGTGGAATCCGCGGGCGCGAACCTGCTCAAGTACCGCGTCGAAGGTTTCATCCACGGCGGGGCGATCTTCTACAACCTCGCGAAGCTCTCCGCGGCGGGGTTGCCGGTGGTGACGGTGGTGCACGGGTCCTCCACGGCGGGTGGCGCCTACATGCCGGGGCTCTCGGACTACGTGGTCATGGTGCGCGGCCGCGCGAAAGCCTTCCTCGCGGGGCCGCCGTTGCTGAAGGCCGCCACCGGCGAGATCGCGACCGACGAGGAGCTCGGCGGCGCGGTGATGCACACGCATGTGTCCGGGCTGGGCGAATACCTCGCCGAAGACGATGCCGACGGTATCCGCTATGCGCGCGAGATCCTCGCGCGGCTGGACTGGAAAAATGCCTTCCTCCCAGGCGGCAAGCCGCCGCGATACGACGGCGAGGAGCTGCTCGGCGCGATTCCCGAGGACTACCGCAAGAGCGTCGACATGCGCGAGATCCTCGCACGCGTCGTCGACGACTCCGACTTCCTCGACTTCAAGGCCGACTATGGTCCCGCCACCGTGTGCGGGCATGCCGCGGTGCAGGGCTTTCGCGTCGGTATCGTCACCAATAACGGCCCGCTGGATCCGGCCGGCGCCAACAAGGCGACGCACTTCATCCAGGCCTGCTGCCAGGCGGGGCTACCGATCCTGTACTTGCAGAACACCACCGGCTACATCGTGGGCAAGGCGTCCGAAGAGGCCGGCATGATCAAGCACGGCTCGAAGATGATCCAGGCCGTGTCCAACGCCAACGTGCCGCAGATCACGCTGATGTGCGGCGCCTCCTTCGGCGCCGGCAACTACGGCATGTGCGGGCGCACCTACCGGCCGCGCTTTCTGTTTTCGTGGCCGAACGCGCAGACCGCGGTGATGGGCGCCGAGCAGGCCGCGCTCACCATGGCGATCGTCATGGAAGCGGGCATGAAGCGCAAAGGCCAGGACGTCGATCACGCCCAGATAGACGCCATGAAGACGAAGATCGTCGAGAACTTCGAGCGCCAGCAAAGCGCGCTCGTCACCTCGGCGCTGATGCTGGACGACGGCATAATCGATCCGCGCGACACCCGCAACGTCCTCGGCTTCGCGCTGTCGATCTGCAAGGACGGCGACGCGAGGACCGTCAGGCCCGTTCAGTTCGGCGTCGCCAGGCCCTGATCGGCGAGTTCGGCCCGACGCGTGCGTCCCACCGCTCGAACGCCGGCCCGAGACCGACGCGCTCGAGTTGGCGCGGCATCCGGCCGCTACGGCCACAGCCATAGCTTCGTCATTGCAGCATTCTCCGGCGAGGTCGACATGCGTTGCAACTCATCGAAGGCTCGCTGTTGCTCGAGCGAAGCGTCCGGCATGAACAGCGTCTTAAACACCTGCCGGAACTCCGCGGTACCTTTACCCCAACCGAGCTCGACGAGCCTGATCAGGGTCCGCGCCTCCTCCCGCTGTCGCTCGGTAATGTCGCGCTTCAGCGCCCCCACGACGTATCCGCCGTAGAGCATGAGATGGCTGACCTTCTCGGGATACCGCGGCCCTTGCCATCAGCCGCGCGGCGCGCGACAGCGCTGCCGGGGAGGAGACCGAGGCCGAGCTGCGGCTGCGCTAGGCGGGCGTCAGCTGCGCTCGCACACCGCGGTCCACACGCCGTCGACGCACTCGATCTCCTGCACCATCGAGGCGCCGAACTGCAGCAGCTCCCGCACCTTTGCTTCCACCACCTCGCGAGTCGGTCCCGAGACGATGCTCTTCAGGCCGAACTGCTCGACGCTCACGCGCACCGCGTGGCGACGATTCTCGCAGGTCGCCATCCACCGCGCGCCGACTATGGTGGGCTCGGCGAGCAAGCGCGCCCCGTCCGCGGTGAGCCGCTCGAGGGTCGCCGCGACGCGCTCGCGCGTGGTCCCCGAAATGATGAAGTGCGACCCGGCGTCCGAGATGCGCACGGGCTCGTCGCGCGGCGCCGGCGCGGTGCGCGGCGGCTCGGCACGCAGACGCGCATGTGCCTTGGCGGCGCTGCGGCCGACGCGCACCGCGGGATTCACCGCAAACACCTCGTGCGTGCGCTCGTGCTTGTCGGTGCGACCGCCGATCGCCTGGAACATCGTCGCGTACTCCGCGGAGATGAGCAGCGCCACGTCGTAGAAGGCGCGGGAGAGCAGCAGCTGCCTGGGCTGCGCGAAAGACATGACGCGCTGCGCCACGTTGATGCCGTCGCCGATCACGTTCTCGCGGCCGTTGATGTCCTTCGTGAGATAGACCGGGCCGAGGTTGATGCCGATGCGCACCGGCGCATCGCCGACGTTGTCGAACAGCGAAAGCGCGGCGAACAACGCCCGCTCAGGGTCGCCGAGGAAGGTGACCGCCGCGCCGTCGCCGGTGTCGATGACGACGCGATCGGCCGGAGGCGTGTCCTGCAGCGCCGTGTCCAGCACCTCGTTGAAGCGCTGCTTGACGCGGATCGCCTCGGTGACGCCGAGGCGCGAATAGCCGACGATGTCGAGAAAGAGCACGCTGCACACGAGCGTGCGGCTCGCCGGCGTGGCCCCTTCGTCGTGCTCGCTCATCGCGCCGTCCTCATCGTATTCCGGGAATCATCCCCTTCATGCCGCGCATCATGCGCTGCAGGTTGCCGCCCGGTCAATGCGGCGTTGTCTGGGATTACCGCAGCGGTCGTAGGCGTAGTGCTGAACCTCGCGGTCTGGTTTGCGCTCCACGTCCTGTTTGCAGAGGTTGATGAAGTGCGAAGCTACGGCATGCGCCTGCAGATCCCTGAGCTGTCGAGCCTCGAGCCCGTTGCGCTCCTGCTCTCGGTCGGGGCGTTGGTGGCGATACTCAAGTTCCGCGTCGGCATGATTACCACACTGTTGGTCAGTGCGGCCTTGGGCGTATTGCTGTTCTATCTCCGGAATACGGCGTAGTCCTGCTTTTCACGGCGCGTTTCGGGGCTGTTTCCGCGCGTGTCGAAGGAATGCGGAGCGTATGCCGGAGCTGCTGGAAACAGCCGGTACCATGACAGCCACGATGTGACGGATAGGAAAATCTTTCCGACTTTGGCCGCACTGCGCCGCACTATTTGCCGATTCTCCTGCTTCCCGGCCCCGATGTGAGGGCGCACAATGGCGCTCATGTCGCGTCCCGAGCCGCTATTGGTAAAAGCGCCTTCAGCCGGCCCGTCGCGACCCGTACCAAGCCCGAAGTGGCCCGAGCGCCGGCAGCAGCAGGAACACGATGGTCAGCGCGAGCAGCACTTGGGCGATCGGGCGCCCGGCGAAGAAACTGAGGAAGCTGCCGTCGGTCATGATCAGCCCCTGACGGAGCGCCGCCTCGTGCTGCGCGCCAAGCACCAAACCGATGACCAGCGGTGCCGCAGGGAAGTTGTTGACGCGCAGCAGGTAGCCGACGATGCCGGCGACGAGTGTCACCAGCAGGTCGAAGCTGCTGCCGCGCACGCCGTAGGCGCCAACGAAGGACAGCACCAGGATCACCGCTAGCAGCATCGGCTCAGGGATGCGCAGGATGCGCGTGAACCAGGGCGCGCTAAGCGCCCCCATCGCGAGCATCGTCAAGTTGATGAACACCAGCGCCACGAACGACAGATAGACCACTTCAGGATTTTCGGTGAACAGCCGCACGCCCGGCTGCACGCCCTGGATGATCAGCGCGGACATCATCACCGCGGTCACCGGGTCGCCCGGAATGCCGAGCGCGAGCGTCGGCACCAGCGCGCTGCCCGTGACCGCGTTGTTCGCGCACTCGGTGGCGATCACGCCCTCGGGTTCGCCGCTTCCGAGCTTGTCGCGGTAGCGCCCCGCCCGCTTGGCTTCCGCGTAGGCCATGAACGACGCTGTGGCTGCGCCGGTGCCGGGCAGCACGCCGACGAAGGAGCCGATGAGGCAGCTTTTGAGCAGCGTCTTCCAGCGCGCCGTCCACTCTCGGAGCGGGGCGACGCGGAAGCCAACGCGGGCGAGCGCTTGGACCTCGTCGCCGCCGCGCTCAGCGACCCGCGCGAACACTTCCGACAGGGCGAACATGCCGACCAGCACCGGGATCAGCTCGATGCCACCGCTGAGCGGGAAAAAGCCGAAGTCGAAGCGGATGTCCCCGGTCACGGGATCGCTGCCGACGGTGGCGAGCAGCAGGCCGAGGATTCCAGCGAGCAGGCCCTTGACCATGCTGCCGCGCGACACTGCGGCGATGCAGGTGAGCGCCAAGCAGATCAGCAGGAAGGTCTCGATCGGCGTGAAGCGCAGCGCGAAGGCGGCAAGCTGCGGCGCGGCGAGTATCAGCACGACGGCCGAGAATAGCCCCCCGATCGCCGACGCGACAGTGACCCACCCAAGCGCCAAGTCGGCCTCCCCCTTCTGGGTCATCGGAAAGCCATCCAGAGTGGTGGCAGCCGACTGCGGGGTCCCGGGCGTGTTGATCAGGATGGCGGAGATCGAGCCGCCATAGACCGAGGCGCAATAGACGCTGAGCACCAGAACCACCGAAGGCACCAGACCCATCGAGAAGGTGAAGGGCAGCACCATGGTGATCGCCACCACCGAACCGAGGCCGGGCAGCGCGCCGACCAGGATGCCGAACGCCGTTCCGGCCACCATCGCCAGCAGCGATGCCGGCTGGAAGAACGCCTGCAGGGCGGTGCCTAGGAATTCCATGCGCGACGTCCTAGAGCGCCCTGAACCAGGGCGAGGTCGGCAGCGGAATCTGCAGCACGAAGACGAACGTGTACCAGACCGCGAGCGGGAACAGGGTGCCGACCGCCAGGACGGGCAGCGGCCGCCGCAAGCCGAGCAGCGGCATCAGCGTAAGACACAGCAGGGTGCTCGCGATGAGGAACCCGATCCATGAGATCGCCGCTGTGTACAGACTCACGACGGCGACGGTGGCGGCGAGCCGCCCGAGCCTGAGCGCCGGCGGCACCGCCTCGCGCGGCGAGAACAGGCCGCGAAGCAGCAGAATCGCCGACAGCCCGAGCCAGGCGCCAAGCAGCACCTGCGGATAGAACGCCGGATCGGACGCCACGCCCAGGCCCATGGTGTCGGCATACCTGCGGTCCGTGGTCTCCCACAGCAGCAGGCCGCCGGCGCCGAGCAGCGCGAGCGCGTAGATCAGGTCGAGTCCTGCGCGTCGCATGTCTCCCTCTCGGGCCGCGGCGCGCCGTACCCGATCGGCACCGTAGCCGCGCGCCGCGCGCTACTTCTTCAGACCCGCGGCGCTCAGCACCTTACCGTTTTTCTCGTGCTCGCTGCGCACGAACGCGGCGAACTCTCCGGCGTCGAGATAGGCGGCCGGCGTGCGCTGGCGACGTAGTCCTTCGACCGTGCTTTCGGTCTCAAGCGCCTTCCTGCACGCCGCGCTCAGCTTTTGCACCACGGCACCGGCGACGCCGGCCGGCGCGAACAGCCCGCCCCAGATGGAGTACGAGAGGTCGTAGCCGGCCTCCTTCACCGTCGGCACGTTCGGGAACTCCTTCAGCCGCTCCGATGCGTACACCGCGACCGGCTGCAGGTCGTACTCCGGGACCACGTTCGCCACGTCGCCGTAGATGTGCACCACGCCGCCGAGCAGCGCGCGCATGCCCTCGGCGGTGCCCTTGAACGGGATGTGCCGCATCTGGATGCCGGCCGCCTGCTCCAACGCGACCATCACAACGTGCGGAATGCTGCCAGGCGCCGGCGAGCCGTAGATGACGCCGTTGGGTTGCGCATTCGCCCGCTTCACGATCTCGGCGATGCTGTCATAGCCGGAACCTTTCTTCGAGGCCATGACCACAGGCGAGTCGTAGATGCGGCAGATCGGCTGCAGATCGGTCAGCGTGTCGTAGGGCAGCGCGCGCAGGTGCGGCTGCGTAGTGGTCGGGCCGATCGGCGAAAGCCCGATGGTATAGCCATCGGGGCGCGCCCTGGCGATCTCCGCAGTACCGATGGTGCCGCCGCCACCGCCTACATTCCTCACCACAACATCGACGCCGAGCGCGCGCGAGAACGCCGGCTGCATCACGCGAGCGATCAGATCCGTCGTACCGCCCGCCGGGAACACCACGATCACCTGGATCGGACGCTCCGGGTAGGCAGCGTGCAGGGCGGAAATGCTGGCGGCGCTAAGCAGAACCGCGACGACGACTGCAGCAAGCGATGCCGAGGCTTTCATGGCGATCTCCTCCTCTTTTCCCCCCGCTTCGTTGCAACCCTACGCGGGGGCCTGGTACTCCGGCCCGTGACTCTTCTGCGTGACCACGCGGCATTCTGCGCCCGCGTTAGGGCGCCAGGCAAGCGGCTCTTCGCGAAACAGATAGGAAAATCCATCCGACCTTGGCCGCACGGGTGGCGCGCGAAAGTTTGTTCATTCCGCCACCCCCGGCTGGCCATCTACGGCCGGCACCAGGATGGTCGCCGCCTCGGGCGTGAGCTCGAGTTCGACGGCGGCCAGACCCTTGATCTTGGAGGGCCGGTCATCATCGACATGCAGGGGCGTACCGTCCCAGACAATGCTGATTTTCCGGCCGCGGAGCTGGGTCATGGGCGGCCGGCCGACGGGCTCCTCCTTAAGCCACTGCCGCATGTCCTTACGCCGCTCGGATTCCAGCAACAGGACATCAAGCTGCCCGTCGCCCGGATCAACGTCCGGCGCAAACAGCAGCCGCGGACCGCCGTAGGCAATGTTGAGCACCTCGACCATCAAGTGACGCGTTGGCAACGGCCGGCCATCCAGCTGCACCTCGACTCGGTCGGGCTCCATCTCCTTGAGGAGCTTGCGCAGGGAAAGGCGCGCCGCGTCCAGGCGCGCCTTTCCCTTGTTCTTGTGGTCTCGCCCGCTGAAGCTGTCCGCGAGCCGGACCAGCGCTCCGAGACCGGCCCCTTCTACGAACAACGACTGCCCCCACGGGCCTTTAGCCTGGCCGATGTCGAGCTTGCGGCGTTCGGCCGTGTGCAGGCGCACGGCGAGCTCCGCGATCGGCCCGCCGATGCCGAAAGAGCTGGCTATATTGTTCGCCGTGCCCAGCGGCAGGATAGCCACCGGCACGTCACGA
>DATKCI010000052.1:0-11597 GCA_035513255.1 Piscinibacter sp. | reverse complement strand
CCGACGAACTCCGCCGCGAACGCGAAGCCCGGGTCCTGCGGGTTCGCCAGCGCCCGGATGGCGCTGCCGGTGGCCTGCGTGAGCGTGCGCAGCGCACTCGCGTCGACCGCCGACAGCTGACCGCTCTTCACCCGCGCCGCGATGTCCGCGCGCATGCCGTGCATGACCTCGGCCGCCAGGCCCTGCGCGATGCCGGCCGTCAGGCCGTTCTTGAAGCCGTCAGCAAAGCGCCCGCCCGCCAGCGCGGTCAGCGCGCCCTGCAAGGTGGACGTGCCGCTGATCGCCATCGCACGCTGCGCGTAGCTCGCGACCTTGCCGGCCTGGTCCAGGCCGAGTGTGTTCACGCCGGTCGCCTGCATCACGCCGCCGGTGACCGCGCCGGTCAGTGCGCTGCGGAAGATGTCCTTCAGGCTCAGGTGGCCGCTGAAGGCGCCGTTGACTGTGGCCGCCAGCGCACCGCCGGCGGCGCCGAGCGCGGCCGCGCCGAGCACGGAGCTGCCGGTGGCGGTGGTGACCGCGCCCATGAGGGTGCCGGTGCCGCCGGCGGCGCTCAGCAGTCCGCCGGCGCCGCTGGTGGCGACCATGATCACGCCGGTGACGATGATCGGCGCGGCCTTGTCGAGCCAGTCCTGCTTCTGGACGATGTTCTCGCGCGCGGTGACGAAGCCGAGTGCGGGATCGAACCAGACGGCGCTTCGGTCGTGCAGCTCGCGCCCGCTCGACAGGCTGATCGGCACGACCGCGCCGCTGGCCTCGAGCCGGCCGGGTTGCCACGCCTGGCTGGTGCCGTTCTCGTCGGTGCCGAACCCGCTGCCGGTGTGCACGGTGAACAGGCCGCCGCCGATCGTGGTGGTCGAGCGTTCGTAGCTCTCGCCGACTTCGACGGTCGTCTTCGCTTCGCCGTAGAGGGCCGCGAAGGCGCGGCCGGCGAGGCTGTCCTGCTGGGCATACCACGCGGTGTAGGCGTCGATGCTGAAGCTGGTGCGGTAGTTCGGGGTGCCTTCGCTGACGCCGAGCAGCTCGACACGCCAGCCGGGGGGCAGTTCGCCGGCATCGAAGCGATGGGTGAGCGGGTTGAACGCCGGGGGCGGCGGCGGCTTGGCCGCTGCCGCATCGACGGCGCGCTGGTACTCGCTGCGCACGGTGGCGGTGGCGTGGGCGAGCTGCTGCATCTGGCCCGCGCGGTCGGCGCCGAAGCGGGCGATCTGGTCGCGGGCGAGGTCGGTGTCGGGCAGCTTGGCCGAGCCGCCCCAGGCGGCGACGAGCTCGCCATTGAGCGGGTCGGCCAGCATCAGGTCGACCATGCCGAGTTCGGTGGCGCTGGCGGTGGGGGCGGCGGGGGTCGTTGATGCCGCGGCCGGCAAGCCGGCGACGGCTTGTGCGATCGGAGTGCGGCCCTGGCCGGGAGAGCGGTCGTCCTGGCGGGCGACACGCTCGATCTCGATCGGGGAGCCGATGCTGCGGCGCTCGCCGCGGGGGTCGTCTCGCGCTGGGCTGACGACGCGGCCGTGTTCGGGCAGCGGCAGGCGGCGCAGGCGGTCGAGGGCGGGTTGGGCCGTCGCCGGTTGCGGCGGCTCGGCACTCGCTTGCGGGTGACCCTCGGCGTGGCTCGGCGGGAATGCGAAGTCGGGTTCGGGCAAGCGGCGCTCGAGCCCGCGCATGGATGTGTTGATCAAGATTCGCTCCCTGGCTGTTGGGAGCGAAGTGTTCTCAAGGACGGGCCTTGCGGGTAGCCGAGCGTGCCCTAGCTCGGGTCGGCCCTAGCTCGTCAGCCCTGCACCGCGCCTGCGTTCAATGGCCCACAGGCGGATCCATTTCGGCGAACAGCGTTGCGGCCGGCATGTCGAGCGACACGGCAGCGAGCTGCACAGTCTCACGAAAGGAATTGTGGCGCCCGGCCGGCCCAGGGTCGAGGCACGCCGCTTGCCACGCAGTCGAAGCCGCACGAGGGGTGTGCCTTCGTCGCGGCTCAGTACACTGGCGCTCTGCGGTCCCAGGGCCGCCTCACGCCAGGCAGAAGACCACCCCACGGAGGACCTGTGAAGGCGACGAGTTGGCTCGGAACTTCGGTTCATGCCCTGCGGGGCCGCATCGGCCTGCAGGATTCCTGGCTGAGCGGTGCCGGTACGCTCGACGAGCCGCCGCTGCGCTCCGAGCTGTTCACCGCCGAGCAGATGGCCGAACACGGAAAGCGCCTGGCGGCCACCCACGAGCTGACGTTCGAGCGTGCGCCGGACCGGCTGCTGCCGAGGCTGGCGTCCAACGAGAAGGTGCTGGTCGACGTGTGCGCGCTGCTCTCGCGCAATCCCGAGATGCAGCGGCGCATCACGCCGGCCAACGAGTGGCTGCTCGACAACTTCTACCTGATCGAAGAAGAAATCCGCACCGCCAAGCTGCACCTGCCGCCGGGCTACAGCCGCGAACTGCCGCGCCTGAAAGGCGGCCCGTCGCAAGGTTTGCCGCGTGTCTACGACTTGGCGCTGCAAGTCGTCTCGCACGGCGACGGCCGCATCGGCCGCGGCACCCTGAGCCGCTTCGTCGCGTCGTACCAGACCGTGAAGGTGCTCAAGCTCGGCGAGCTGTGGGCCGTGCCGATCATGCTGCGACTGGCACTGATCGAGAACCTGCGCCGCGTCGCGGTGCGCATCGCCGCCGGCCGCAAGGCGCGCGACCTCGCCTACCAGTGGGCCGACCGGATGCTCGACGTGGCGGAGAAAGACCCCAAGGGCCTGATCCTCGTCATCGCCGACATGGCGCGCTCGGACCCGCCGATGACCGGCCCCTTCGTCGCCGAGCTCGCGCGTCGGCTGCAGGGCCGCAGCGCGGCGCTCGCGCTGCCGCTGACATGGATCGAGCAGCGGCTGGACGAATCCAACCAGACGATCGAGCAGGTCGTGCAGATGGAGGCACAGCATCAGGCTGCCGCGCAGGTTTCGGTCAGCAACAGCATCGCCAGCCTGCGCCTGCTCGGCTCGATGGACTGGCGCGAGTTCGTCGAGACGCTGAGCCAGGTCGAGCAGACGCTGCGCGAGGACCCGGCGGACGTGCATGCGCGAATGGACTTCGCCACGCGCGACGGCTACCGCCACGCGATCGAGCAGATGGCCAAGCACAGCCCGCTGCCGGAGCACGAAGTCGCGGAGGCCGCGATCGGGCTGGCGCGCGAAGCCGACCAGGCGCCCGCGGCCGATGTCGGCCGACGCTCCCACGTCGGCTACTACCTCGTCGGCGACGGCCGGCCCGCGCTGGAACAGGCCGCGCAGGCGAGCCCGCCGCCCTGGCAGCGCCTGCGCCGCGCCGCCGGCCGCCGGCCGCTGCGTCTGTATGCGGGCGCCATCGTCTGCCTCACGCTGCTGCTCGGCCTGATGCTGGCGATCGTGGTGTCGGAAGGTCTCTATTCCGACCTCGCGACGATCCCGTCCGGCTGGTGGATGCTGGCGGTGGCCGCCGTGGTGCTGCTGGCCGCGAGCCAGCTCGCGGTCTCGCTGGTCAACTGGGCCTCCACGGTGCTGGTTTCCCCGCGGCCGCTGCCGCGGATGGACTTCTCGTTCGGCATCCCGCCGTCGTCGCGCACGATGGTGGTCGTGCCGACGATGCTCGGCAGCGAGCAGGCCATCGACGACCTGGCCGAGCAGCTCGAGGTGCGCTTTCTCGCCAACCGTGATGCGCAGCTGCACTTCGCGCTGCTCACCGACTTCCAGGACGCGCCGGAAGAACGCCGCGACGACGACGACGCCCTGCTGCGCCACGCACGCGACCGCATCGAGGCGCTGAACCGCAAGCACAACCCGCCGCACACCGGCGCGCACAACGGCGACCGCTTCTTCCTGTTCCACCGCCCGCGGCGATGGAACGAACGCGAGCGGCTGTGGATGGGCTACGAGCGCAAGCGCGGCAAGCTCGCGGACCTGAACGCGCTGCTGCGCAGGCGCGCCGCCGCCGGACCCGGCGAACGCTTCTCGCTGATCGTCGGCGACACGTCCCAGCTGCCGGAGGTCCGCTACGTCATCACGCTGGACACCGACACGCAGCTGCCGCGCGACGCCGCCTGGCAGATGGTCGCGGCGATGGCGCATCCGCTGAACCGGCCGCGCTTCGGCGGCACGCCGGACGCGCCGGTGGTGGTCGACGGCTACGGCATCCTGCAGCCGCGCGTCGGCGTGAGCCTGCCCGGTGCGAACCGCTCGCGCTACGCCCGCCTGTTCGCCGGCGACCCGGGCATCGACCCGTACACCCGCGCCGTCTCGGACGTCTACCAGGACGTCTTCGGCGAAGGCTCGTTCATCGGCAAGGGCATCTACGACGTCGACGCGTTCGAGCACGTGCTGCGCGGGCGGCTGCCCGAGAACCGCGTCCTCAGTCACGATCTGCTCGAAGGCTGCTACGCCCGCTCGGGTCTGCTGAGCGACGTGCAGGTGGTCGAGGAGCCGCCGGCGCGCTACGACACCGACGTGAAGCGGCGCCACCGCTGGATTCGCGGCGACTGGCAGATCGCCGGCTGGTTGCGGCGCACGCTGCGCGTGCCGGTCGCCGAGGGCGCGCCGGAGGGCAGCAGCGCGTCGGCGCGGCGGGCGAAGTGCCGCAACCCGCTGTCGGCGCTGTCGCGCGCGAAGATTCTCGACAACCTGCGGCGCAGCCTGGCGCCGGCCGCGCTGATCGCTCTGTTCCTGCTCGGCTGGACCGTTCTGCAGCCGCCGTGGCTGTGGACGCTGGCCGGCCTCGCGATCCTCTTCGTGCCGCCGCTGATCGCACTGGCGGCGGACCTCCTGCGCAAGCCCGAGGAACTGCGACCGCGACAGCATCTGCAGGCGAGCCTGCCGTCGGCCGCGCGCCAGTTCGGGCAGACGACGCTGAGCCTGGCCTGCCTGCCCTACGAAGCCGCATTCAGCCTCGACGCCATCGTGCGCACCGTGTGGCGGCTGTGGTTCACGCACCGGCGCCTGCTCGAATGGCAGCCGTCGTCCGAAGCCGGGCGCGGTGCGCCGGCGCAAGGCATCGACGACCTAGCGAGCACGTTCGCGCGCATGTGGGTCGCGCCTGCGCTGGCACTCGTCACGCTCGTCGCCGTCGGCGTCTACCGGCAGCCGGCGCTCGCCCCGGCCGCACCGGTGCTGGCGCTGTGGTTCTTTTCGCCGCTCATCGTCTGGTGGCTGAACCGCCCGCTGCAGCGGCGCCGGACCGCGCTGAGCGCACGGCAGACGCAGTCGCTGCGCCTGCTGAGCCGGCGCACCTGGGCCTTCTTCGAGACCTTTGTCGCTGCCGACGACAACTTCCTGCCGCCCGACAACATGCAGGAGCATCCGGTCGAGCGCATCGCCCACCGCACGTCGCCGACCAACATCGGGCTGTCGCTGCTGGCCAACCTGTCGGCCTACGACTTCGGCTACATCACGCTCGGGCAACTGGTCGAGCGCACGCGCGCCACGCTGAACACGATGGACCGGCTCGACCGGCACGAGGGCCACTTCCTCAACTGGTACGACACGCAGACGCTGCAGCCGCTGCGCCCGCGCTACGTGTCGAGCGTGGACAGCGGCAACCTCGCGGGCCACCTGCTGACGCTGCGCGGTGGCCTGCAGATGCTCGCCGACGGGCTGCCCGACATGCCGCGGCTGTTCGCCGGCATGGACGACACGTTGCGCCTGCTGCAGCAGGCGCTGGGCAAGGTCGGCGCCGATCACCCGACGGTGCGCTTCGCTTCGCTGCTCGACGGCGCACTGGCCGATCCGCCGCAGTCGCCGACCCCGCTGTGGAGCGCCTTCGACGCGCTGTCCGCCTGTGCGCAGCAGCTGGTCGATCGCGTCGGCGAGCCGGTCGACGCCGCCGAGAACGAAGCCCAGCGCTGGGCCGCGGCGCTTCTCGCGCAGTGCCGCGCGGCGCTGGCCGAGCTGAGCCAACTCGCGCCGGCCGCCGCGCTGCCGGGCGACGCCGCGTGGGAGGTGCCGGCGCTGCTCGAGCGCGGCGCCGGGCTGCGCCGCCTGGCCGAGCGCGCGGGCGGGTTCAGCGAGATGGACTACGGCGTCCTGCACGATCCGGCGCGCCACCTGCTGTCGATCGGCTACAACGTCGACGAGCACCGCGCCGACTCCGGCCACTACGACCTGCTCGCCTCGGAGATCCGTCTGACGAGCTTCGTCGCGATCGCGCAGGGCCACCTGCCGCAGGAAAGCTGGTTCGCGCTCGGGCGCCTGCTCACCACGGTGGACGGCAAGCCGGTGCTGCTCTCGTGGAGCGGCTCGATGTTCGAGTACCTGATGCCGATGCTCGTGATGCCGAGCTACGAGCACACGCTGCTCGACCAGACGATGCGCGCCGCCGTCGAGCGCCAGATCGCCTACGGCCGCCAGCGCGGCGTGCCCTGGGGCATGTCCGAGTCCGGCTACAACGCAACCGACGCGCACCTGAACTACCAGTACCGCGCGTTCGGCGTGCCCGGCCTCGGCCTGAAGCGCGGCCTCGCCGAAGACCTCGTCGTCGCGCCGTACGCGACGGTGATGGCGCTGATGGTCGAGCCGCACGCGGCCTGGCAGAACCTGCAGCGGCTCGCCGACGAAGGCCTGGCCGGCACCTTCGGCTACTACGAAGCGGTCGACTACACGCCGTCGCGGCTGCCGCGCGGGCAGACCAGCGCGGTCGTGCGTTCGTACATGGCGCACCACCAGGGCATGAGCCTGCTGTCGCTCGCCCACCTGCTGCTCGATCAGCCGATGCAGCGCCGCTTTGAAGCCGACCGCGAGCTGCAGGCCACGCTGCTTCTGCTGCAGGAGCGCATCCCGAAGGTCATCGCCTTCCATCCGCACACGGCCGACCGCGGCGAGGCGCGCGACATGTTCGGCGCCGTCGAAACGCCGATGCGGCTGATCACCACGCCGGACACGCCGGCGCCCGAGGTCCAGCTGCTGTCCAACGGCCGCTACCACGTGATGATCACCAACGCCGGCGCCGGCTACAGCCGCTGGCGCGACCTCGCCGTCACACGCTGGCGCGAGGACACGACCTGCGACCCGTGGGGCAGCTTCTGCTACCTGCGCGACACGGAGACCGGCACCACCTGGTCAACGACCCACCAACCGACGCAGTGGAAGTCGGACCACTACGAGGCGATCTTCACCGAGGGGCGCGCGGAGTTCCGGCGCCGGGACCAGGGCATCGACGCCTACACCGAGATCGTCGTCTCGCCGGAGGACGACATCGAGTTGCGCCGCCTGCGCATCTCCAACCTGAGCCGCACCCGCCGCAGCATCGAAGTGACGAGCTACGCCGAGATCGTGCTGACCCCGCCGCCGGCGGACGCACAGCACCCGGCATTCAGCAAGCTGTTCGTGCAGACCGAGCTGATCAGCGAACCGGCCGCCGTGCTGTGCACGCGCCGCCCGCGCTCGGCCGACGAACACCCGCCGCACATGTTCCACCTGATGGCGGTGCACGGCACCCGTCCCGGGCCGGTGTCCCACGAGACCGACCGCGCGAAATTCATCGGCCGCGGACGCAGCCTGCATGCGCCGCAGGCGATGCGCGAGGCCGGCGCACTGTCCGGCAGCGCCGGTTCGGTGCTCGATCCGGTGGCGGCCACGCGCCGCGTGATCACGCTGGAGCCGGAGCAGACCGCGACGATCGACCTCGTGTACGGCATGGCCGACACGCGCGAGGCCTGCCTCGCGCTGGTCTCCAAGTACGTCGACCGGCGCCTCGCCGACCGGGTGTTCGAACTGTCGTGGACACACAGCCAGGTGATCCTGCGGCAGTTGAACGCGAGCGAGTCCGAAACCCAGCTCTACGCCCGCCTGGCCAGCAGCGTGATCTATTCGCAGCCGACGCTGCGGGCCGATCCGAGCGTGCTGCTGCGCAACCGCCGCGGCCAATCGGGCCTGTGGGGCTACGCGATCTCCGGCGACTTGCCGATCGTGCTGCTGCAGGTGAGCGAAGCCGCCAACATCGAACTCGTGCGGCAGATGGTGCAGGCGCACGCGTGGTGGCGCCTGAAGGGCCTGGCCGTCGACCTCGTGATCTGGAACGAGGAGCGTGACGTCTATCGCCAGCGGCTGCAGGAGCAGATCCTCGGGCTGATCGCGGCCGGCATCGAAGCGCATGTGGTCGACCGCCCGGGCGGCATCTTCGTGCGCCATGCGGAGCAGATTTCGAACGAAGACCGCACGCTGCTGCAGGCGGTGGCCCGCGCGGTCATCAGCGACCGCCACGGTACGCTGACCGAGCAGGTGATGCGCAAGCCCGCGGTCGAGCGCCGCCCGGCGCTGCTGGAGCCGACCCATCCGCGAGAGCCGTCCCTCGCGACCAGCCTGCACCAGACGACGCGCGGGCTGCACTTCTACAACGGCTTCGGCGGCTACGCTGCCGACGGGCGCGAGTACATCGTCGCGCCGCCGGCCGGCCGCCGCCCGCCGGCGCCGTGGGTCAACGTGCTCGCGAACCCGCGCTTCGGCACCGTCGTCTCGGAAGCCGGCACCGCGTACACCTGGTGCGAGAACGCCCACGAGCTGCGCCTCACGCCGTGGCACAACGACCCGGTGACCGACAACGGCGGCGAAGTGATCTACCTGCGCGACGAGGACTCGGGCCAGGTCTGGCACCCGACCTCGCTGCCGGCGCCCGGCGACCTGCGCGACGACAGCGAGGTGCCGCCCTACGTCGCCCGCCACGGCTTCGGCTACTGCCGGTTCGACCACAACGAGGCCGGCGTTCACAGCGAGCTGACGGTGTTCGTCGCGATGGACGCCGCGGTGAAGCTCTCGCGCCTGGTGCTGCGCAACGACAGCGACCGGCCGCGCCGGCTGTCGGCCACCGGCTACGTCGAATGGGTGCTCGGCGACCAGCGAAGCAAGACCGCACCGCACATCGCCACCCACATCGCGGCCGACAACGGCGCGCTCTATGCACGCAACCCGTACAGCAACGACTTCGGCGACTGGATCGGCTTCTTCGACGTCGACGACGGCGACCGCCTGTTCGCCACCGTCACCTGCGACCGGCTGGAGTTCATCGGGCGCAACGGCTCGCTGCGCAGCCCGGCGGCGCTCAAGCGCACGCGGCTGTCGGGCCGTGTCGGTACTGCGCTCGACCCCTGCGCGGCGATCCAGGTGCCGTTCGAGCTGGCTCCCGGCGAAAGCCGCGAGATCGTGTTCCGCCTCGGCATGGGCCGAAGCCTCGACGAGGCCGGGCAGCTGGTGCAGCGCTTCCGCGGCAGCCACGCGGCGCGTCAGGCGCTCGACACCGTGCACAAGCACTGGAAGTTCACGCTCGGCGCGGTGCAGGTGAAGACGCCCTCGGAGTCGCTGAACCTGCTGGCCAACGGTTGGCTGGTCTACCAGACGCTCGCCTGCCGCATGTGGGCGCGCAGCGGCTACTACCAGTCGGGCGGCGCGTTCGGCTTTCGCGACCAGCTGCAGGACGCGATGGCGCTGGTGCACACCCGCCCGCACCTGCTGCGCGAGCACCTGCTGCTGTGCGCGAGCCGCCAGTTCGTCGACGGCGACGTGCAGCACTGGTGGCACCCGCCGTCCGGCCGCGGCGTGCGCACCCGCATCAGCGACGACTACCTTTGGCTGCCGCTCGCGCTGTGCCGCTACGTGCACGCGACCAACGACACCGGCGTGCTGACCGAAGGCGTGCCCTTCCTCGACGGCCGGCCCGTACCGGAGCATGACGAGTCCTACTACGACCTGCCCGAGCGCTCCATCCATTCGGCGAGCCTCTACCAGCACGCGGTGCGCGCGGTGCTGCACGGCATGCGCTACGGCGAGCACGGACTGCCGCTGATGGGCGCCGGCGACTGGAACGACGGCATGAACCAGGTCGGCCACGCCGGCCAAGGTGAAAGCGTGTGGCTTGCCTTCTTCCTGTGCGAGGTGCTGCGGCAGTTCGGCCACCTTGCGCGCGTCCATGGCGACGCCACGTTCGCGCAGCACTGCGACGCCGAGCGCGAGCGCCTGCGCGAGCGCATCGAGGAACACGGCTGGGACGGCGACTGGTACCGGCGCGCCTATTTCGACGACGGCACGCCGCTCGGCTCGAAAGACAACCCCGAGTGCCAGATCGATTCGATCGCGCAGAGCTGGGCCGTGCTGTCCGGCGTGGCCGACCCGCAGCGTGCGCGCCACGCGATGGATTCGATGGCCGCCCGGCTCGTGCGCAAGGAGGTCGGCATCGTGCAGCTGCTCGACCCGCCGTTCGACCGCAAGGGCCCGAACCCCGGCTACATCGCCGGCTACGTGCCGGGCGTGCGCGAAAACGGCGGCCAGTACACGCACAGCGCGGTGTGGGCCGTGATGGCCTTCGCCGCACTCGGCGACGCGGCGCGCGCCTGGTGGCTGATGGACATGATCCATCCACTGCACCACGGCCGCACGCCGGCCGAGGTGGCCACCTACAAGGTCGAGCCCTACGTGGTGGCGGCCGACGTCTACAGCGTGCCGCCGCACACCGGACGCGGCGGCTGGACCTGGTACACCGGGTCGGCCGGCTGGATGTACCGGCTGATCGTCGAGTCCCTGCTGGGCGTGCGGCTCGAAACCACCGACGCGGGCGCGTTCCTGCACTTGCGTCCGTGCCTGCCGCCGGAGTGGCCGGGCTTCTCGCTTGCTTATCGTTTTCGTGACACCGCCTACCGCATCGACGTGGAAACAGGCGAGACGAGCGAAGTGGCCGTCGACGGCATCGTCCACGCGGGCCACACGGTGCCGCTGGTCAACGACGGTGCAGAGCACGTGGTGCAGGTGCGGGTTGCGCGCGCTGAAGGGGCGCCCGTGCCGACGGCGGAGTCGGCCGCGGTCAAGTAAGCAATTTCTCCTGCACCGCCTCGTCGCGGTCCCATGGGCGGGCTACGGCAAAGCGTGCCGACGCCGGTTCCGAGGTGTAACGGTCCGCCCGCAGGGCTTGAAGGTGGAACGATGCGCGCCATCTTCCATCCAACTGGATGGTGGCCGGATGGCTCATGGAGGATCAATATGCTGAAAGCCGTGGAGTCTCGCCCCCGGGGCGGCGACACCGAGAAGATCACGATCAATCTCGGGCCGATCGATCTCGGGCAGATCGACCTGCTCGTGCAGGAAGCTTTCTATACGAACCGCAGCGACTTCATTCGCACGGCCATTCGCAACCAGCTGCAAACGCATGCCGACGTGGTGAAGCAGACCGTCTCGCGACAGACGATGGTGCTGGGCCTGCGCCAATACACACGCGCCGACCTCGAGGCCGTGCGCGATGCAGGGCAGCAGCTTCAAATCCACGTGCTCGGGCTCGCGAGCGTGGCCCACGACGTGAGCCCGGAACTGGCGCGCGCAGCGATTGCCTCCGTCCACGTGCTGGGCGTTTTCCAGGCGACTTCCGCGGTGAAGTCCGCGCTCGCCGATCGAATCCATTGACCGAGGGGATGACGTGAAAGACACCTTGCGCAACATGATGCAGAACATCACGCGGCTCACCCAGTCGGGGAAGCTGCGTGAAGCGACGGCGGCCATTCAACGCGCGCTCGGCGGTTCGCCCGCCATGCGCGACACACCGGCCGGCTTCGCGCCCGCCGCGCCGCCCCAAAGCGACGGCGACGTGATCGACGTCGAAGCCCGGCTCGTCGACGACGAGCG
>DATKCI010000051.1:0-2144 GCA_035513255.1 Piscinibacter sp. | reverse complement strand
CGCGCAAACACGGGCATCAGCACCAGGTACGGGACGCCGAGGATGGAGTGCACCGTCACCAGCTTCATGATGGCCGCGATGAGCGGCGTGTCGCGCATGTACGCCACGCTTTCCCGAATGCCGTCGAGCGGCCGGATCAGCTGCGCGCTCGGCCGCCAGGGCTTCAGCTCTACCAGCAGCAGGCCGACCAGCACCGCCAGGTAGCTCAGCGCATTGAAGCCGAACGCCCACGCGATCCCCAGCTTGGCGATCACAAGCGCGGCGACCGCGGGGCCGATGATGCGGGCGAGGTTGAACCCGCTCGAGTTCAGCGCGATGGCCTGCGGCAGGTCCTCCCGGCCCACCAGCTCGATCACGAGCGACTGCCGCGCCGGAATCTCCACGGCCGCGGCCATGCCTTGGAAGGTGGCAAGCACCAGCAGCCACTCGATGGTGATGTACCCGGTCCACGTGAAGAGGAACAGCGCCGTGGCCTCGAGCAGCAGCAGCGACTGGGAGATCTTCACCAGCCGCAGCCGCTCGTACCGGTCGGCCAGCACGCCGGCGTGCATCGAGAACAGCACGATCGGCAGCGAACCGGCGAACGCGACCAGGCCCACCAGGAACGCGCTGTCGGTCAGCTCGAGCGCCAGCCAGCCCTGCGCCATGCTCTGCATCCACGTGCCGACCAGCGACAGTGTCTGCCCGGCCCAGAACAGACGGAAGTTGCGATGCCGGACGAGAACGCCGAAGGGATTGAGGGATGGCACGTCTAAAAGCTAGAACCGCCGCGCTTCGCGCGGACAACTGCCGCGCCTGCGGCGCGGAGAACCGCCGCTCGCTTCGCTCGCGGACAACTGTCACGTCGGTTGTCCGCCGCAGGCGGCAGTTGTCCGCCGCAGGCGGCAGTCGTATGCTCCCATGAGGATGCGCCGCCACTCGTACTCGAAGTTCAGCCCCGGCCACGCGGATGCCGTGGATCTCCAGGCGCTGCTGGACAAGCTCGCCGACTTCCTGCTGCAGTCCGGCTTCGCGGGCGGCCGCGACCCGTCCCATTTCGACTTCGATGTCGGTGACGATGGCGACCGCTCCATGGACGCGCTGCGCCAGGCGATCATCGACGCCCTGATGGCGTCCAACCAATTCACGCCTGAAATGCTGCAGGCACTGCGCGGCGAGGGCACGCCCGAGCAGCAGGCGCAACTGGCACAGCTCCTGGACGACCTGGTGCAGCGCCTCGTGAGTGAGGGCTACCTCAACGCGCAGGCCGCGCCGCAGATGCCGGCCGGCCACCAGCCCATGGACGGTCCGGGCGGCCTGGCCCGCGCCGCGGCGCGCGACGTCCAGTTCTCGCTCACCGAGAAGGGCGTGGACTTCCTGGGATACAAGACGCTGCGCAGCCTGCTCGGCTCCTTCGGCAAGTCGAGCTTCGGGAGCCACGACACGCCGTACCTCGCCACCGGCATCGAAGCCGACGGCTGGAGCAAGCCGTACGAGTTCGGCGACACGCTCAACCTCGACGTCAACGAGACGCTCAAGCGCGCGCTCGCCCGGCAGGGCCACCTTGATCGCATCGAGCTGGAATACGGCGACCTGATGGTGCGCCAGGCGGAGTATCGCTCGTCGTGCGCCACCGTGCTCATGCTGGACTGCTCGCACTCGATGATCCTGTATGGCGAGGACCGGTTCACGCCGGCCAAGAAGGTCGCGCTCGCACTCACGCACCTCATCCGGACGCAGTTCCCCGGCGACTCACTCCGCGTGGTGCTGTTCCACGACTCCGCGGAGGAGATCCCCCTGCCCGCGCTCGCGACCGCGCAGGTGGGGCCGTACCACACGAACACCGCCGAGGGACTCAAGCTGGCCCGCCGGCTGCTGCTCGCGCAGAAGAAGGACATGCGGCAGATCATCATGATCACCGACGGCAAGCCGAGCGCGCTCACCATGCCGAACGGGCAGATCTACAAGAACTCGTTCGGCCTCGACACCACCGTGATCGCGCAGACGCTGCGCGAGGTGGCGCTGTGCCGCCGCAGCGGCATCATGATCAACACGTTCATGCTCGCCCGCGACCGCGCCCTGGTTGAGTTCGTGAAGCGCGTCTCGGAGATCTGCCGCGGCAAGGCGTACTTCACCACCACCATGACGCTGGGCCAGTTCATCCT
>DATKCI010000050.1:0-11379 GCA_035513255.1 Piscinibacter sp. | reverse complement strand
GCGGTGTCGGCCGGTGTGTTGGAGAAAACCGGCGAGCCGCCTTGCGGCCCGCGTCCGTGGTCGTTGGGTACCGCTGCGTCGATCGCCATCACCTGCTCCCGATCCCTGCCATCGGGATCACGCAGCCATGGTGCCCCGGCGCGTGCGCGCCATGTATCAGGTGAGCGGCGGAGTTGCTGTAGGAGCGTGCCTACAGCGGCGACGTCACGGCGCCGTCCGACACGAGAACCCGGCTGCGACCGAGCCGCTTCGCGTCGAGCAGGCGCTCGTCGGCGCACTTCAGCAACGCTTGCGCCGACTCCCGCATCGTGTTCGTGTCGGCAATACCGGCCGAGAACGTGCAGCCGGACAGGGGGCCGTCGTCGGTCGCGAAGACGCTGTGGCGCCACAGCTTGAGCAGCGCGCTGACCTTGCGCCGCGCGGCCGTCGCGTCGGTGCGCGGCATCAGCAGGCAGAACTCCTCGCCGCCGTAGCGGCAGGCGACGTCGCTCTTTCGCAAGTGCTTGGCGAGCAGCGCGCCGAAGCCGGCGAGGAGCAGGTCGCCGACGGTGTGGCCGTGCTCGTCATTGACCCGCTTGAAATGGTCGAGATCGATGATCGCCACCGCCAGCGGCTGCCGGTCGCGTGCGGCCAGCGCCATCATCGAAGGCAGTACGTCGTTCAGGTGGCGGCGGTTGAACAAGCCGGTCAGGAAGTCTCGCACCGCCTGCTGCTTCAGTGCGTCCTGCAGCGACTGCACTTCGCTGACTTTCTGCGACAGTTGCTGGTTGATCGCTTCGAGCTCGAGCTTGGCGCGTTCGGTGGCACGCTGCCGCGCGTCGATTTCGTCGAGCTCCTGCTGCAGGCGAAGCAGCTCGGTCTGCAGCGCCGCGGCCTGGTAGCGCGCTCGCGACGCGAGCTGCGTGCGCTCGACGTGCCGGCGCTGCCAGTCGCGCAGCGAGGCCAACGCGAGCGCCGGGTCGCCCTGCCGCTCTCGGACGTCGGCCAGCACCTGCAGGAAGAGGCAGCGCACCCGCAGGCTCAGGCCCTCGGCCGGCAGCGGCAACGCCTGTTCGAGGCGCGCGGCGGCATCGCCGGTAGCGCCGCGGATGCGCAACGATTCCGCCTGCGCCACCGCGAGTTCCACCGTTTCATCCGGCACCGTCGTGTCGCCGAGGGACTGGACGGCGCGTTCGATCAGCTGCTCACCGAGCGCGAGCTCGCCGGCGCGCAGCGCGGCGATGGCGAGCGTTTCGAACGCGGCGCCCTTCGCGCCGCGCCCGGCGGCATCGGCGGGGATGTCGAGGACACGCCGCACGTCCGGCATCGCTTCTTGCGGGCGGTCCAGATCGGTCAGGCAGACGATGCGATTGACGAGCAGCACGCTCAGCAGCCGCGGGTTGTCCAGCCGCGTGCAGCGCTCGATGCCTTCTTGCAGATAGCGCAGCGCCTCGTGGTAGTCGCCGAGCTGGTACAGCTCATGGGCGAGGTTGCAGTACAGCACCACGTCGAAGCCATGGCCGCGGGCCGGGCTCGATTCGCGCAGCGCCTGGTACATGTAGGCAAACGCCTGCTCCGACTGGCCGAGCGACGAATAACAGCCGGCGATGCCGTTGAGGAGCATGCCCCGCTCCTCCTGCTTCAGCACCCTCAGCCCGTCGTCGCGCAAAGGCAGGATCAGCGCGAGCGACTCGCGGTAGCGGCCTTCGCGCCAGCGGCATCGCGAAATCCCCGCGCCGGCGAGGATCGCGCCGGCGCGATCGGCCGTGTCATCGAAGCAGCGCTGGGCCGCGTGGAGTTCTTCGATCGCCGCAGCCGGCGTCGCGTAACGCATGCGGTGAAAGGCGCGCACAAGCCGCGCCCAGCCTTCCGCGTTCGAGTCGGCACCGGCTTGCGCCCGAGTGAGCGCCTGCTCGGCCAGGGCGATCGACTGGTGGGAGTCGCGGTACTGGAGCCGCCAGGCCTTGCGCGCGAGGCGCAGCGCTGCCGAGGTCGGAGTGCGCAAAGGCGGGCGGCTCATTGGGCGGATTGTCGACGGCGCGTTTCGCGACCGTCAAGGCAGGAGACCCGCCCCCGAACCGCGTGTAGTTTCTGCAGCACCTCGGGATGGCGCACTGCTTCAACGGGCGAGCGTCACCCCGCCGTCGACCACCAGCGTCGCGCCGACCACGTAGTCGCCGGCGCGCGACGCGAGGTAGACGGCGGCGCCCGCCATGTCGTCCTCCTGCCCGATGCGCCCGGCGGGCACATGGGCCGCCACCTCGCCGGCGCGGTCGCGCGCGTCGCGGTTCATCTCCGACGCGAAGGCGCCCGGCGCGATTGCGCTGACGACGATGTTGTCCTGGATGAGGCGCACGGCCATGCGCCGCGTCATGTGGATCAGGCCGGCCTTGCTCGCGGCATACGAGTAGGTTTCCTGCGGGTTCACCGACAGGCCGTCGATCGACGCGATATTGATCACCTTGGCCGGCCGGAACTCGGCGGCACGGCGCAGCGAGGCGGTGAGCGCCTGAGTCAGGAAAAACGGCGTCTTCAGGTTCAGGTCGACGACCTTGTCCCAGCCCTTCTCGGGGAACTCGTCGTACGGCGCGCCCCAGGCTGCGCCGGCGTTGTTGACGAGGATGTCGAGCTGCGGCTCGCGCTCGCCGTAGGCGGCGACGAGCGTGTGCACGCCGTCGAGCGTGGACACGTCGGCCGGCAGCGAGATGCAGGGCCCGAGCGCCGACAGCTCCGCGGCGGTCTGGTCGCAGGCCTCGGCCTTGCGCGCCGAAATGTAGACCCGCGCGCCGGCGGTGAGGAAGCCGGCCGCGATCATGCGGCCGATGCCGCGCGACCCGCCGGTGACGAGGGCCGTGCGGCCCTGCAGCGAAAAGAGATCGGTCATCGAGAAAACCTCCGACAAGGAGGCTTGAGGCTAGCGCCTGTGGCCGCTGGCGGCAGTCGCCTAGGCGCCACCGCCGGTCGGCCACACGCCGGTGCCGTCGAGCTGCGGCGCGTACTCGGGGACCGACCATCGCAGCGGCAAGGCGGCCGGCGTCCACAGCGCTTCATCGACCTGCACTTGCAGCAGGCGCTGTGCGCCGGCGAAGGACTGCACGGCGGAGCCATCCCAGACGATGTCGGCACGGCCGGTGATCTGCAGCGTGTCGCCACGGTCGTGGTCGACGAACAGCAGCCCGGCATGCGGGTGTGCGGCGACGTTGCCGAGGGTGTTGAACAGGTTGTTGCCGCGAAAGTCCGGGATCGTGAGCAGGCAGCGGCCGTCGTGGTCGGTCGTGGCGTCGACAAAGCCGGGTTTGCCGCCACGGTGCGAGACGTCCACGCCTTCTGCGCCGCTGCGTCCATGTGCGTGTGCGGAGGCCGATGCGATGAACAACGTGTCCACGCGGCGGATCAGCGCGAGGGCGACGTTGGTCAATGCGGACCCGAGGCGTTCGGCGCGCCGAGGTGCCGAGAGCGGTTCGACCCAGCGCGGTTCGCGCGCCTGGATGTACTGCGGGCAATTGCCGAAGCTCTGGTCGACGCCGACGCTGAAACCCTCGGCGTCTACCTCGATCACGGTGCCGTTCATCCGGTTGCGGCGGCGTGTGTGCGGTTCGAGCCCGAGCAGGCCGATCGGCACGCCGGGCGCGAGATGCGAGGCGAGCGGATCATCCGCCTGCGGGCGTGCCGCGATCCGCAATGTGTGCTCGTCCGGCGCGCTGACGAAGCCGGGACGCCCCGCCAACATCGACGCCCACGGCCGCCGCTGCGCGTCGAGGCTGCCGACCAGCAGCGTGGGCAGCTTGCCGAACAACTCGCGATGCTGCGCCGGCATCGCGTCGCGGATCATGCGGGCGCCGGCGGTCTCGACCCGTTCACGCACGCCGGCGCGGTCCTGGACGGCCGTTTCGCCGGCGTGGAAGGGCCAGACGCGAGAGGCTTCGCTCGTCACGGCCTGGCCCTCATGCGGCCGAGGCGGTCTGGCGCGGCATGCCGACGAAGCCCGGCAGCGCTTCGATGCGCGCGAGCCAGGCGCGCACCTGGGGATACGGTTCGAGCGAGATGCCACCCTCGGGTGCGTGCGCCGTGTAGGTGTAGAGCGCGATGTCGGCGATCGTCGGCTCGGCGGCGGCAAGAAAGGGCTGCAACGCCAAGTGCGTTTCCATGCGAGCGAACAGCAGGGCCGCGATGTCGGCGCAGCGCGGGTCTTGCGGGCGGCGGAACAGCACGTTCACGCGGGCCGAGCTGGGCCCGTTTGCCAGCGGACCGGCGGCGATCGACAGCCAGCGCTGCACCTGCGCGGCGCCGGCGGGGTCACGTGGCAGCCAGCGGCCGGACGTGTCGTAGCGCAGTGCGAGATAACACAGGATCGCGTTGCTGTCGGCCAGCGTCAGCTCGCCGTCCTGGATCACCGGCACCTGGCCGAACGGGTTCAGCGCAAGGAATTCGGGCGTCTTGTGCTGTCCCCGAACCAGGTCGACCTCGTTTTTTTCGAACGGCAGGCCGAGCAGCGAGAGGAACAGCTCGACCCGGTGCGCGTGGCCGGAAAGTGAAAACGTGTGCAGTCGGATCGGGTGGGCAGGGCGGGGCGAGGTGGTCATCGAAGGCTCCATGTGGAAGCTGCACACGTTAGCGGCGTCAGCCGACTGGCGGAACACCTTCGGTGGACACTTCACTCTTTCGCTGCGCGGAATGCCGAGATGGATCGACTCGAGGGGATGAGGATTTTCGTGACCGTGGCCGACACACGCGGCTTCGCGCCTGCGGCGCGGCAGCTGGGCCTGTCGGCGCCGGCGGTCAGCCGGGCGATCGTCGCGCTCGAAGAGCATGTCGGCGCGCGGCTCCTGCGCCGCACGACCCGCAGCGTCGCGCTGACCGAGGCCGGCGAACGCTTTCACGCGGACTGCAAGCGCATCCTCGCCGACATCACCGAAGCCGAGGCCTCGGCCGGCGGTGCGCATGCCGAGCCGAAGGGGCAGCTCGCGATCACCGCGCCGCGCATGTTCGGGCGCATCCACGTCACGCCGGTGCTGCTCGACTTTCTCGCGGCGCATCCCAAGGTGAGCGCACGCACCTTCTTTGTCGACCACATCGTGCACCTGCTCGACGAGGGCTTCGACGTGGCGGTGCGCATCGCGCATCTGCCCGACTCCGGCCTGACGGCGGTGCGCGTGGGCCACGTGCGGCGTGTGATCGTCGCGTCGCCGGACTACCTGGCCGCCCGCGGTGTGCCGCGTGCACCGGGCGATCTCGTCCGGCACGACGCGATCGGTTTCGCCGCCAGCGGCGATGCGGCGGCGCCGTGGACGCTGTACCCGCCCGGTGCGAAGAACAAGGCGGAGCGCACGACCGCACAGCCCCGCATGCAGCTGGCCGGCAACAGCAGCGAGATCGGCATCGCCGCGGCCCTCGCCGGCCGCGGCCTGGCGCGTGCGCTGTCGTACCAGGTGGCGGCCGACGTGCAAGCCGGCCGGTTGCGCATCGTGCTCGCCGACCACGAGCCGCCGCCGATTCCGGTGCAACTCGTCTATGTCGATGGACGCAAAGCGGCCGCCAAGGTGAGGACCTTCGTCGAATTCGCCGTGGAGCGTCTGCGTGCGGAGCCGGTGCTGAGCGGAAGCTTCGCGTGGCCGGAATGAGCATCGCCCGCGGTGCAATCGGATCGCCGCCATCGGCGCGTTGGACGGCCCGGCCGCTCGTGCCTCACATGCTGCGCCGATACTGCCCGCCCACCTCGAACAGCGCCCCGGTGATCTGCCCGAGCGAACACACCCGGACCGCGTCCATCAACACCTCGAACACGTTGCGGTTGTCGATGACCGCCTGCTGCAAGCGCTGAAGCATCGCCGGCGCTTCGGCGGCGTGGCGCTCGTGGAACTCGGCCAGGCGCTTCAGCTGCGACTGCTTCTCTTCGTCGGTGGAGCGCGCAAGCTCGATGTGATCCATCACCGGATCGCCGTGCGGGTTGCGGAAGGTGTTCACGCCGACGATGGGGTACTCGCCGGTGTGCTTGAGCATCTCGTAGTGCATGCTCTCCTCCTGGATCTGACCGCGCTGGTAGCCGGTTTCCATCGCGCCGAGCACGCCGCCGCGTTCGGCGATCTTCTCGAACTCCTTCAGCACCGCTTCCTCGACCAGCTCGGTCAGCTCGTCGACGATGAACGCGCCCTGGTTCGGGTTCTCGTTCTTCGCGAGGCCCCATTCGCGGTTGATGATCAGCTGGATCGCCATCGCGCGGCGCACGCTGTCTTCGGTGGGTGTCGTGATCGCTTCGTCGAAGGCGTTCGTGTGCAGCGAGTTGCAGTTGTCGTAGATCGCGATCAGCGCCTGCAAGGTCGTGCGGATGTCGTTGAACTGGATCTCCTGCGCATGGAGCGAGCGTCCGCTCGTCTGCACGTGGTACTTGAGCTTCTGGCTGCGCTCGTTGGCGCCGTAGCGATCGCGCATCGCCACCGCCCAGATGCGCCGAGCCACGCGGCCGAGCACCGTGTACTCGGGGTCCATGCCGTTGCTGAAGAAGAAGCTCAGGTTGGGCGCGAAGTCGTCGATGTGCATGCCGCGGGCCAGATAGGCCTCGACGAAGGTGAAGCCGTTGCTCAGCGTGAAGGCGAGCTGCGAGATCGGGTTGGCCCCGGCTTCGGCGATGTGATAGCCGGAGATGCTGACCGAATAGAAGTTGCGCACCTGGTGGTGCACGAAATACTCGGCGATGTCGCCCATCACCTTCAGCGAGAACTCGGTCGAGAAGATGCAGGTGTTTTGCCCCTGGTCTTCCTTCAGGATGTCGGCCTGCACGGTGCCGCGCACGTTCTGCTTGACCCACGCGGCGATCTTCTGCGCCTCGTCGTCGGTCGGCTCGCGGCCGTTGTCGGCGCGAAACTTTTCCATCTGCTGGTCGATCGCGGTGTTCATGAACATCGCGAGGATCGTCGGCGCCGGGCCGTTGATCGTCATCGACACCGAGGTGGTGGGCGAGCACAGGTCGAAGCCGCCGTACAGCACCTCCATGTCGTCCAGCGTCGCGATGCTGACGCCCGAGTTGCCGACCTTGCCGTAGATGTCGGGCCGAAGATCGGGGTCGTTGCCGTACAACGTCACCGAGTCGAATGCGGTCGACAGCCGCTTGGCCGGCATGCCTTCGCTGAGCAGCTTGAAGCGCTTGTTGGTGCGGAAGGCATCGCCTTCGCCGGCGAACATGCGTGTCGGATCTTCGCCTTCGCGCTTGAACGCGAAGGTGCCGGCGGTGTACGGAAAGCTGCCAGGCACGTTGTCGAGCAGCAGCCACTTGAGGATCTCGCCGTGGTCTTCGTACTGCGGCAGCGCAACCTTGCGGATCTTCGTGCCCGACAGCGTTGTGTAGGTCAGCGCGGTGCGCAGCTCCTTGTCGCGGATCTTCACGACGTACTCGTCGCCGGCATACGATTTCTGCATCTGCGGCCACATCGCGAGCAGCTTCTTCGGGGTGGCGTCCTGCTCGCCCTCGCGCCGGCTCGCCAGCGCGGACACCGCATCGACGGCACCGGCCTTTTCGGCATCGGCTTCGCCGAGCATGCGCGCCGATTCGCGCAGTTGCTGGATCTCGCGGGCGAGGCGCGCCTGCTGGCGGGCGCGTTGCTTGTAGCCGCGCACGCCGTCGGCGATCTCGGCGAGGTAGCGCACGCGCGCACCCGGCACGATCGGCACCTGGTGGGTGCTGTGGCGCGTGGCCACAGGCGGCAGCCGGCCTTCGCCGGTCTTCAGCCCGAGCTCACGCAGACGCGGCAGCAGGGCCTGGTACAGCGCGGTCACGCCGTCGTCGTTAAAGCGGCTGGCCATCGTGCCGAACACCGGCATCTCGTCGGGCCTGGTCTTCCACGCCTCCTTGTTGCGCTGCACCTGCTTGGCGACGTCGCGCAATGCGTCGAGCGAACCCTTGCGGTCGAACTTGTTGATCGCGACGAACTCGGCGAAATCGAGCATGTCGATCTTCTCGAGCTGGCTGGCGGCGCCGTATTCGGGCGTCATCACGTACATCGGCACGTCGACCAGCGGCACGATCGCCGCGTCGCCCTGGCCGATGCCCGAGGTCTCGACGACGATCAGGTCGAAGCCCGCGGCCTTGCAGGCGGCGAGCACGCCGGGCAGCGCCTGGCTGATCTCGCTGCCGAAATCGCGTGTCGCGAGGCTGCGCATGAAGACACGTTCCTGGCTCCCTCCCCCGCTGGGGGAGGGTTGGGGTGGGGGCGCGGCATCGTTGTCCGCTCTGGAATTCGGCCCCCATCCCGGCCTTCCCCCAAGGGGGGAAGGAGAGGTCAGAGCCGCTGCGCGGCTCCACTTTCCGATGGCGTTCATCCGGATGCGGTCGCCGAGCAGCGCGCCGCCGCTCTTGCGGCGCGACGGATCGATGCTGATCACCGCAACGTGCGGCGCGTCGTCCTGGTCCAGCCGCAGGCGGCGGATCAGCTCGTCGGTCAGCGATGACTTGCCGGCGCCGCCGGTGCCGGTGATGCCGAGCACCGGCGTCTTGGCCGCCGCCGCCGCGTCGCGCAGCGCGGTCTTCAGCGCGTCGGACACCTTGCCGTTCTCCAGCGCGGTGATCAGCTGCGCCAGTGCGCGCCGGTTCGCGTCGCCGCGGCCCTGGATCGCCGCAAGATCCTTCGGCGCGTATCCGGACAGGTCCGCGTCGCAGCGCATCAGCATCTCGCCGATCATCCCTTGCAGCCCCATGCGCTGCCCGTCCTCGGGGCTATAGATGCGCGTCACGCCGTAGCCCTGCAGGTCGGCGATCTCCGCCGGCACGATCACGCCGCCGCCGCCGCCGAACACCTGGATGTGCTCGCCGCCGCGCTCGCGCAGCAGGTCGACCATGTACTTGAAGTACTCGACGTGGCCGCCCTGGTAGGAGCTGATCGCGATGCCCTGCGCGTCTTCCTGCAGCGCCGCGGTGACGACTTCGTCGACCGATCGGTTGTGCCCCAGGTGGATCACTTCAGCGCCCATGCCTTGCAGGATGCGCCGCATGATGTTGATCGCCGCGTCGTGGCCGTCGAACAGCGATGCGGCGGTGACGAAGCGCACCTTGTTCGTCGGGCGGTACTCGGCCAGGGCTTTGAATTCGGCGGACAGGTCGGTCATTTCTTACTCCACGGAGATCTTGCTGAGCGACGCGTCGCCCGGCGGATAACGCAGCGCCAGGCCCTCCAGCGTGCGCTTGACCACCTGCGCGACCATCAGGTTGCGGTGCGTCTTCGAATCGGCCGGCACCACGGTCCACGGCGCCCATCGGGTGCCGGTGGCGGCCAGCGCGGCCGCGTAGGCCGCCTGGTAGTCGTCCCAGCGCTTGCGCACCTCGAGGTCGTTGCGGTCGAACTTCCAGTGCTTGCCCGGGTCGTCCAGCCGCGCCTGCAGGCGCTGCCCTTGTTCGGCCTGCGAGATGTGCAGCAGGAACTTCAGGATCACGGTGCCGTTTTCCGTCAGCATGCGCTCGAAGTCGTTGATCTGGGCGTAGCGCTGCACCGTCTGCTGCGGCGTGATCCAGCCGTTGACCACCGGCACCAGCACGTCTTCGTAGTGGCTGCGGTTGAACAGCACGACCTCGCCGCTGGCGGGCATGCGCTTGTGGATGCGCCACAGATAGTCGTGCGACCGTTCCTCCTCGCTCGGCGCCTTCCAGCCGACCGCATGCACGCCCAGCGCGCTGGTCTTTCCGAACACACCGCGAATCGTGCCGTCCTTGCCGCTCGCGTCGGTGCCCTGCAGGATCACGAGCAGCTTGAAGCGGCGGTCGGCGTAGAACATGTCCTGCAGCCGGTCGAGCTCGTCGGCGAGCGCGGCCACCTGTGCCTTGTCGGCCGCCTTGTTGCCCGACGAGAAGGGCGTTGCAGCCGGGTCGAAACGCGCGAGATCGAAGCGCCGCGCGCCCTTGTCCAGCGCTGTTCGGTGCTGGAACTCGGAGAAATCGGGAATGGGTGTGGCCAACTCAGTCCTTGGTTGGATGGGGGGCGGGCAGCGTGCAATTGACGTATACGTCAATTTGCGAGTGTATCGCTGCCGGCCGGTTCCTAGCGAACATCAGTGCGGTGTTGCACGGAAATCGGGGTCCTGTGCTGCGCCGCTCCCCGCGTCGCAGGCCGGTTTCACGTCACAATCCTGCGGGTTGGGACCCGGCATGGCGTGCGACCACCCTCGCGCGGCGCGCCGTTCACAAGGAGACATCGTGGCGACCCCACCCATCCCGATCAAGACGTCCGACGGCCAGGCGGAGCTGAACAACCGCCAGCGCCGGCTCAGCCAGCGCCACCGCACCGTGCTGTTCCTCGTGGATGGACGGCGCAACGAGGAGCAGGTGCGCGTGATGGCGCAACAGGCCGGCGCGACCGACAGCTGCTTCGCCGAACTGGTCGACATGGGGCTGATCGCGCTGCCCCAGCCGGCGCCGCCCGATCCGGCCACCCTGCCGACGATTCCGATCGCGCCGCCGCCCGCGGAAGACACCCCGCTGCACGTAGACATTCCGATCGACGACGTGCCGCCCCCGCCGGCGGAAGACGGCCCCGAATCGCTGCTGCCCGCAGCGCGCTCGCTGCATCCCGAATCGGTGCTGAACGATTCGATGCTTGGCGATTCGGTGCTGCGCAACTTCGATGCCCTGGAGGCCGCGCGCACCGACGACATCTCGTTCGAAGAGGCCCGCGCGATCCTGATGCGCGCGGTGCGCGCCGAAGCGCCGGTGACGGGCTCGCTGACCATGCTGCGTCTGCGCCGCGCACGCACCCGCAGCGAACTCGCCGAGCTCATCGAAGAAGTCGAGGCGCGCATCATCAAGCCCTACCGTTCACTGGCCGCGCAGCAGACGCTGCGCCGCGCACGTCACTTGTTGACCCCGCGCGGCGATCCGGTTCTGCCGGCAGGCTAAATTCGCCCGATGAGCTTTCTCGCCGTCGATGTGGGCAACACGCGCCTGAAGTGGGCGCAGTACGCATCGCCGCAGCCCGGCGCCGGCTTGCTCGCGCACGGCGCGGTGTTCCTCGAAACGATCGACATGCTCGCCGACAAGGAGTGGAAGGACCTTGCGCCGCCATCGAGCATGCTGGGCAGCATCGTCGCCGGCGAAGGTGTGAAGCGCCGCGTCGAAGAGCAGATGGAAATCTGGGACATCACGCCGCGCTGGGTGGTGTCATCGGCGCACGCCGCCGGCGTGACCAACGGCTACGACCATCCGAACCGGCTCGGTACCGACCGCTGGGTCGCGCTGATCGGCGCGCGCCATCGTGTGCTTGCGACCGGCGCGCCGCGTCCGGCGCTGGTGGTGATGGTCGGGACGGCGGTGACGGTCGACGCGCTGGACGCGAGTGGCCGTTTCCTCGGCGGATTGATTCTGCCGGGCTTTGGATTGATGCTGCGTGCGTTGGAGATGGGGACGGCCGGTCTCAAGGCGCC
>DATKCI010000049.1:0-4115 GCA_035513255.1 Piscinibacter sp. | reverse complement strand
GATTCATCGTCGCCCAGGCGGCGGCCTGGCCGGCGGCGATGCCGGCGGTCTTGGCCGGCCCGTCGCGCACGGCCGCGAGGGCCTCGCCGTACGCAGCTTCGACACGCGTTGCCTGCTCGGGCAGGAGCTTGACGAGCACTTCGCGCGCCGACGCCGCGACCGCCGCGTCGACGGAAGCCTTGGGCGCGGCGGCCAGCCCCGGCGTGTAGGACTCGTAGCGCCGGTCGATGGCGTTGAGCGCATCGTGGATGGACGCATGCAGGATCGCCAAGGTGCGCGATTGCGCCATCGGGTTCGTGCCCTGGCTCGGCGCGAAGGCCTCGCCGGCGATCGTGTTCCAGTGCACGACGGCGTTGGCGCTGCGGTGATGCTGTGGCGTGCGAGCGGCGTCGCTGGCCGCAGCGTCGTGCGGCAAGACCACGGTGACGGCGGCGCTGGCCAGCGCAGCGAGACTCACCAGGCGCACGACGAACGTGCGCCGCGGGTTCGAAGAGGTCTTCATGGTTTAGGCTTCCTTTCTCGAAGCGTGAATCGATTGAACAGGCGCTCATGGTCGCGACGCGACCCGATTCGCGGCAGAGCTGGAATCGCCCAAGAAGGGTCCGTTCGTGCCACCATCGAAGAACACGCCATGCAAAGTCCCTCGACCCGCTCCACATCGCAAGCACGTCAAGCCGCGCGTCACGTCGCCTTGGTGGCGCTGCCCGATGCCGTCGTGTCCACGCTCGCGGGCATCTACGACGTGATGAACGCGCAGGCGTTGATGGGCGAGTCGAACGGGGTGGCGCGCTCGCCGTTTCGCATCGAGATCGTCGGCGAATCCGTGGGTCCGCTGCAGCTGGCCAGCGGCGTGCCGATCCACGTGCAACGATCGATCGATACCCTCGAGGCCAGCGACATCGTGATCGTGCCGTCCGTCCTGTTGCGACGGTCAGGCTGGCAGAAGGGCCGGTACCCCCGCCTCGTCGACTGGATTGAGCGCATGCATGCGGGCGGCGCGACGCTGTGCTCGGCCTGCTCGGGCATCTTCCTGTTGGCCGAGACGGGGCTGTTCGACGGCAAGGACGCCACGGTGCATTTCGGCTACGCGCGGGAGTTCGCCGCCACGCATCCGGCGGTGACGATCCATCCGGAGCGCGTGCTGGTGATCTCGGGGCTGCAGGAAGAGCTCGTCAGCTCGGGCGCGTCGACGACCTGGCACGACATGGTGCTCTACCTCATCGCCCGCTACGCGGGCGCGACCGACGCGCAGGAAGTGGCGCGCCTGTATGCACTGCAATGGCACCAGGACGGGCTCGCGCCCTACATCAGCTTCGAAGGCAAGAGTGACCACGGCGACGCCGAGATCCAGGGCGCGCAGCACTGGTTGAGCACGCATTTCTCGGTCGCCAATCCGGTCGAGGAAATGATCAAGCAGTCGAAGCTCGCCGAACGCACCTTCAAGCGGCGCTTCACCGCAGCGACCGGGCTCGCGCCGATCGCCTATGTCCAGCGCCTGCGCATCGAAGACGCCAAGCGCCGGCTCGAACGCACCGATGCGTCGGTCGACGACATCAGCTGGCGCGTGGGCTATGAGGATCCCGCCTTTTTCCGGCGCCTGTTCAAGCGCACCACCGGCCTCGCGCCGGGCGCCTACCGCAAGCGGTTTCGCATCCCGGAGTTCGCACGGCCGTCGTGACGCAACTCGTCAGGATGAGATGGCGCGCACAGCCATTAATCCTGCAATCAAGGTTTTTTTGATTGGCCGTAGTCCGGGTGAACATAAAGGTCTGAATTACGACCTTTTAACCATCGTATCGCCAACCCACACCTATAATCCAATAAAAGTAGGCGTAAACGTGAAGCGAGTCGTTCCTACCCTCCAGCCATCCGACCCACTCGTCAGCGACCCGGTTGCATTCGCGGCAATGATCCGCGCGGCACGAACGGCGTCGGGCATGACGCTCGTCGATGCTGCTCTGACGTTGGGCGTGTCCAAGCAGACTTTGACCGACCTGGAGACGGCCAAGGCATCTGTAGGCCTCGCCACGGCCTTGAGAGTAGCCAAGGAACTCGGCGTGGCCGTCTTTGCTGTGCCCTCCCCTGAGCGGGAGCCGGTGCGGCGACTGATCCTGAGCTCGCGGAAGGCGGCAAGCGATGTTGAGGCAGGGTCATCGAGCACGGCCTGCGCCGCCACACCAAACGTGCCGAAGCGCGCGGAGGAAGGCTGATGGCGCGCCTGGCCATCTGGCTTGATCAGAATCTCGTTGGATGGTTGGCCCACGAAGGGGCGACGAATCGATTTGCGTTCGACTACACCCAGCCGTGGCAGGACAACCCGCGCAGCTTCCCGATCAGCCCGCGCTTGCCGCTGGTGCCCGACCCCGGACAATCCGCCGAGGCCCACAGCGCCGAAGTGCGCCAGTTCTTCGAGAACCTCTTGCCCGAGGGCGAGGCGCTGGACCACGCAGCCCAGGCCAACGGCATCAGCAAGTCGAATCTGGTGGGGCTGATGGTGGCCCTCGGCAAGGAAACCGCCGGTGCGCTACGGGTCACCATGGACGCCGCTGCAGCCGGTGCCGGTGCTGGTGCTGGTCATGAACTGCGGCTGGTGACGCCTGAAGAGCTTTCGCAGCGCATCCTTGACCGACCCAACGTGCCGTTTTCGGTATGGGACGGCAAGGTGCGCCTGTCGATCGCCGGCTACCAGGACAAGATCGCGATCTACGAGCGCGACGGAGCGTGGTTCCTGGTCGAAGGCTCGCGCCTGGCATCGACGGTTATCGTGAAGCCGGTGCCCGTGCGACCGCAGTTCGAAAGCCTGCCCGCGAATGAATTCATGTGCATGCAGTTGGCCCTGCGTGTGGGCCTGGACGTGCCCCGCACCCGTTTGATCCACGTGCCTCAGCCCGTGCTGCTGGTGTCGCGCTTCGATCGTGTCGAGACCGGGGACCGCGTGCAGCGCCTGCATCTGATCGACGGATGCCAAGCCCTGGGCATGTCGGTCTCGATGAAGTACGAGCGCCCATACGGCGACAACCCCGACGTGCGCAACATCCGCGACGGCGTCACCTACGCGAAGTTGTTCCGACTCCTGGACCAAAGCGTGGTGCCGGCCCATGATCGTCGGGCGCTGCTGCGATGGGCCATCTTCCAGGTACTCGTCGGGAACACAGATGCGCACGGCAAGAACCTTTCGTTCTTCTACGGCACCGCAGGGTTGAGTCTCGCACCGGCCTATGACCTCGTGTGCATGGAGGCATTGGGCTACGACGCGCTTCACGACGGGTATGCGATGGCCATCGGTGACGCGTTCAGCGAGGCCGAGCTGTCCCCGTTCGAGTGGGCCAGCTTTGCGCATGAGTGCGGATTGCCGATTCGGCTGGTCTCGCAACAGCTACGGCAGCTCGCGACTCGCGTGATGGACGCGCTGCCCAACGTCGTTGATGACGTGTGCACGGCGGGCGTGCCGCAGGAGGTCGCCCGGCGCATCGCGGGCATCGTCGAGAAGAACAGCCGGCGCTGGATTGGGCAAGCGCCCGACATCGCCAAGCTGCGCGAGAGTGACGTGAAATGAAAGCGGCGGTTCAGGCGTCCTCAGCGTCTCTGCCCCTGACCTACGTCAGATAGTCGCTGTCGTCGTAGTTGTCGATGACCCTGAGTGCCTCAGCCCATAGGTTGCAGTGATCGCCCCGTCCGCCGCCCCGACGCTTTGCAAAGCCTGCGCCGACAGCTCACCTTCCACAAGCCGGCGAAGCACCTGAACGTCATAGCCGGTCACGACCAAGATCCAATCCGCCGCGCGGTCGGCCAGGCCGCGCAGTTGCTGCTCGGTGGTCGGCGCGAGGGCCGGCGTGTCGGTCTGAAGCAGGTGCGCGCCGGCGAGCCCCGGCCGCGTGGGCAGGTCCTGCACCAGTGCGTGCAACTGCCTGCGCAGCTGCTCCTGCGCGCCGGCCGCCGGCGAGAAGCGGACGGTGATCGCGTGGCCGGCCACGGTGCTCCCGCGGCTTTCCAGCACGCGGCCCGGGCTGCGCACCATGTGGCGGTGGTGCGGCATCATCTTTCGCGACCACTCACTGGGCGCGTTCAGGCTCGCGAGGTATTCCGCGGAGACGAGCGCTTCGTACGTCGCAAGC
>DATKCI010000048.1:0-7504 GCA_035513255.1 Piscinibacter sp. | reverse complement strand
CGACGTCGCGTCGTCAACGGTGAAAGTGCATGGTGTTGCATTCGAGGCCCTTTGCTTTGGTGACTTTCATTTGGGCCAGCAAATGAAAGTTACCCGCCCGCCGGGGCCGGGACCCGGCCTGCAACACGAACAAATCAACCTGCTCGGAAGCAACCCACCAGCGCGGAAGCACGCCACCAGTGGACCCCGGCTTTCGCCGGGGTGACAGCGCTGGGGTAACGACTCCGGGGTGACGGGCTACTGCGGGTGACGGCAGGTTGCCGACTATGGGGATGCCCTCTGAGCGACCGATCAGCGTTTCGCGAGCAGCGCCTTCGCCGCACGCGACACCGGCGGGCGGCCCAGCACGTCGGAGATGGTCTTGCCGGCGTCGACGAGCGCATCGATATCGATGCCCGTCTCGATCCCCAGCCCGTTCAGCATGAACACCACATCCTCGGTCGCGACGTTGCCGGTCGCGCCCTTGGCATACGGGCAGCCCCCGAGGCCCGCGATGCTTGCGTCGAACGTCGCAATGCCCAGCTCCAGGCAGGCATAGATGTTCGCCAACGCCTGCCCATAGGTGTCGTGGAAATGCCCGCTCACTTCGGCCAGCGGGTAGTGTTTGAGCGCCCGCTCCATCGCGGCTTGCACGCGGCGCGGCGTGCCGACGCCGATCGTGTCGGCGACGCCGCAGTGGTCCACGCCAATGCCTTTCATCATCACGACGACGCGCTCGACCTCGTCCGGCGTGACCTCGCCCTGGTACGGGCAGCCGAGAGCGCATGAAATCGCCGAGCGCACCTTGATGCCCTCGCGATGCGCCACCTCCACCACCGGCCGAAAACGCTCGATGCTCTCTTCGATGCTGCAGTTGATGTTGCGGTGGCTGAACGCCTCGCTGGCCGCGCCGAAGACGACGATCTCGTCGGGCCACAGCGCACGGTCTGCCGCCAATGCCGCCTCCAGGCCCTTCATGTTGGGAGTGAGCACTGAGTAGCGCACGCCCGGCGCGCGTCGGATGCCGGCCATCACCTCGGCGTTGTCGCCCATTTGCGGCACCCACTTGGGGCTCACGAAGCTCGTGACTTCGATGTTCCGCAGGCCCGCCGCCTGCAGCTGGTGCACGAGTTCGATCTTGTGTGCGGCGGCGACGGCCTGCTTTTCGTTCTGCAACCCGTCGCGGGGGCCGACGTCGACCAATGTGACATTCGAGGGAATCATGAACAAAGTCTCACTTTGCTGAACTGCGTGGGGGCGACCCTCTCATCTAGGGATGGCGGGTCGACGTCCGGGGGTGACCATGGCGTATCTCTCTGAGGAAGTACCCGTGGACGCCAATACCCGCCTTCGCATTGCGACAAAGATTCACTTCGCCCTGTTGCGTCATCTGGGAGAAGGCATCGACGTCGGCCGGATGCTGAAGAACGAGGCGGAGGCCCGCGAGGTGCTGTGGGTCTGCGAAGGGTCTGGTGACACCGAGCTCGCCACGCTTGCGCGCCAGTACGTTCGGGCCGGCAAGCTCGCCGACACCACCCCTGGCAGCGGCCACGTGCAGCAAGACACGGCCTGGACGCGCGACACATCCGGATTCGGTCTCTCGCAGCCGCCCGTGCTCCGCGATGTGGCAGTGAAAGCCACCGTCCATGGGACAAGCTCGCGCTGGCTCCACCCGACGAGCTGGCTGCGGCGCGGCACACCCGACCCGCGCTGACGCGGCGCCCGTCATGCCGCCGCGAGGCGCAGCAGCTCCCCGCCCTCGCTGACCTGGTCGCCGACGGCATACAGCAGTTCCTCGATCGTGCCATCGCGCGGCGCCGTGATGGTGTGCTCCATCTTCATCGCCTCCATCACCGCGAGCGGCTGGCCTAACGTCACGCGGTCGCCGGGCTTCGCGAGGAAGGCGATCACGCGGCCCGGCATCGGCGCGGTCAGGCGCCCGCCTTCTGCCGCACCGTCGGCCGCATGGGCGATCGGATCGATCTCGCGCAGCGATGCCGAGCCGGCGGCGGCGAAGACGCTGAAGCGCTCGCCGGTGGCATAGACAGTGAGCACGTGGCGCTGCGCGGCCAGGGTCACGTCGTGCAAGCCGGCGCCGCGTGACGCCGCGCTGAACGGCCAGCGCTGCTCGCCGATCGCGAGCACCATGTCGCCGCGATGCGAGCGCTCCAGCCGGGCCACGTGGTGCATGCCTTGCGTCTCGATGTCGAAGCGGCGCAGCGCGGCGCCGTGGAGCCGCCAGCCGTCGCGGCGCGACCAAGGGTCGTCGTTTTCCAGCGCCTTCTCGGCTGCGAGTGTGTGCGCGACCATGCCCGCGGCGGCCACCTCAAGCGGCAGCGGCGGAGCGTCGAACAACACCGCCCGCTCGCGCTCGATCAGCGCGGTGTCCAGATCGGCTTGCGAGAACGATCGGCTTTGAACCACCCGGCGCAGGAAGGCGACGTTCGTGTGCGGCCCGACGATGTGCGTTCGCGCCAGCGCCGCATCGAGCCGCGCGAGCGCCTGCTGCCGGTCGGCGCCCCAGACGATCAGCTTGGCGATCATCGAGTCGTAGTACGGCGAGATCGCATCGCCTTCGCGCACGCCGCCGTCCACCCGGACCTCGGGCGCGACCGCGCCCGACCAGACGCCCCCCTCTCCCCCTGGGAGAGGGGTTGGGGGTGAGGGCCGCGGGGCCCCAAGTTCGAACTCGACGGCCGCCGGCATCCGGTACACGTCGAGCCGCCCGGTCGCCGGCAGGAAGTTCGCATCCGGGTTCTCCGCACACAGCCGCGCCTCGATCGCATGCCCGTGGATGCGCAACTGGTCCTGCGCGAGCGGCAGCGGTTCGCCCGAGGCCACACGCAGCTGCCAGTCGACGAGGTCGAGCCCGGTGATCGCTTCGGTCACCGGGTGCTCGACCTGCAGCCGCGTGTTCATCTCCATGAAATAGAAGCGCAGGTCGCCTTCACCGTTCGGCTCCGCAATGAACTCGACCGTGCCGGCGCCGACATAACCAACCGCCTTGGCCGCGGCGACCGCGGCTTCACCCATCTCGCGCCGCCGCTGCTCGCTCATGCCGGGCGCGGGCGCCTCTTCCAGCACTTTCTGGTGCCGGCGCTGCACCGAGCAGTCGCGCTCGAACAGGTAGACCACGTTGCCCTGCGTGTCGCCGAACACCTGGATCTCGATGTGGCGCGGGCGCGTGACGTAGCGCTCGATCAGCACCGCGTCGTCGCCGAAGCTGTTGATCGCCTCGCGCTTGCACGAGGCGAGCGCCGCATCGAACTCGTCGCCCGACTGAACCGCGCGCATGCCCTTGCCGCCGCCGCCGGCGCTGGCCTTGATCAGCACCGGGTAACCGATGCGGTCGGCCTCGCGGCGCAGCAGCGCCGGGTCCTGGTTCGCGCCGTGGTAGCCCGGCACCAGCGGCACGCCGGCTTTCTCCATCAGCTGCTTGGACTCGGCTTTCAAGCCCATCGCCTTGATCGCCGACGGCGGCGGACCGATGAACACCAGGCCCGCATCGGCGCAGGCCTGCGCGAAGTCCTCGTTCTCGCTGAGGAAGCCGTAGCCCGGGTGAATGGCCTCGGCGCCGGTGGCTTTCGCGGCATCGATGATGCGTTCGCCGCGCAGGTAGCTGTCCTTCGGCGACGGCCCGCCGATGTGCACCGCCTCGTCGCAGGCGAGCACGTGCTTGGCGTTCGCGTCTACATCGGAGTAGACCGCCACCGTCTGCACGCCGAGCTTTTTCGCGGTCGCGGCCACCCGGCAGGCGATCTCGCCGCGGTTGGCGATCAGGATCTTCTTGAACATCAGGTCTCCTCGGCCGTCAAGCCACCTGCGAACGTTCGAACACGCGTCGCACGAGCTGACGCAGGAACTTCCCGAACAGCCAGATCAGCGCCACCATCACGACCAGCGCGACGGCCAGCAGCGTGAAGAACACCTCCGGCTGCGTCCACGACAGCCACAGCGCGATCGGCACTGCGCTGTCGCCGAGCAGCGACATCGCGACGTTGGAAAACGGCTCCGGCGACGTGTTCACCGCCGCGCGCGTCGTCGTCTTCGCGACGTGGCTCGTGGCCGCGAGCGTGCCGCCGAGCAAGGCCGCGGCCATCGCCCAGGTGCCCTGGTCCGCGCCGAACACACCGGCCGCCAACGCGGCACCGGCCGGAATGCGCACCAGCGTGTGGATCAGGTCCCACAAGGTGTCGACGCCCGGAATCTTGTCGGCGAAGAACTCGACGAACAGCATCATCCCGCTCGCGGCCAGCATCACCGGATGCTGCAGCACCTCGAGCCGCGGCGGCAGGTCGATCCAGCCCAGGAAGCCGGCCATGCCGGTGAAGAACACCACCGCATACAGCCGCAGCCCACTCGCCCAGCCGAGGGCGGCGGCGATGGCGAACAGCTCCGAGGTGCCGAGGTCCATGGCGCATCATGAATCGGCCAGCCACGCCGGCTTGCGCTTGTTCAGAAAGGCCTGCACGCCGTCCTTGCCTTCGTCGCTCGCGCGGATGTCGGCGATGCGCCGCGCGGTCTCCTCGCGCAGCGCCGCGTCGATCGGGCGATGCACCACGTCCTGCACCAGCGCCTTGCAGGCGCGCACGGCCTTCGGCCCGTTCAACACGAGCGCGGCGACGAGCTCGTCGACCTTCGCGTCGAGCTCGTCGGCGGCGCACACCGCATGCACGAAGCCGATCGCCTGGGCTTGCACCGCGCCGAAACGTTCGGCGGTGACGAAATAGCGCCGCGACGCCTGCTCGCCGAGCGCGCGAACGACGTAGGGGCTGATCGTCGCGGGCAGCAGGCCGAGCTTGGCTTCGCTGAGGCAAAAGCCGGCGCCGTCGGCAGCCACCAGCACGTCGCACACCGCGGCGAGCCCGACCCCGCCGGCATAACAGTCGCCGTGGATGCGGCCGATCACCGGCACCGGGCAGCGGTAGATCGTCCACAGCATGTCGGCGAGCGCCTGCGCGTCGGCGTGGTTCTGCTCCCAGGTGTAGTCGGCCATCGCCCGCATCCACGACAGGTCGGCGCCGGCGCAGAAGGCCTTGCCGTGGCCGCCGAGCACGATCACGCGCAACGTGTCGTCCTTCGACAACTCGTCGAAGATCCGCGTCAGCTCGGCGATCGCGGTCTCGTTGAATGCATTGCGCACGTCGGGGCGGTTGAGGAAGACCCGCGCCACATGAGCGGACGGGCGCTGCACATCGATCATCGTCGGGACGGTCATGACTTCGCCTCCGCCTGCAGCATCCACACGAGGTCGAGTTCGGGACAGGCATGGCCCATCGCGGTGATCGCCGCGGTGATCTGGCCGCGGTGGTGGGTGCCGTGGTTGAACACGTGGCCGAGCGTCGGCGCAAACGGCAACGACATCGGCACGCCCTTGGTGCTCGTGTAGTTCAGCGTGCCCTGCATCCTCGCCTGGTCCAGCGATGCAATCAGCGGCGTCCAGCGCAGGGCGCCCTCGATCAGCTGCGCGCGCAGGCGGGCCCTGTCGGTTTCGACTTCTTCGTCCAGCGCACGCTTCGGCGACACGCCTTCGGCGAAGCGCGGATACCACAGCAGGTGCTCGCCGACGAGCAGGTGGTTCAGCGTGCGATGCACGCTCTTGAAGAACAGCCCGACATCGCGTCGGTACTCGTCTTCGGTCAACGCGTCGAGGTGCTCGAACAGCTTGCGCGTGGCCCAGACGTTGTAGCGGGCAAGCGTGGCGAAGTAATCTTTCATGGCCGCTCCTTCACATGCGGAAGACGCCGAACTTCACGTCGGGGATCGGCGCATTGAGGCTCGCCGAGATCGCGAGCGCCAGCACGCGGCGCGTGTCGGCGGGGTCGATCACGCCGTCGTCCCACAGCCGCGCGCTCGCGTAGTACGGATGTGCCTGGTGCTCGAACTGGTCGAGGATCGGCTGCTTGAACGCCGCTTCCTGGTCGGCGCTCCACGTGCCGCCCTTCGCCTCGATGCCCTCGCGCCGCACCGTCGCCAGCACGCTCGCGGCCTGTTCGCCGCCCATCACCGAGATGCGCGCGTTCGGCCACATCCACAGGAAGCGCGGCGAGTAGGCGCGGCCGCACATGCCGTAGTTGCCGGCGCCGAAGCTGCCGCCGATGATCACGGTGAACTTCGGCACGTTGGCGGTGGACACGGCCGTCACCATCTTCGCGCCATGCTTGGCGATGCCCTCGCTCTCGTACTTGCGCCCGACCATGAAGCCGGTGATGTTCTGCAGGAAGACGAGCGGGATCTTGCGCTGGCAGCACAGCTCGATGAAGTGCGCGCCTTTTTGCGCCGACTCGGAGAACAGCACGCCGTTGTTGGCGATCAGGCCCACCGGCATGCCTTCGATGTGGGCGAAGCCGGTCACGAGCGTGGTGCCATAGCGCGCCTTGAACTCGTCGAACTCGGAGCCGTCGACGAGGCGCGCGATGATCTCGCGCACGTCGAAGGGTTTGCGAGTGTCGGTCGGGATCACGCCGTGCAGCTCGGCCGGATCGAACAAGGGCGCGCGCGTCGGGGCGCAGCGCAGCGCGATCTCCTTGCGCCAGTTCAGGTGCGCAACCGACTCGCGCGCGATCGCCAGCGCATGCGTGTCGTTCTGCGCGAGGTGGTCGGCCACGCCGGACAGCCGGGTGTGCACATCGCCGCCGCCCAGGTCCTCGGCGCTGACGACCTCGCCGATCGCGGCCTTCACGAGCGGCGGGCCGGCCAGGAAGATCGTGCCCTGGTTCTTCACGATGATCGACTCGTCGCTCATCGCCGGCATGTAGGCGCCGCCCGCCGTGCACGAGCCCATCACGACGGCGATCTGCGGAATGCCCAGGGCGCTCATCTGCGCCTGGTTGAAGAAGATGCGGCCGAAGTGGTCGCGGTCGGGGAACACTTCGTCCTGGTTCGGCAGGTTGGCGCCGCCCGAATCGACGAGGTAGATGCACGGCAGCCGGTTCTGCTGCGCGATCTCCTGCGCCCGCAGGTGCTTCTTCACCGTCATCGGGTAGTAGGTGCCGCCCTTCACCGTGGCGTCGTTGCAGACGACCATGCAGTCGACGCCCGACACGCGGCCGACGCCGGCGATCAGGCCGGCGCCCGGCGCGTCGTCGTTGTACATGCCGAGCGCGGCGAGCGGCGCGACTTCGAGAAAGGGCGTGTCGGGGTCCAGCAGCATTTCGACGCGGTCGCGCGGCAGCAGCTTGCCGCGCGCGACGTGCTTGGCGCGCGGGCCGTCGCCGCCGCCCTGCACGGTCTTCGCGAGCTTGGCGTTCAGATCGTCGACCAGCGCACGCATCGCGGCGGCGTTGGCCTTGAACTCCTCGCTTCGGGGGTTCAGCTTGGTCGAGATAGTCGGCATGAAGTCACCTGTTGTTCGCGAGCCCCGGGAGATTTTCTCCCTCTCCGTCTGGGAGAGGGCTGGGGTGAGGGCCGCGGCGTTGGCGAACTTCGGCTGTCCGTCCACCGCCGCGCCCTCACCCTACCCTCTCCACGGGCCACGAAGGGGCCCCTTCGTGGCCCGTGGAGAGGGAAAAGAACTCACATGGCC
>DATKCI010000047.1:0-3149 GCA_035513255.1 Piscinibacter sp. | reverse complement strand
GGTGAGCGAGCTGTTCGTGCAGCTTCCGGACTCGCTCCCCCAGCGGGTCGCCGACCTGGCCGCGACCATCATCGCCGAGGCCGGCGCGGACAACCCGTACGATGCAGCCGTCGCGCTGGAGACCTACTTGCGCACCCTTCCCTACGACCTCACGGTACCGGCAGCGCCGCCGGGCGAAGACACCGTAGACTACTTCCTGTTCACGCTGCAGCGCGGCTACTTCGATTACCACGCCTCGGCGCTCGCGGTGATGCTACGCAGTGCTGGAATCCCCGCGCGGGTAGCCGTGGGTTACGCCATCGACGCCGAGGATGTGAAGGCGAACGGCACCTTCCGGATCCAGAAGAACGACGCGTATACGTGGGTCGAAGTGTTCTTCCCGCAGTACGGCTGGGTGGTGTTCAACCCGACGCCCGACCGACCGGCCGGCTCCGGTTCCGAGGGCGCCGGCGCGGGCGTGCCGGGCGATGCCGGCCTCGATGGCGCCGACGAGCCTTCGTTGGAAGAGATCTTTGACGAGTTGGGCGGATTTACGGGCCTGCCCGGCGGCGAGGTCGGCGACTCTTTGACCGAAACGGCCGTGGACGCGCCCGCGCCGTTCCCGTGGTGGATCGCCTGGACGCTCGCCGGCGCGATGACGGTCGCAGCGTTGCTGGCACTATCGGGGCGGCTGGCCTTCACCTGGGGCACGGGTGGATTGGCGCCGCGGGCGAAGCACTGGGCGCGCGTGCAACGGGTGGGCCACTGGGCCGGGTTACGCGCCGAGCCGGAAGAGACGGCGACAGAGTGGGGCCGCCGCGTCGGCACTACCGTGCAGAAGGAGGACGCGGCGCGCGCGCTGGTGCGGGCCTACGAGCAGGAGCGGTACGGCCGCAAGGACCTGGACGGCACGGACGACGAAGAGTCGACGGGGGCCTACCGCGAACTGCGCAACCGGCTGTTCCGGCGCGTCGTCAGGCGTCGCGAGCGGTATGAGAATGGTGAGGGTGAGCACGAAGCCTGAGCCACTGCATGCGGTCGTTGCGGAAACGGCGCTGGGCTATGCGGGTGTGGCCTTGAGCCGGAGCGGCATCCGCTACGCGACCCTGTTCCACACGACGCGCGAATCCTGCGAGGGCGAACTGGCCGCCCATGGCGCGGATTTCGACCCGGATGCGCGTGCGGAGGAACTCATTGCGCTGCTGAAGGGATACGCGCTGGGCGAGGCTTCCCTCGACTACTACCCGGTAGACACCCCGCCCGGCGGCGAACTCCAGACGCGCGTCTGGGCGGCGCTGCGCGACGTACCGCGCGGCGAGACCCGCAGCTACGGCTGGCTCACCCGCCACGTCGGCGAGCCGATGGGCGCCGCCCGGGCCGTGGGCGCGGCCGTCGGCTCCAACCCCATCCCGCTGTGGTTGCCCTGCCACCGCATCATCGGCGCGGACGGCTCGCTGCACGGCTTCGGGGGCGGGCTGGCGATGAAGCAGGCGCTGCTGGAGGTCGAAGGTGCGCTGCCGAAGGCGCTGATCTAGGCTCGGGGCGTGATGTCGCTGCAACAAGAACTGTGGGCAAGCCTGCTCGCCGTCCCCGGCATGGAGGAGGGCGAGTCGTCCTGGTCGGATGGCCCTGCGCTGTGGGTAAACGGCAAACAGATCGCCAACTTCACCGGCGACGGCCTGCTGGAAGTGCGTCTTACGAAGTCAGTGATCCGTGCACTGAAGGAGCGGCTGGCCGCAGACAGGCGCATCGAGGTGCGCAAGAGTGCCGACTGGGTACGCATTTCCATCTATTCCCTTGAGCAGCGCGGCATCATCCTGGAACTCGTGAAGGCAGCGGCCGCCGCCCATCGGCCACCGGCAGGCGTCGTGCCGAAACCCGTGCCGATGGGCGCCGCAATGGCTCGCAGGAAACGGTTCCACTGAGCGCCGGCGCCTCAGTGCTCGGCGTCGATCCATGCCTGGCGCTCACTCGCGGTGAGCCCAAGGTCGTCGACCGCTTCGTAGATAGTGTCGTTGTCGCAGATATCGACGAAAACCTTTTTCCAATAGTTCGTATGCAGGGCCGCCCGCTGGCCCGCTGGCGCGGCGCGGATCAGCGCCTGCACCTCGTCGTAATCGACGGAAGTCCACGACCGGGTTAGCGAACGGTCGAGAAGGGTGAACTTGGACTCGAGGGCAAGGGTGCCCAGGTTCTCGACGACGTCCTTCATCTCGGCGTAGCTCAAGGCGTTCGTCAGCCGCGACACGCGCCACGAATCGGACATGAGCTCGCGCTGTTCCGATGGGCTGAGCAGCTTCAATTCGGCCACTACGTCGTCCTCGGGGATGTCGGAGTCGTTGAGCATGGCGTCGACCTTGTGCAGGTGCTCGCGCACGTTGAGCGCCGCGAACTGTGCACCCGATGAATACGCCTCGCCGGGTGTCGGCATGCTACCGGCGGTGCCTTTGACTTTCACGGTGCTGAACTGTTCTGCGAGCATCATGCCGTACTCCCAGCGGTCCTCAGGCTTGTTGATGTCTCCCGTGAATGGCGGCACGTCGGCCCTCTTGTTGAATGGTCCGGCGTCGATGACGCCAGCGAGATTGGTGCCCTGCGCAATCTTGGCGCGGATGTAGCTCATCGACGCGATGCCACCGAAGCGCTTCATCGTCTCTGCGTCGAGGGAGCTGTACATGGCCTGCACCAGCGCTTGCTCGTCGGCGAGGATGGCAGCGTCGGCATCGATGGCGGCCTGGCCTTTGAGCGGCGGGTTGAGCCAGAGCTTGCGAAGCTTTGGCAATACGTCGTCGAAGATGACCTGGTTGCCGATGCGAGCGAGGCCCTGCATTTCGTTGGTGATGGGCGAGAGGCCTTCCATCCAGTCGGTCTCGACCATCTCGGCCATGCCTGAGGCGACGATGTAGGCGGCCAATGCCCACCGCGTGTGGTACCCCTTGGCCGCCGTGGCTTCGTAGAACCACTTGTAGAAGTCGCGGCGCTCCGGCACCTGCGTGTAGTGGTCGGAGCGCAGGTTGACCAGGTTGTACTCGCAGGCTTCCTTCCAGCGGTCGGTGTTGCCGGTGCGGTCGGAGGTGAGCCAATCGCCTTTGTCGAGCTTGACAGCAGTCGGGGCCATGGTGTCGGACTGAGGGGCAGTGGCCAGCTCGCGGCGCTGCAGTGCCGGCGAA
>DATKCI010000046.1:0-27506 GCA_035513255.1 Piscinibacter sp. | reverse complement strand
GCCACGCCGCGCACGCCCACACCAGCAGCGCGCCGCCGGCCGAGCGAATTGCCGCTTGCTGCAACGCGGGGACCTCGGGCAATGCCGCCTTCGCGGCGACCTGGTTCAAGCCCCACAGAAAGCAGCAGCCGACCAGCGTGGCAACCGCGACGGTGTCGAGATGCAGCTTGCGTTCAGTCATCCGCGCGCATCGTAGGCGGTGCGCGGCGTCGGTGCTGCCACTGGGCCATCAGCGCGCAGATCGCACCGGCAATGGCGCCGCTCGTGTGCGCGAGCGGCGCGATCGCGATGTCCCAACCGGCCGGACGGCGCAGCGGCCCGTCCCACGGCGCCTCGCTGAGCAGCTTCAGCGCGAGCCCGGCCACGATCGCCGCGCCGATGCGCCGCTGGCGCGTGTCGCCGGTCCACAGCAATTGCACGGCGATCACCGCGACGCCGGCGTGCAGCACGCCCGACAGCCCGCCGTAGTGCAGCAGCTCGGGCTGCGCGAGCAGGCCGAGCTGCGTCAGCGGCCATGCGACGAACCACGCGGCCGCGGCGCGCAGCGGCAAGCGGGCGACGAGGCCGAGCGCGCCGACGAGCGCGGCGCCGGCCAGATTGGCCGCGAGGTGCAGCCCGCTGTAGTGAACGAACACGGCGGTCCAGGCACGCCACGGTTGGCGCGCCGCCAGCGCCGGCTGCCAGTCGATGAGCTCGCTGTTGATCGACGATGTGAGCATCGCCGACACGCCAAGCGCGACGGCGAGCGCCAACCAGGCCCAAGCGCCCCGGGTCGGACGATGCTCAGCCAAACACCGCCTGCCACAGCGCCTGCACGGCCCGGCGCTGATCGAAGAGGGCGTCGCCGGCGAGCTGCGTCGGCTGTTCGTCGAGCCGCGCGCGGTGCTGCGCCCGGCGCAGGTCGCGGTAGGCATCGGCCGCCGCTGCGCCCACGCCCGGCGCCAGCAGGCCGCACTGCTCGGCGCGCTGCAGCAGCGCGATGTTGCCGACGTTGTCCATCAGCTGCTGATGCACCGCGCTGTGCGCGAGCACGAGAACCTGCACCGCGAACTCGACGTCCATCATGCCGCCGGGGCTGTGCTTGACGTCGAACAACCCGTCCTTCACGGGATGCGCAGCACGCACCTTCTCGCGCATCGCCTGCACCTCGGCGCGCAGTGACGGCAGGTCGCGCGGCGCGGCGAGCACCACCCGCCGAACCTCCTCGAAACGCGCGCCGATCTCGGGCCACCCGGCGCAATAGCGCGCCCGCGTCAGCGCCTGGTGCTCCCAGGTCCACGCGGTGTTGCTGCCGCGCCCGGTCTGGTACTTCTCGTAGCTTTGCATCGACGCGACGAGCAGCCCCGAATTGCCGTTGGGCCGCAGCGCGGTGTCGATGTCGAACAGCTCGCCGGCCGAGGTGCGCAAGGTCAGCCAGTTGATCTGTTTGCGCACGAAGGCGCCGTAGACCTCGGGCGCGCGCTCGTCGTCGTCGTCGTAGAGGAAAACGACGTCGAGGTCGCTGCCGTAGCCGAGTTCCTTGCCGCCGAGCTTGCCGTAGGCGATCACCGCGAAACGCGGGTCCTCCCGATGGCGCTGCTTCAGGTGCATCCACGACCAGCGCAGCGTGCAGGAGAGCGTGGCGTCGGCCAGCGCGGACAAATCGTCCGCGACCTGCTCGACGGTGATGTGCCCCTCGACGTCGCGTACCAGCGTGCGGAAGACCTCGGCGTGGTGGGCGCGGCGCAGTGTGTCGAGCAGCGACTCCTCGTCGGCCTGGCCGGAGCGCTCCCAAGCCCGGTGGCGCGCCTCGAGGTCCGACGTGTATTCGTTCGCATCGAAGCGGCTGTGCAGCAGGCGCTCGTCGGCCAGCTCGTCGATCACGCCGGGATGCAGCATCAGGTAGCGGATCGGCCACCGTGCGAGGCCCAGCAGCCGCAGCAGGCGGTTGTGCACCTCCGGCCGCTCGACCAGCAGCGCGAGATAACTTTCGCGCCGCAGCAGCGGTTCGAGCCAGTCGACGAAGCGCACCGCCGCGTCCATCGTGCAGCGTCCCTCGTCCACCGCCTTCGCCGCCCGCAAGATCAGCTTGGACAGCCGCAGCTTGCTGTCGTCGCGCAGCGCCTGGATGCGCGGGTGTTGGCTCCACACCGTCACACGCGCGGCCAGCGCGCCGGGCAGACGTTCGATGAAGGCTTCGCTGTCGACCGGCTGCGGCACCGTGCCGCAGTTGCGGCAGCCGCCATTGCCGCCGTTCGGCGATGGCGCGCGCCCGTCGTGCAGCAGCGCATCGAACTCGGTGGCGACAACCTCGCGCGTCGCGCCCAGGCATTCGAGCAGCTCGCAGGTGTCGGCGTTGCACGACAGGCCGAGGCTGCGGGCGATCCAGCCGAGGTCGCCGTCCACCGTCGGCAGCAGGTGGGTCTGCTGGTCGTCGAGGAACTGGATGCGGTGCTCGACGCGTCGCAGGAAGGTGTAGGCCTCGGCCAGGCGGCGCGCGCTGTCGGGTTTCATCAGCCCGCCGGCGGCGAGCTTGTCGAGCGCCTTCAGCGTCGAGCGGGTGCGGATCTCGGGGAACTGCCCGCCGCGAACCACCAGCAGCAGCTGCACGATGAATTCGATCTCACGGATGCCGCCGCGCGAGAGCTTCACGTCGTTGGCACGTTCGGGCCGGCCGGCGGCGCGGCGCTGCGCTTCGTCGCGCACCTTGCGGTGCAGCTGGCGCAGGCCCTCGAAGACGCCGTAGTCGAGGTAGCGGCGGTAGACGAAGGCCGCGACGATGGAGCGCAGCGCCAGCGCGCGGCCGTTGCGCACACTCTCTCGCGGCGCGACGACGCGGCTCTTCAGCCACGCAAAGCGCTCCCACTCGCGGCCTTGCACCTGCAGGTATTCCTCGAGCATCGCGAGGCTGACCGCCGGCGGTCCGGAGTTGCCGTTGGGGCGCAGCGCGAGGTCGACGCGGAACACGAAGCCGTCGTCGGTCGTGTCGCCGATGAGCGTGTACAGGCCGCGCGCGAGCTGCGAGAAGTACTCGTGCGCACTGACCTGCTGCGGACCGGTGGTCTGGCCGTCTTCCTCGTAGACATAGACGAGATCGATGTCCGACGACACGTTGAGCTCGCGCGCGCCGAGCTTGCCCATGCCGACGACCCAGAAGTCGATGCGCTGGCCGGCCTCGTTCAGCGGTTCGCCGAAGCGGACATCGAGCTCCGTGCGCGCCTGCGCGAGCGCGAGGTCCAGCGTGACCTCGGCGAGCTCGGTCATCGCGAGCGTCACGTCCTGCATCGCGGCGCCCTGCTCGATGTCGAGCACGGCGAGGCGCTCCAGCACGAGCTGGCGGGCGACCCGCAGCGCGCTGGCCAGCGGCCGGCCGGCTTGGTGCAGGCGTTCGATCAGGGCCGTGACGTCGTCGCGCCGCGGCAGGCCCGGCGGCAGCAGCGCGAGCTCCTGCGCGTAGCGGCGGCGCACCCGCTGAACGAAGCGGCTGTGATCGGCCGCGGCCGGCGCATTCGGGGGCACGAGGCCCGCCGCGCCGGCCAGGGGGATGTCAGGCAGGGAACCCATGTCGGTGGCCGGGGTCTGTGCTAGATTGCCCCCGCGCGGCAGTCCGAAGGGGAATCGGATCCACCGGGGAAACAACCCAGTCCAGCGCGGCCACGCACCGCACTCCATCGCGCCGTTTGCCGGCTCCCCAACTCGTTCATGTCCATCGTTGCGCCTGTCACTGCCGCTGCTTCACCGCTGCGCCCACGGCGCGCCCTGATCGCAGCGCGCTTGCGTTGGCTCGCGCGCATGCTGGCTGGGCTGGTGATTGCGGCGTGGAGCTTATTGCTGATCGCCTGGCTGACACTGCACTGGGGGATTTTGCCGTACATCGAGCATTGGCGCCCCGAGATCGAAGAGCGGGCCAGCGCCACGCTGGGGGTTCCGGTGGAAATTGGCAACATCCACGTCCGCTCCGGCGGCTGGATGCCGGCGCTGGAGCTGAAGAACGTCGCGCTGCGCGACCATCAAGGGAACCCGGCGCTGGAGCTGCCTCGCGTGGTCGCCGCGCTGTCGCCGCGCTCGTTGTTCGCGCTGGACCTTCGCTTCGAGCAACTGCTGATCGACGGCGCGCACCTCGAGGTGCGGCGCGACGCCCAGGGCCGTCTCTTCGTCGCCGGACTGGCTTTCAGCGGTCCGGGCGGCGACGACCGGTCCGCCGCCGACTGGTTCTTCCGCCAGCCCGAGTTCGTGATCCGCGGCGGCTCGCTGCGCTGGCGCGACGAGCAGCGCGCGGCGCCGCCGCTGTCGCTGACCGACGTGCAGCTGGTCGTGCGCAACGGCCTGCGCCGCCACGAGATCCGGCTCGATGCCACACCGCCGCCCGAGTGGGGCGATCGGTTCTCGCTGAACGCGCGCTTCACGCAGCCGCTGCTGACCGACAGCGGCGACTGGCGCCGCTGGAGCGGCGTGATGCATGCCGACCTGCCGCGCGCCGACGTGCGCGAGCTGCGCCGCCACGTCGCGCTGCCCTTCGACCTGAGCGAAGGCGACGGGGCGCTGCGCGCCTGGCTGGACGTGCGCAACGGCCAGCCGCAAGGCGCGACGGTGGACCTGGCGCTGCGCGAAGTCACGCTGCGCCTGTCGCCGCAGGTGGAGCCGCTGGCGCTCGAGCAGATCGAAGGCCGGCTGTCGGGCCAGCGCGGCGCCGACGGCTGGACACTCAGCGCGCGCCAGTTCGGCTTTTTGACCGGCGACGGCATCCGCTGGCCGCGCAGCGACTTGGCGATGGCGTGGCATCAGGCCGACGGGCAAGCGGCGACCGGCGGCGAGTTCAGCGCCCAGCGGCTGGACCTCGCGCTGATCGCGCAGATCGCCTCGCGCGTGCCGCTCGGCGATGCGATGCGCACCCTGCTCGCCGAGCTGAACCCGCGCGGCATCGTCAACGACCTGTCCGCCCGCTGGAGCGGTCCGCTCGATGCGCCGCGGACCTACCAGGTGAAGGGCCAGCTGAACGGCCTCGCGCTTGCCGCGAAGCCGGCACAGGCCACTGACGCGGTCGGCCGCCCCGGCCTGAGCCAGGCGACGATCGCACTGAACGCGACCGAAAAAGGCGGCGATGCCCGGCTTGCGATCGTCGACGGCACGCTCGAGTTTCCCGGCGTCTTCGACGATCCGGCCATCCCGCTCGACCGCCTGGCCGCCCTGCTGCAGTGGCGGGTCGATCCGGCGCCGCGCACCGGCGCGCCGGTGCGGGTCACGGTGCAGCTGAAGGAAGCCCGCTTCGCCAACGCCGACCTCGAAGGCGAGCTGGCGGGCACCTGGTCAACCGGCGACGGCGAAGGCTTTGCGCGTGGCGGGCGCTACCCGGGCCGCCTCGCACTCGACGGCAAGATTTCGCGCGGCGTGGCAACACGAGTCGTGCGTTACCTGCCGCTCGGCATTCCGGAAGGAACCCGCGCGTATGTGGCGCGGGCCGTGCAAAGCGGCACCGTCAGCCGGCTCACGCTGCACGCGAAAGGCGACATCTGGGACTTCCCGTTCCACCGCCTGCGCGATCCGAAGGACGGCGAGTTCCGCATCGCGGCGCAGGTCGACGACGTCGACTTCGCCTACGTGCCCAGCGTGCCGGCGATCGGCGCCGAGCCCGCCTACACGTCGCCGTGGCCCGCGTTCACGAAGGTCAGCGGAGAACTGGTCTTCGACCGCGCGACGATGGAAGTCCGCAACGCGCGCGCGCGCGTCTTCGGCGTCGAACTGAGCCGGGTGCACGGCGGCGTCGCCAACCTGTTCGAGCGCTCCGTGCTCGCGATCGATGGCCAAGGCCGTGGCCCGCTGGCCGACATGCTGCGATTCGTGAACGCGTCGCCGGTCGGCGAATGGACCGGGCAGGCGCTGCGCGGCGCCAGCGGCAGCGGCGCGGCCGACCTGAAGCTCGCGTTGACGATTCCACTGTTCGACGCGGATGCATCGACCGTGAAGGGCAGCGTCGCGCTGGCCGGCAACGATGTGCGCATCACGCCGGACACGCCGCTGCTCGCCACCGCCAAGGCGCGTGTCGACTTCACGCACCGCGGCTTCAACCTGGCCGGCGCGTCCGCCCGTGTGCTGGGCGGCGACGTGCACATCGAAGGCGGCACGCAACCCAACGGCTCGGTGCGCTTCACGGCCGGCGGCGTTGCGACGGCCGACGGCTTGCGGCGCGCGCCGGAGATCGGCGCGCTGTCGCGGCTGTCCGCCTCGCTCGGCGGACAGGCCGCCTACCGGCTCAACCTGGGGTTCGCGCAGGGACACGCCGAGCTCGACATCAGCAGCAACCTGGTCGGCCTGTCGTCCGAGCTGCCGCCGCCGTTGCGCAAGGCGGCCGAACAGCCGCTGGAGCTGCGCTTCGGCAACACGCTGGCCGCGGAGTCGCTGGGCGACGGACAGCGGGCGCGCGACACGCTGCGCTTCGACCTCGGCGACGTCGTGCAGGCGCGGTTCGTGCGCGATGTCGCGGGCGTTGCGCCCCGGGTGCTGCGCGGCGGCATCGGCGTGCTGCAGCCGGCGCCGACGCCGCCCAGCGGCGTGACCGCGAACATCCACGTGCCGAGCATCGATGCCGATGCCTGGGAGGCCGTTGGCGACCGTGTTTTCGGCGGCGCAGCACTCACGCCGGCGGCGGCGCCGTCGCCGGCCGGCTCGCTCGGTGGCTACGCGCCGACCACGTTCGCGCTGCGTGCCCAGGAGCTGCGCACCGGGTCGCGGCGATTGACGAAGGTCGTCGCCGGCGTGTCGGAACACGATGGCCTGTGGCGCGGCAACGTGGACGCCGACCAGCTCAATGGCTACGTCGAATACCGGCCGGCGCAGCGCAGTCCCGGCGGCGCGGCCGCAGGCCGGCTCTACGCGCGGCTGTCGCGGCTGTCTCTGCCGAAGAGCGACGTGGAGGGCGTGGAACACCTGCTGGAACAGCAGGCGTCCACCGTGCCGGCGCTGGACGTCGTCGTCGAGGACCTGGAACTGCACGGCAAGCGCCTCGGCCGCGTCGAGGTCGAGGCGGTGAACCTGAGCGGCGACGGCCCCGGGGCGGCGCGCGAGTGGCGCCTGACACGCCTCGCGATGACAACGCCTGAAGCCAAGCTGACGGCAAGCGGCCGCTGGCTGCCCAGCAGCCCCGGAAGCACCGAGCGCGCGCGTTCGGTGCTCGACTTCAAGCTGGACCTCACCGACAGCGGCGCGTTCCTGGAACGCCTGGGCACGGCCCAGGCCGTGCGCGGCGGCGAGGGCCACCTCGAGGGACAAATCGGCTGGCTGGGCTCGCCGTTGTCGCTGGACTACCCGAGCTTGAGCGGCCAGGTCAACGTCGCGATCGAGTCGGGGCAATTCCTCAAAGTGCAGCCCGGTGCGACGCGGCTGCTCAGCGTGCTGAGCCTGCAGTCGCTGCCGCGCCGGCTCGCGCTGGACTTCCGCGACGTGTTCCAGGAGGGCTTTGCGTTCGACAACTTCACCGGCGACGTGAGCATCCACGACGGCGTGGCGCAGACCAACAACCTGCGCATGCGCGGAGCACAGGCGGTCGTGCTGATGGAAGGCCGCGCCGACATCGAGCGCGAAACGCAGGACCTGCGCGTCATCGTCGTCCCCGAGATCAACGCCGGCACCGCGTCGCTCGCCTATGCGGCGATCAATCCGGCGATCGGCCTGGGCACTTTCCTCGCGCAGGTCTTCCTTCGCAAGCCACTCACACAGGCCGGCACACGCGAGTTCCATGTGACCGGGCCGTGGAGCGATCCGAAGGTCGAGAAGGTCGAGCGCAAGTTCAACGACCCGGTGCCGGACATCGATGCCGCGGCATCGGCCGTGCCGGCGGTTCCGGCAAAGAAGTGACATCATCGCCAACATGAAGATCGCCGCCATTCAAACCGTGTCGTCGACAAACGTCGAGCGCAACCTCGCCACCGCACGCCGCCTGATCGCGCAGGCCGCCGCCGAAGGCGCCCAGCTGGTCGCGCTGCCCGAGTACTTCTGCTTCATCGCCGCCGCCGACCAGGACAAGCTCGCGATCGCCGAGACGCCGGGCGACGGGCCGATCCAGCAGGCCCTGAGCGAGGCCGCGCGCGAACATGGCGTGTGGATCATCGGCGGCACCTTGCCGATCCGCATCCCCGACGCGACGCTCGCGCTGAACGCGAGCTGCGTCTATGCGCCCGACGGCCGGCTCGCGGCGCGCTACGACAAGATGCACCTGTTCCGCTACGACAACGGCCGCGAGAGCTATGACGAAGGCCGGGCGCTGCGCGCCGGCGACGAGCCGGTGGCCTTCGACGCCGACGGCTTTCGTGTCGGCCTGAGCGTGTGTTACGACCTGCGCTTTCCGGAGCTGTACCGCGCGCTGAGCTTCGCCGACGGCGAGCCGCCGTGCGACCTGATCGCGGTGCCGGCCGCATTCACCTACACGACCGGGCGCGCGCACTGGGAGCTGCTGCTGCGCGCACGCGCCGTCGAGAACCAGTGTTACGTGATCGCGCCGGCGCAAGGCGGCACGCACGAGACCGGCCGCCGCACCTGGGGCCACAGCATGATCGTCGACCCGTGGGGCGAGGTGCTGGGCGTGCTGCCCGAGGGCGAAGGTGTGGTGATCGCCGAGATGGACCGCGAGCGCATCGCGTCGGTGCGCTCGCAGCTGCCGGCACTGACACACCGGCGTCTCTGACCTGGACCACCCCCGAAGCGCCTTCGGCGCTTCCCCCTCAAGGGGGCGCCCCCAGCGGCCCGGCAGAGCCGGCTCCGCGGCGGCCGCTTGGTGCTGCCGGGCCATGCGGCCGGCGTGCCGTTCCTACGCCTTGGAGGACTGCAGACCTCACGCGGCTTTTTTAGCCACCGCCTTCTTCGCCGGCGCCTTCGGCGGCCGCGGCTCGAACTCGAAGATCACCTTGCCTTCCTTCTTGTCGTAGGCGAGGCGCGCCTTGAACTTTCGGCGTGTCTTGTTCGACACGAAGTTCTCCAGCAGCTCGGTCTTCCCTTCTTGCAGCAGACGGCTCATCTGCTCGCGCGGCACCGGTTGCTGCAGGATGATCTTGCCGCTCTTGAAGTCGCAGGTGACGTGCGCGCCGACGCTGTGCTCGCAGACATAGGAGCTGCCGTGTTCGTAGACGTGGCCCTGGCACTTCGGGCAGGCGCCCAGGCCTTGCTGGTCGGAGAAGTCGACCGGCTCGCCCGATTCGCCTTCCTTCTTCGCGTCCTCGCCGAAGTCGAACTCGAGCTTCCAGTTCTTGATCTCGTCGTCGAACGCGAGTTTGAGCTCGGCTGTGAACGGCCAGCCGGCCTTGGAGCGGAAGCCCTCCAGCGGGCCGATCTTCTTCGTCGCGAGAAAGGTCTCGACCTCGTCGAGCTCGAAGCTGCGCCCGCCGGGGATCTTGCTGATCGAGAAGCCGCAGCCTTCGCTGTCGCCGGTTTTCCCGCTGCAGGTGAAGCGGCGGTAGTTCTCCTTCACGACGCCGCCGCAGCCGGGGCACGGCGTCTTCAGGGTCGCGTAGTCGCCGGGGATCGTGTCCCGGTCGTAGGCCTTGGCCTTCGCGACGATGCGCTCGGTCATCGCGGCGATCTCGTCCATGAACTTCTCGCGGCTCAGCTTGCCCTTTTCCATCTCGGCCAACTGGAACTCCCAGTTGCCGGTGAGCTCGGGCTTGGTCAGCTCCTCGACCTGCAGGCCGCGCAGCAGCGTCATCAGCTGGAAGGCCTTGGCGGTGGGCACGAGCTCGCGCCCGTCGCGGTGCATGTACTTCTCCATCAGCAGGCCTTCGATGATCGCCGCGCGCGTGGCCGGGGTGCCCAGGCCCTTCTCCTGCATCGCCTCGCGCAGCTCGTCGTCGTCGATCAGCTTGCCGGCGCCTTCCATCGCCGACAGCAGCGTGGCCTCGGTGTAGCGCGCCGGCGGCTTGGTCCGCAGCGCATTGACCGCGACGTGCTCGGTGCGCACGAGTTCGCCGGGCTTCACCGGCACGAGGTTCGCATCGTCCTCCTGCACTTCGCGGCCGTAGACCGCGAGCCAGCCCGGCTTGACCATCACCTTGCCGTTGGTCTGGAAACTGTGGCTCTGGTCGCCGACCTTCACCGTGGAGATGCGCGTGGTCACCATGAACTCGGCCGGCGGATAGAACACCGCGAGGAAACGCTTGACGACCATGTCGTAGAGCTTGGCCTCGATCTCGGTCAGGCTCTTCGGCGCCTGCAAGGTCGGGATGATCGCGAAGTGGTCCGACACCTTCGAGTTGTCGAAGATGCGCTTGTTCGGCTTCACGTAGCCTTCTTCGATGGCCCGGCGGGCATGGCCGGCCAGCGGGCGCAGCGGGCCGGGCATGTCCTCGGTGGAAATCATCTCCATCGTCTTTCGAACGACGGCGACGTAGTCCTCCGGCAGCGCCTTGCTGTCGGTCCGCGGGTAGGTCAGCACCTTGTGCTTCTCGTACAGCGCCTGCGCGATGCTCAGCGTGGCCTTGGCCGAAAAGCCGAAGCGCGAGTTGGCTTCGCGCTGCAGGCTCGTCAGGTCGAACAGCGGCGGTGCGCTTTGCGAGCTGGGCTTGGCTTCTTCGCTGACGCTGGCAGGCTGGCCGCGCACCGCCTGCGCGATGGCCTGCGCGTCGGCTTCGGTCCAGACACGGTCGGGGCGCAGCTCGGCATCGTCGGGGTTCTTCTTCCACTTCGGGTCGAACCACTTTCCGTCGTATTCGCCGGCCTCGGCGGCGAAGGTGGCCTTGATCTCCCAGTAGTCGCGCGCGACGTGCTTGCGGATCTTCTCCTCGCGCTCGACGACGATCGACAAGGTGGGCGTCTGCACGCGGCCGACGGTCGTCAGGAAGAAGCCGCCGTCGCGCGAGTTGAACGCCGTCATCGCGCGCGTGCCGTTGATGCCGACCAGCCAGTCGGCCTCGCTGCGGCTGCGCGCCGCGTCCGACAGGCCCAGCAGCTCCTCGTCGCTGCGCAGCTGCTCGAAGCCGTCGCGGATGGCCTGGGGCGTCATGCTCTGCAGCCACAGGCGGCGGATCGGCTTGTGGATCGGGCTCTTCGCGCTGCCGGCGTACTGCACGATCAGACGGAAGATCAGCTCGCCTTCGCGGCCCGCGTCGCAGGCGTTGATCAGCGACGTCACGTCCTTGCGTTTGACGAGCTTGACGACGGCGTTCAGCCGCGTCTTCGCCTTGTCGATCGGCGCGAGGTCGAAGTGCGGCGGAATGACCGGCAGGTGCGCAAAGCTCCACTTGCCGCGCTTCACGTCGTACTCCTCCGGCGCCTTGATCTCCACCAGGTGGCCGACGGCCGACGTGACGACGTATTTGTCGTTCTCGAAGTGCTCGGCATGTTTCTCGAACTTGCCCGCCGTGGGCGTCAACGCACGCACGATGTCCTGTGCGACAGAGGGCTTCTCGGCAATGATCAGTGTTTTGCTCATGAATCTTTCCGCGCCGGGGCAGGACCCCGGCGCCGCATCAATACAATCCGGCTCTCGCGCGCATGCACGCACGCGCGCGCGCCCACCAATTCAATGTACCCAAAGAACTCGATGACGCAAGCAGCACCCGGGAAGAGCCCCCGCTCCAAGACGACCGCGACGAACGGACGACGCATCCAGGTCCGCCGTTCCGGCGTGCACGGCAAGGGCGTGTTCGCGGTGGCGCCCATTGCGAAGGGAGAGGTGCTGATCGAGTACAAGGGCGAGATCATCTCCTGGCCGGAGGCGCTGCGCCGCCACCCGCACGATCCGACGGATCCGCACCACACCTTCTACTTCCACATCGACGACAAACACGTCATCGACGCCAAGGTCGGCGGCAACGCGGCGCGCTGGATCAACCACGCCTGCACGCCCAACTGCGAAGCCGACGAGACCGACGGCCGCGTCTTCATCAAGTCGCTGCGTGCGCTGAAGCCGGGCGAGGAGTTGTTCTACGACTACGGCCTCATCATCGACGAGCGCTACACGCCGAAGCTGAAGAAGGAATACGAATGCCGCTGCGGCAGCCGCAAATGCCGTGGCACGATGCTGGCTCCCAAGCGTGTGACTCGCCATGCCTGAACAACCGCTGCGCTGGGGCGCCGAAGCCCTGTGGGAGCAGCTCACCCCCGACCTCCCGGGCCTGAGCGTGGAGGTCGTGGCCCGGATTTCGTCGACCAACACCGCGCTGCTGGAGCGCGCGCGCATCGTGACGCCGGCCGCCGAAGACGGCGACACCGCGCAGGTGCGCCGCAGCGTCGAAAGCACCGCCTTCGGCCGGCGCTCGGCCGACCTGCAGCCCTGCCTTCTGGTCGCCGAGCACCAGACCCACGGGCGCGGGCGGCAGGGGCGCATCTGGCAGGCCGCGCCAGGCGCCTCGCTGACCTTCTCGCTGGCGCTGCCGCTCGCGCCGAAGGACTGGTCGGGGCTGTCGCTGGCCGTCGGCGTGGCGTTGGCCGATGCGCTCGATCCACCGGTCGACGGCGAGGCGCTGCGCCTCGCGGTCAAGTGGCCGAACGACCTGTGGCTGCGCAACGGCGGCGGCGGCCGCAAGCTCGGCGGCATCCTGATCGAGACGGTGGCCGCCGGAACGCGCCGGCTCGCCGTCATCGGTGTCGGCCTGAACGTGCTGCCGATGTCGCCCGGCGACACGAGCACCGGCTATGGGTGCCTGGTTGAGATCGATCCGAGCGTCAGCGCCCCTCGGGTGCTGCAGCGCATCGCGAAGCCGCTGGTCGAGGCGCTGCGGTGCTTCGAGCGCGAGGGGTTTTCCGCCTTCGCCGCCGCCTTCGCGGCGCGCGACCTGCTGCATGGACGCGCGGTGACCACCACGCATTCGGACGTGCCCGAGGGCGTGGCCGACGGCGTGTCGGCGAACGGCGCGCTGCGTGTGCAGACGGCCGACGGACTGCACGAGGTCGGCAGCGGCGAGGTCAGCGTGCGGCTGAACCCCGACGCCGCGGCACCATGCTGAAAACGCTGGTCGGCTTGCTGCTGCTGGCCAATCTCGCGTTCTACGCGTGGTCGCAGGGCTGGCTCGACGAAATCGTCGGCGTGCCGGCGCACGGCGACCGCGAACCAGAGCGCTTGACGCGCCAGGTGCGGCCCGAGACGGTGCGGGTGTTGACGCCGCAGGCGGTGGCCGCGGCGGCGAGCGAGGCGCAATCGCGTCTCGTGTGCCTGGAGGCGGGGCCGTTCGATGCCGATGGCCTCGGCGTGGCCGAAACCGCGTTGGCGACGACGTTGCCGCGGGGCACCTGGACCGTGGTCGAAACGCAGCGCGCCGACATCGGGATGCACACGCTGCGTGTCGCCCGCGCCGACCCGGACCTGGCAGCCAAGGTCGCGGGCCTGCAGCTCGACGCGTTGGGCAAGGGGTTCGCCCCCTGCGGCAAGACGCCCTGACGGCCCGCCCGCCGACTCAGCCGCCCGTCGGCCGCCGGCCAGCCCTTCCGAGTGCGCCGACGGCGGCCGCCAGCGCCAGCAGCCAATGGAGCTGCAAGGCGCCGCCACCGCCTCCCGAAGGCTGCGGCGTCGCCGAGGCGACGATGGTCGTCGCCACCGACGTCGTCACGCCCGCGCTGTCCGTCACGGTCAGCGACACGCCCACGCTGCCGGGTTCGTCGATTTCCAGCGTCGCCGTTTCGCTGTCGGCATCGGTCAGGCTGGCGATCGACGAGCCGCTGGTGATCGTCCATTCGTAGTCCACGATGCTGCGCCCGCCAGTCGCCGCGGAGCCGCTGCCGTCGAGCGTCACGTCGGTGCCCACCACGGCACTCGTGGGCGCGGTGATGCTGGCACTCGGTGCCGCGCTGACGCTGATGTGGGTCCAGGCCGACGTCTGCGCCCCGAGGTCGTCGACGACACTCAGCTCCACCGTCACGGTGCCGCTGGCCGAGGGCAGCAACGTCGCCAGGCTTGCGTTGGTGGCGCTGGTGAACGCCGCGATGTCGGCGCCGTCGACGATGGACCATTGGAAGGTCCCGCTGCGTCCAGCCGCCACCGTCGCAAGCGATGCATCGAGCGCTACCGGTGAGCCGACGGTCGGATTCGCGGTCGAAGCCGTCAACGGCGCAGTCGGCGCTTGCGCAGGGGTGACGGCCGCGACGGCGGCGGCGGCGTCCAGCATGCCGGCGCCGCAGGTCGCCGTCGTGCAGTAGCACTGCAGCTGATCGATCGGATCATCATTCGTGTCGAACCGCGGCGCCGTGCACACGGGGACCTCACTGCCGTCGCCGTTGTCGCCACCGGTCGTCGGGAACGGTCGCGCGGTGGCCCGCAAAGCGTTGAGCACCTGCGCAGGCGTGCGATCCGGACGCACCGACAGCATCAGCGCCGCTGTGCCGGCCACGAGCGGAGCCGAGAAGCTCGTGCCGACCGAGATATTGAAACTGTCGGTGTAGATCGAGCTGCCGGCCACCGGGCCCCGCGTGCCGGCATTCGTCGTCGTCAGCAGCGGATAGACGCAGGGGTCGTTTGGGCCGATGTCGACGCAGTTGCCGCCCGGGGCGCTCAGGCTGACCTCCGGGCCGAGGTCGGAGAATCCGACCTTGGTGCCCGCGTGGCGCAATCCGCCGACGGCAATGACGCCGCTGCAGTTGGCCGGCACCCCCACCGCGTGTCCCGCGCTGTTGCCGGCCGAGGTGACGATGACGACGCCGGCGGCGTTGATCGCGGAAATCGCATCGGGATAGCCGGTGCTCGCGTCGCAGGTTCCGTCGCCACCCAGGCTCAGGTTGATGACACGCGCCGGGTGCGGATTGGCCGGGACCCCCGGCACGCTCAGGCCGGCCGACCAGCGCATTGCCGCGATGATGTCGGAGTCGAAGCCGCCGCATTTGCCGAGCACACGCGCGGGCAGGATCATCACGTTGCGGCCCACCGACGCCATGCCGATGCCGTTGGCGGTCGCCGCACCGATGATGCCGGCCACCTGCGTGCCGTGCCACGAGCTGTCGGACGCACCGCAGTCCTCGTATTCGCCGCCGGCCTGCTCGTTCTCCGCATCGGTGATCCAGTCGCCGGGGTCGGACGGATCGGTGTCGCGGCCGTTGCCGTCGTTGGAGGTGGCGACGTCGGCGATGAAGTCGTAGCCCGGGTGCAGGCGGCCTACCAGGTCGGCATGGTCGAAGCGAATGCCGGTGTCGAGCACGGCAACGACGATGTCGCTGCTGCCGGTGGTCGTGTCCCACGCCGCCTCGGCGTTGATGGCCGACCGCACGGTCGAGGTCGGCGCGCGCAAGTACCACTGGCCGGTGGCCGGCCCGTTGCCGGCGACGGTGGTGTACAGCGGGTCGTTCGGCACGGCGAGGGCTCGGCGCCGCTTGTCGACCACTGCGTATTCGACGTCACCCTGCCGCGACAGCCGGGCTGCCAGCTCGGCGGAGTTCACGCCGTCGGCCAGCACGACCTGCGTGCGCTCGGCAATCGGAGCGCCGCCGCGCAGCGTGAGCCCCATGCGCTGGCCGAGCGCATGGGCTCGACTGCCGACGATCTCGGCGGCCGGCGCCGATTGCGCCTGTCGTTGCAGCAGCGCCGAATCGGACTTGAACTTGACGATGACGCGCGCCGTCGCGGCGGGCGCGGCCGCGGTGTCGGCCGCCCACGCTTGCGTGCCGGGGAGCGTCATCGGCACCAGCAGGGCGCACGCGGTGGCGAAGGTCGGCAGGAGATGGCGCATCGAGAAGCTCCGGAGCGAAAAGGAGGGCGGTTCAGGGAGTGACAACGCGACGACGCCGGTCCAGGCTGACACTGGCGTAGGCGGACGTGTCGGCACGAAGCCGCTCGACCGCCTGTTCGCAGGCGGCCGAGTCGGCGCAGCTCAGTGCGAGCGCATGCCATTGCGGGCTGGTCGACGCCACATAGCGAACGGGGCTGCGCGCCGTCTCGCTGGCGCGGCGTTCGATCGAAAGGGTGTCGGTGGAAGGCTCGGTCAGCTTCACGAGCAGCCGCCACTCCTGCGCCGGCGGCGTGGCGCACGCCGCCAGGCTGAAGCAGGCGAGCGTCAGCACGGTGGTCAGCGCTTGCGGCATCGCCGCAGTGTAGAGGCGAGGCGTTTGCCGCATGGCCAGGGGAACGTGAAGGGCGGGTAAAGGATTGTTGCCGCAGCGCCGGGTGTGGCGCAAGTCACGGCGCCCATGCAAAACGGCCCCCTTTTTGGGGGGCCGTTGATCTTGATTGAAGCCGGATTACTTCGCGTTCATCAGCGCGACGGCCGTGTCGAGCATGCGGTTGCTGAAGCCCCATTCGTTGTCGTACCAGCTGAGCACCTTCACGAGCTTGCCGTCGGCCGACACGCGCGTTTGCGTCGCGTCGAACACGCTGGAGCGCGGGTCGTGGTTGAAGTCGATCGAGACCAGCGGCTCGGTGTTGTAGCCGAGGATGCCCTTCAGCTCGTTCTCGCTCGAAGCCTTCAGGATCGCGTTGACTTCGTCGACGGTGGTCGGCTTCTTCGAGACGAAACAGAGGTCGACGATCGAGACGTTGATCGTCGGCACGCGCATCGCAAAGCCGTCGAGCTTGCCATTCAGCTCGGGCAGCACGAGGCCCACGGCCGCGGCCGCGCCGGTCTTCGTCGGGATCATCGACTGCGTGGCCGAACGCGCGCGGCGCAGGTCCTCGTGATAGACGTCGGTCAATACCTGGTCGTTCGTGTACGAGTGGATCGTCGTCATCAGGCCGCTCTCGACGCCCAGCTTGTCGTGCAGCGGCTTGACCAGCGGCGCGAGGCAGTTCGTCGTGCAGCTCGCGTTCGAGATCACCGTGTCGCTCGCCTTCAGCGTGCCGTGGTTGACGCCGAAGACGATCGTGCCGTCGACGTCCTTGCCGCCGGGCGCGGAGATGATGACCTTCTTGGCGCCGCCGGCCAGGTGGGCCGAGGCCTTTTCCTTGGTCGTGAAGAAGCCGGTGCACTCCATCACGAGGTCGACGCCGAGGTCCTTCCACGGCAGCTCGGCCGGGTTGCGGTTCGCCAGCACGCGGATCTTGTCGCCGTTGACGACCATCGAATCGCCTTCGACGGCGACCGTGCCCGGGAACGCGCGGTGCACGGTGTCGTACTTGGTCAGGTGCGCGTTCGTCTCGGGCTTGCCGAGGTCGTTGATCGCGACGATCTCGATGTCGTGTTTCTTGCCGCCCTCGTAGTGGGCGCGAAGGATGTTGCGGCCGATGCGGCCGTAGCCGTTGATGGCGACTTTGATGGTCATGGCGGGTCTCCGTGAGTTGCGTTCAGTTCGGTGGCGGGAGCGTCGGTCGGCGCGGGGGCGAAGGCGCTATTTTGGCCTGTTCGGGGTACATGCCGGTTTCAACCCTGTCGGGCTCAAGACCGCACGCAGACGGCATGAGTCGCCGTGAAGGGAACGGGGGCCGTCGGCTGCGCGCCGGCGTCGAAGACGAAATCCATCGACAGCGCGGCCGCTTCCATCGCCTGGGCGAGCTGGGTTTCGCCGATGCTTTTCAGCGTCTTCGGCGAGCCGGGCATCACTGTCCCGTCGGGCGTGATCAGCAGGCGCACCGCCGCGCCGCTCGGCTGGGTCGGATTCGGGGACGTTCCCGGCGGAAAGTTCAGCGGCGTTCGCAGCCGGATGCCGCGTGCTTCCAGCTCCGCAAGCGACTCGCCGGGCGGAACCGCGGCGGCCAGGCTTTCAAGCAGCGCGCGGCAGGCTTCATGCGGAGACGGCGTGGGCGCCGGCGGCTGCCGCGGACCGAAGCAGCCGGCCAGCCACACGCCGGCCAGGGCCACGACGATGGCTTGTGCCGTGCGCCTCGCGGTCCCGCGCGGGATCATCCCCCGAGCACCTTCGCCACCGTCGCGGCGACGTTCTCGGCGGTGACGTGGAAATGCTTGAACAGCACGCCGCCCGGCGCCGATTCGCCGTAGGTGTCGATGCCGATCACCGCCGCGCAGCCATACTTCCACCAGCCGGCCGTGACGCCGGCCTCGACGGCGATGCGCGGCAGGCCCTTGGGCAGCACACCCGCCTTGTAGGCCTCGCTCTGGCGATCGAACACCGTCGTCGACGGCATCGAGACGACACGCACCGCGATGCCCTGCACCGCGAGCAGCTGCTGCGCATGCAGCGCGTGCTGCACTTCGGAGCCGGTCGCGATGATGATCGCCTGCGCCTTCTTCTTCAGACCCACTTCACTGGGTTCGGCCAGCACGTAGGCGCCACGGGCGATGTCGTCGAGGCGGGCTTTCGGCGCGTAGGGCAGGTTCTGCCGCGACAGCAGCAGCGCGCTCGGGCGGCTCACGCTCTCGATCGCGCAGGCCCATGCGACCGACGTTTCGGCCGTGTCGCACGGGCGCCAGACATCGAGCCCGGGGATCAAACGCAGCGATGCCGCATGTTCGACCGATTGGTGCGTCGGGCCGTCCTCGCCCAGCCCGATGCTGTCGTGCGTGAAGACATGGATCACGCGCTGCTTCATCAGCGCGGCCATCCGGATCGCGTTGCGGCTGTAGTCGCTGAAGGTGAGGAAGGTGCCGCCGTAGGGCAGGTAGCCGCCGTGCAGCGTGATGCCGTTCATGATCGCGGCCATTCCGAATTCGCGCACGCCGTAGTTGACGTGGCGCCCGTCGTTCGGCGCGCCGCGCTCGTCGAAGCGCAGCGGCGGTGTCGAGCTGGTGTTGGTGAGATTCGATCCGGTGAGGTCGGCGCTGCCACCCAACAGTTCGGGCAGCACCTTCGTGAACGTCTCCAGCGCGAGCTGGCTCGCCTTGCGTGTGGCCACGGTCTCGGCCTTCGCGTGGGCGGCAGCGGCCGCATCGAGCGCGGTCTGCGCCCAGGTCGGCGGCAGCTCGCCGCGCATGCGGCGCAGGTACTCGGCCGCGAGCTCCGGATGTTCGGCCCGGTACGCGGCGAAGCGATCGTTCCACGCTTCTTCGGCGGCGCCGCCGGCGGCCTTGGCGTCCCACTGCGTGTAGGCGTCCTCCGGGATCACGAAGGGCTCATGCGGCCAGCCGAGCGCCGTGCGGGTCAGCTTGATCTCATCGGCGCCGAGCGGTTCGCCGTGCGCCTTGGCCGTGCCGGCGCGGTTCGGCGAACCGTGGCCGATGTTGGTCTTGCAGCAGATCAGCGTCGGCCGGCCGGTGCCCTGCTGCGCCTGGCGGATCGCCGCGTCGACCGCGTCGGTGTCGTGGCCGTCGACGTCGGCGATCACGTTCCAGCCATAGGCCTCGAAACGCTTCGGCGTGTCGTCGACGAACCACGGCGCGACCTGGCCGTCGATCGAGATGCCGTTGTCGTCGTACAGCGCGATCAGCTTGTCGAGCTTCCACGCAGCGGCGAGCGCGCAGCCTTCGTGGCTGATGCCTTCCATCAGGCAGCCGTCGCCGAGGAACACGTAGGTGCGGTGGTCGACGACGTCGTGCCCCGGCCGGTTGAATTCGCGCGCGAGCAGCTTCTCGGCCAGGGCCATGCCGACCGCGTTGACGAGGCCCTGGCCCAGCGGGCCGGTCGTCGTCTCGACGCCCGGCGTGATGCCGACTTCGGGATGGCCCGGCGTCTTGCTGTGCAGCTGGCGGAAGTTGCGCAGCTCGCTCATCGGCAGGTCGTAGCCGCTCAGGTGCAGCAGCGCATAGATCAGCATCGAGCCATGGCCGTTGGACAGCACGAAGCGGTCGCGGTCCGGCCATTGCGGGTTGCCCGGGTTGTGCTTCAGGTGCCGCCCCCACAGCGCAACGGCGATGTCGGCCATGCCCATCGGCGCGCCGGGGTGGCCGGAATTGCCTTGCTGCACGGCGTCCATCGCCAGGGCGCGGATGGCGTTGGCCATCAGGGTGGGGTTGGATGGAGATGCCATGGAGGCGAGTTCGGCGGCCATGCGGTTCCCGGGCGTGGGTGGAGGGAAAACCCAAGATTTTACGGCCCGTCGATAATTCGCCGGATGAAGGCGATCATCCTCGCGGCCGGTCGCGGCGAACGCATGCGGCCGCTGACCGACCACACGCCGAAGCCGTTGCTGAAAGTGCGCGGCAAGCCGCTGATCGAATGGCACCTCGAAGCGCTGGCGCGCGCCGGCGTGCGCGAGATCGTCGTCAACACCGCATGGCTCGAAACGCAGGTCGTCTACACGCTCGGCGACGGGTCGCGCTGGGGTGTGGCCATCCACTACTCGATGGAAGGGCGCGACCACGGCGGCGCGCTCGAAACTGCCGGCGGCATCGCCACCGCGCTGCCGCACCTGGTGAGCGCCCAGACCGATGCGTTCTGGGTCGTCTCCGGCGACATCTTCGCGCCGGATCTTCGTTTCGACGCCGACACCGCGCGGCGTTTCGCCGCCGGCGCCTTGCTCGCGCACCTGTGGCTGGTGCCGAATCCGCCGTACCACCGGCACGGCGATTTCGGGCTGGCTGCCGACGGCTTCGGCCTCGCCGACACGCCCGGTCCGGACGGCCAACGCTGGACCTACGCCAACATCGCGCTGTGCCGCGCGGCGCTGTTCGACGGCATTGCGCCCGGGACGAAGGCCGCCCTCGGCCCGCTGCTGTTCGCCGGCATGCGTCGCCGCACGATCACCGCCGAGCTGTACGACGGCGAATGGGAAAACGTCGGCACGCCGCAGCAGTTGGCGGCGTTGGAGTCGCGCATTGCGTAGCCCGGATGAAATCCGGGATGGTGCCGTTCATCCAGCGCCGCTACCCCGGATTTCATCCGGGCTACGGGGGCAGCGGTTGACTTCCAGCGACACGTGCGCGAGTTGCCGATGCCGCTGCAGCCGCTCGCGATAAGCCGATGGCGCGAGCGGCGCGTCGGCCACGAGGCAGGCGATCGCGGCGAACTGGTCGCGCCCGACACGCCACAGATGCAGATCGGCCACCTTGGCGTCGCCATCGGATTCGAGATCCTCGCGGATGCGCCGCGCGAGCGGATGGTCCATTTCGCGGTCCAGCAGCACGGCGGACGAGTCGCGCATCAGCCCGACGGCCCACACCGCGATGACGACCGCGCCGAGCACGCCGACCATCGGATCCAGCCACCACCAGCCGAGCCACCAGGCGCCGGCGAGCGCGCCGATCGCCAGCACCGAGGTCAACGCGTCGGTCAGCACGTGCACGTAGGCGGCGCGCAGGTTCAGGTCGTGGTGGCCGTGGTCGTGGTCGTGGTCGTGGTCGTGACCATCATGCGGGTGCTCGTGACCGCCGTGCTCCGCCCCATGCAACAGCCACGCCGACACGAGGTTGACCGCCAGCCCGATCACCGCGACCGCGAGCGCCGCTTCGACGGCGATCGGCTCCGAGCGCCACAGCCGCAGCACCGACTCGGCGGCGATGCCCAGCGCGACGACCGCGAGCACCACCGCGCTCGCGAAGCTGCCGAGCACCTCGATCTTCCAGGTGCCGAACGCGAACCGTGCGTCGTGCGCGTGGCGCCGTGCGAGCCAGTACGCGAGCGCCGCGACCGCCAGCGCCAGCGCATGTGTGCCCATGTGCCAGCCGTCGGCCAGCAGGGCCATCGAGCCGGTCCACCAGCCGGCGCCGATCTCGGCCAGCATCGTGACGAGGGTCAGCGCGAGCACCCAGCGTGTGCGCGCCTCGCCGCTGCGGTTGCCGGCGTCGAACTGGTGGCCGTGCTGCCACGGGGACAGGTCGTGCGCGTGGGGGCGGGATCGTGCAGAGGCCATGCGCCCATTCTCGGCAAGCCGCCACGCTTCGCCAAACCGATCACCCTCGCGAGGGCCGGGGCGGCGCCGCGCAACGGCCCAGCACCTAAAATCGCCCCTGCTCCCGCATTACCCGCCGGCACCCCAGCCGCCCCGCCATGACGCCTTCCCCCCTCACCGCCTTGTCGCCGCTGGACGGCCGCTACGCCGCCAAGCTCGAGCCGCTGCGCCCGCTCCTCAGCGAATTCGGCCTGATGCACCGGCGCGTGCAGGTCGAGGTGGAGTGGTTCATCGCGCTCTCCGATGCCGGCTTCGCCGAGTTCAAGCCGCTGTCCGAAGCCGCGCGCGGCCTGCTGCGCGGGTTGGTCACGCGTTTCGGTGAAGCCGACGCGCAGGCGATCAAGGACATCGAGCGCACGACGAACCACGACGTGAAGGCGGTCGAGTACTGGCTGAAGAGCCGCTTCGGCAACAAGACCGAGCTGAAGGCGGCCGGCGAGTTCGTGCACTTCGCCTGCACCAGCGAAGACATCAACAACACGAGCCACGCCCTGATGCTGAAGGCCGCGCGCCAAGACGTGCTGCTGCCGATGCTCGACAAACTCGGCAGCACGCTGTCGGCGATGGCCAAGCGGCTCGCCCACATTCCGATGCTCAGCCGCACGCACGGCCAGACCGCGAGCCCGACAACCGTCGGCAAGGAAATCGCCAACGTCGTCGTGCGGCTCGCCAACGCGCGCGAGCGCATCGCCGCGGTGAAGCTGCTCGCGAAGATGAACGGTGCCGTGGGCAACTACAACGCGCACCTCGCCGCCTATCCGAACTTCGACTGGGAAGCGTTCAGCCAGCGGGTCGTCGAGCAGCAGCTCGGCCTCGGCTTCAACGCCTACACGATCCAGATCGAGCCGCACGACTACATGGCCGAGCTGTTCGACGCGGTCACGCGCGCCAACACGATTCTGATCGACTGGTCGCGCGACCTGTGGGGCTACATCAGCCTCGGCTACTTCAAGCAGCGCACCGTCGAAGGCGAGATCGGCTCGAGCACGATGCCGCACAAGGTCAACCCGATCGACTTCGAGAACGCCGAAGGCAACTTCGGCCTCGCCAACGCGCTGCTGACGCACCTGAGTCAGAAGCTGCCGGTCAGCCGCTGGCAGCGCGACCTGACCGACAGCACGGTGCTGCGCAACATGGGCGTCGCGCTCGGCTATTCGGTGCTGGCCTACGACAGCCTGCTGCGCGGCCTCGGCAAGCTCGAGGTGAACAAGGCGGCGCTCGCCGCCGATCTCGACGCCGCCTGGGAAGTGCTGGCCGAGCCGATCCAGACGGTGATGCGCCGCTACGGGCTGCCCAATCCGTACGAACGGCTGAAGGAGCTGACCCGCGGCAAGGGCATCACCCGCGAGGGGCTGCAGGCGTTCATCGCGACGCTTGAGATTCCGGAAGCCGAGAAGCAGCGGCTGCTGGCGATGACGCCGGCCAACTACACCGGCCGGGCGGCCGACCTCGCCAACCGACTCAAATGAACTTCACCGATCAACTGCGCCGCGCCGAAGGCCTCAACGACTCGCTGCTGTGCGTCGGGCTCGATCCCGAGCCGATGAAGTTCCCCGGAACATGGAAGGGCAACGCGGTCCGCCTGTTCGACTTCTGCGCCGCGATCGTCGATGCGACGAAAGATCTCGTGATCGCGTTCAAGCCGCAGATCGCCTACTTCGCCGCGCAGCGCGGCGAGGAGCAGCTCGAACGGCTGATCGCCTACATCCATCGCGTCGCGCCCGAGGTGCCGGTGATCCTCGACGCGAAGCGCGGGGACATCGGCAGCACCGCCGAGCAGTACGCCCGCGAGGCCTTCGAGCGCTACCAGGCCGATGCCGTCACGCTGTCGCCGTTCATGGGATTCGATTCACTCGAGCCCTATCTGCGCTACGCCGGCAAGGGCCTCATCCTGCTGTGCCGCACGTCCAACCCAGGCGGCTCGGACCTGCAGGCGCAGCGGCTCGCCGGCGGCGAGATGCTGTACGAACACGTCGCACGGCTGGCCCACGAATCGTGGAACGGCGGCGGCCAGCTCGGCTTGGTGGTCGGCGCGACCTTTCCAGCCGAAATCGAGCGGGTGCGCGCGCTCGCCCCGACGCTGCCGCTGCTGATTCCCGGCGTCGGCGCGCAAGGCGGCGACGCGCAGGCCACGGTGCGCGCCGGCTGGCGGCAGCGCGACGGGCAGACCGTCGCGCCGATCATCGTCAATTCATCGCGGGCGGTGCTCTACGCGAGTGCGGGCGACGACTTCGCCGCGGCGGCACGGCGCGTGGCCAACGCCACGCGAGACGAACTGAACCTCGCACGCGGCCGCTGACCCGCGGCTTCGCGGCCGCGCGCAGCGTGATTTGCGGCCGCATTGCGGCTTTACCCCGGGGCCGGCCGACGAACGCCCGACGTAGTATCGGACCATCGGTGACACGTGGACCTGCCCGATGCTGCGAGGGGAATCGCCTGCGGCTGCCTTATCGCCGCGCTACTCAGTCACCGAGCTGCCGCCGGCCGTCGTTCGGCTGATCGGCCGCTATTACTTCGGCACGACCTGCCTTGCGGCCCTGCTCATCGCGCTGATGCTGCTGCTGCCGGAGGGCCCGGCGCCTCCGTGGCGGCCGGCGTTGCTGGCGGCGCTCGGGCTTTATGCCGCCGGCTGCGTGTGGGCGTTGCGTACCGGCCTGCATCAACGCCGGCGCATGGATCTCGCACTGTTCGTCGCCGGCGCTGCCGGCATGGCCCTGGTCAGCGTGACGGCGCTGGCCTTCGGCGACGGTCTGCGCCACCCGCTGCTGGGCCTCTTCGGTCTCGTCGTCTGCATGCTGAGCGGCGTCGGCGGCACCCGGCTCGGCGCCGCGCTCGGCGCCTTCTGCCTCGCTCAACTGCTGCTGCTCGGCGGTGCCGAATCGGCCGGGTGGACGCAGGCCCCGGTGCCGGGCACGCCGCTGCCGGCCGCGCTGCTGTTCCAGTGCCTGGCCATCGCCAGCGGCGTGGCCGGCGGAACGCTGCTGTCTCGAATGCTGATGCATTACCTCGAGATCGCTGCGCAGCGCGAAGAGCGTTTCCGCAACCTGATGGCCCTGGCGGCCGACTGGTACTGGGAGCAGGACGAACAGTTCCGCTTCACGCACGTGTCGGCGAATCCGGCGTCGGGCTCGCTGGTCGACGACGAGCAACGCCTCGGTCAAACCCCATGGGAAATCAGCGGCCTCGGCCTGACCGAAGCCGAACTCGCGGCCCACCGTGCCGACCTGGAAGCGCACCGGCCGTTCGCCGGTCTGCTGGTGCGCCGCCGCGACCGCCGCGGCCGCGAGCGCTTTCTCAGCATCAGCGGCGAGCCGAAGTTCGATGTCCAGGGTGTATTCCGTGGCTACTGGGGGGTGGGCCGCGACGTGAGCGACGAGGTCCGCGCCCAGCGCGCGACGGCGGCGAGCGAAAGCCGATACCGCGAGCTGTTCCGCCGCTCTCCGACGCCACTGATGCTGCACCGCAACGGCATCGTCTTCGATGCGAACGAGGCCGCCGCGCGTCTGTTCGGCTTCGACGACCCGGCGGCGATGGCCGGTTTCGACCTGCGCGAGGCCTATGTCGATCCCGATTCGCTCGCGCGGGTGCAACAGCGCATCGCGATGCTGGAAAGCCTCGCACCCGGCGAGGGCTTGCCGCTGGACAACTTCCGGATGGTGTCGAAACGCGGCCGGCAGCTGACCGTGCAGGCCACCGCGGCGCGGGTCGAGATGGACGACGGCTCCGCCTCGCTGTCGCTGTATTTCGACGTCACCGACCGTGTGGCGGCCGAGGCCGCGCTGCGCCGTTCGCAGGCGCTGCTGTCGCACCTGATCGACACCAGTCCCGACTGCATCACGCTCAGCGAGATGGCCACCGGCCGCTACGAGCTGGTCAACGAGAGTTTCGAGCGGGTCTTCGGTTATGCCGCGGCGGAGGTGGTGGGCCGCACGTCGATCGAGATCGGCATCTGGCACGACCTCGCCGATCGCGCGCGGCTGGTCGACACGATCCGCGACAAGGGACGTGCCGACGACGTGCAGGCGCTGATCCGTGCCAAGTCGGGCCGGCTGGTTCCGATGCAGCTTTCCGCCGCGCGCTTCGACATGGACGGGCGCGACTACCTGGTGATCACCGGGCGCGACCTGAGCGAGAGCGAACGCGAACGGCTCGAGCACGATGCAATCCTGAAGAACGCGTCCATCGGCATCGCGTTCAGCCGCGACGGGCTGTTCCAGCACACCAACCCGAGCTTCGACCGCATGTTCGGCTGGGAGACCGGCCGCCTCGCCGGGCAGCCGACCACGGTGATCTGGCCGCACCGGGACGACTACGACGCGATGCGCAGCGAGGCCGGTCCGGTCCTCTCGCGCGGGCAGCCGTACGAGCTCGAGCGGGAGATGCTGCACGCCGACGGCACGCGGTTCTGGTGCCGGATGCGCGGGCAGGCGCTGGAGGCGGGCTCGCCGCGCAGTGGCGGCACGATCTGGATCGCCGAAGACGTCACCGAGCGGCGCCTGGTCGACCAGGCGCTCGCGTCGGCGCGCGATGCCGCGGAAGCGGCCAGCCGCGCCAAGAGCGCCTTTCTCGCCAACACCAGCCACGAGATCCGCACACCGCTGAACGGGCTGGTCGGGCTGGCGCGCCTGGCGATGCAGCCCGGGCTGGACGAGCCGCGGCGCCAGCAGTACCTCGCGCAGATCTTCGACAGCGCGCACAACCTGTCGGCAATCATCTCCGACATCCTCGATCTGTCGAAGATCGAGGCCGGCAAGATCATGCTCGAATCGGTTCCCTTCGGGCTGCGCGACACGTTGTCGGCGGTGCACGATGCCTACCGGTCGCTGGCCGAAGCGAAGGGCCTGACGCTGGTCCTCGCGGTCGACCAGAGCGTGCCGGCCGCCGTGCAGGGCGATCCGGTGCGGGTGCGGCAGATCCTCACGAACTTCGTGACCAACGCGCTGAAGTTCACCGAGCGCGGGCTCGTGCGCATCCATGCCGCGGCGGGCGGCGCCGGCCGGGTTCGGTTCTCGGTGTCCGACACCGGTCCCGGCATCGACGCGGCGACGCAGCAGCGCCTGTTCATGCCGTTTTCGCAGGCCGACGACTCGACCACGCGGCGCTATGGCGGTACCGGGCTCGGCCTGTCGATCTGCCGCGAGCTGGCGCACATGATGGGCGGCGACGTCGGCGTGCAAAGCGTTCCCGGCGCCGGCAGCACCTTCTGGGCCGAACTGCCGCTGCCGGAAACGACCGTGCCGGACTCCGAGCACGGCGAACTCGACGTGCCGGTCGAGCGGTTGCACGGCGCCCGCGTGCTGATGGTCGAGGACAACCTCGTCAACATGCTGATCGCCGTGGCAATGCTCGAACAATGGGGGATCGAGGTCGTGCAGGCCACCGACGGCCCGATGGCACTCGATGCGGTGGCGCTCGCCGCGCAGCAAGGCCGCCCGTTCGATGCGGTGCTGATGGACGTGCAGATGCCGCGCATGAGCGGCCACGAAGTGGCGCGCGACCTGCGCCGGCGCTTCGACCGCCACGCGCTGCCGATCATCGCGCTCACCGCCGCCGCATTGGTCTCCGAACGCGACGAGGCGCTCGCCAGCGGCATGAACGACTTTCTCACGAAGCCGATCGACGCGCCGCGCCTGAAGGAAGCGCTCGCGCGGGCGATCGCGATGCACCGCCGTTCGTAGCCCGGATGCAATCCGGGGCAGCGGTCGATGGTGCGCCGAACCCCGGATTGCATCCTGCTGGAGTGCTTCCGAGCAGGTTGATTTGTTCGTGTTGCAGGCCGGGTCCCGCCCCGGCGGGCGGGTAACTTTCATTTGCTGGCCCAAATGAAAGTCACCAAAGCAAAGGGCCTGGAATGCAACACCATGCACTTTCACCGTTGACGACGCGACGTCGGCCCAGCGGGCCACTT
>DATKCI010000045.1:0-29938 GCA_035513255.1 Piscinibacter sp. | reverse complement strand
CTTCATCACGACGAGTCCGTTCCGCAAGCACGACCGGCAGCACAGTCCAAGCGTGACGGCGCCGCTGGTCCGTCCAACGGCTGACACGCGGCTGCTCATCGCCGCCGCGGTGCGCGCGCTGGAAGGCATGTACCGGCCCGGGTTCAACTCCGTTAAGGCGGGCGTCATGCTGGTGGACCTGCGGCCGGAAGGTCAGGAGCAGCAGGAACTGGATCTCTTCTCGGTCGACCATGTGCCCGAGACATCCGCGCCGCAGCGGGACCGCTCGCCCCTGATGGGTGCCCTCGATGCGCTCAACCGGCGTTTCGGGCGCGGCGCCGTCACCGTTGCGAGTGCGGCACATCAGGCAAGCCACAGTGGCCATGCCGCGAAGCAGGAACGACGGTCGCCGCGGTGCACGACTCGGCTCGACGAGATTCCGACGGCGAGAGCTTGATGCTCGACTGCTCTCGTGGGCAAGGCGGTTTGACGGGGTGGCGCGGTGGTCGCGGAGGGTGAAGCGTCATAGGCAGTGGCTCGGGCGTCAGTGCTTTTTCGGGAGCGCTCGCCGCAGTGTTCGCCTATGCTTGAGCGAAGGCGCAGCCATGATCAAGGAGAGCAACCGGTGGATGGCAACCTCGGATGTCGTTCCGATGTTTCCCACCTTGGTCTGGAAGTTACAGATTGAAGCTGGCTTGCGCGACGCCCTGGCTGCAAGGATCCTGGCGGCGCTGGCAGACATGCGGCGCGACCAGTCGCCACACGAACCCGGCCGAGGTTGGCAGTCAGCGCAATCGCTGCATGATGACGAGATCATGACCGTGCTGTGCGACGGCGGCAATTGCTGCACCTCTACCGGAATGTGGCGGCGCTGAGATGCACGACCCCGACAAGGTCGAAACAGTGCTGCGCTATCACGAGCGCACCAAGCACCAATTCCACCGCTATGCGCGCTCCACCGGCACCCTGGATTGGGTGAACCAGCCCAACCCGTTCCGACGTTACGAGGGGGCGCCGCTCGTGCAACTGCCCATCCTCGGCGCGGACGAAGAGCCGCTGTCGCCTCGTTACGCGGATCTCTATCGGGCAGGCTCGGTGCGGAGCGCGCCGCTCGATGTTCGCTCGCTGTCGCGGTTCTTCGAGTTCGCGCTTGCGCTGTCGGCCTGGAAGCAGGCGGGCGGCACACGGTGGGCGCTGCGCAGCAACCCGTCCAGTGGCAATCTGCATCCCACCGAGGGCTACCTGCTGATCGGTGCACTTCCCGGGCTGACGGAAGCGCCGTGCCTGTACCACTACGCTGCGAGAGAGCACAGTCTCGAACGGCGCGCAAGCGGCTCCGCCGAATGGTTCGCGCAGTTGATGCGAGAGTTCCCCCCACAGGCCTTTCTGGTCGGGCTCTCGTCCATCCACTGGCGGGAGGCGTGGAAGTACGGAGAACGCGCGTTCCGCTATTGCCAGCACGACGCAGGCCATGCCATCGGCACGCTGCGCATCGCCGCCGCGACGTTGGGATGGAGCGCCGTCGTGCTGCATGGCCTGGCCGATGAAACCATCGAAGCCTTGCTGGGGCTGAACCGCACCGAGGACTTCGCAGGTGCGGAGCGCGAGCAACCAGAACTCGTCATGCTCGTCTGGCCGAACGATTCAGTCGGGCGGTGGCAGGCAGGCACGCAGCGTGCGCTGCCGCTCGGCCTCGATCCGCTGCTGGTGCGCGCGCTCTCGAAGCAAGGCTGGCGTGGAAAGGCGAATCGGCTCAGCAGGGACGACCCAGTCGCCTGGACAGTCATCGATGAGGTGGCGTTCGCCACACGCAAACCGATCGACGAGGAGTGCAGCCTGGACCTGTTCGACGCACCCACACCACCGCCTGAAACCCCCGCGCTTCCGGACGGTCTCCTGGCTGGCCGGATCATCCGCCAGCGGCGCAGCCTCCAGGCATGCGATGGCCGGACCTCGATCACGGCCGGCCGCTTCTACGGCATGCTCGCGCGCGTGATGTCGCATGTCGATCTGGAGGCGAGTCGGCGGCCGATGCCCTGGGATGCCATTCCCTGGGAGCCGCGCATCCACCTCGCCCTGTTCGTTCATCGGGTGGACGGGCTTGACTCGGGACTGTATGTGCTCGTACGCGACCCGGCCAAGGTGGGCAAGCTCAAGCGTGCCATGCACAAGCGCTTCGCCTGGTCCACGCCCCCCGGATGCCCGGCGGACCTTCCGCTGCGGATGCTGGAAGTCGGCGATGCGAGGCGGCTCGCGACGCAAGTGAGCTGCTTCCAGGACATCGCGGGCGACGGGGCCTTTTCGCTCGGCATGATCGCCGAGTATCGGGAGGCCTTGTTTGTGCACGGACCCTGGTTCTATCGCCCGCTCCTTTGGGAAACTGGGTTGATCGGGCAGGTGTTGTACCTGGAGGCCGAAGCCGCGGGCATAGCAGCCACGGGTATGGGCTGCTTCTTCGACGACCCGGTGCACCAGGTGTTCGGTCTCAGCGACCTGGAGTTCCAGTCGCTCTATCACTTCACGGTCGGCGGACCGGTGGAGGACGGCCGACTAACGACGCTCGCGCCCTACGGTGAGCAGGCGCGGGCGCTGGAGCGTGGTGAGGTGACAGCATCCGCGCGGAAGCTCGGAGTCACACATGAAGCTCATCGAAGAGAACGAATAGGAGGCCAACTTTCTCAGGTGTCTACTATGTTCGCACTCACCCGGACGCGAGCGCCTGAGCACACCGCTTTGATGAGCGAAACCGCCGATCCGCTCCATCCATCAATTTCTGGAGGCGATTCATGAAGACCGCTGCGGAGATTCTCAGATCCAAGCCCGACCAGACCGTATACACCGTGGAGCCGACCGCCTCGGCGTACGAGGCCATGAGGTTGATGGCCGACAAGAACATCGGCGCGCTCGTTGTGGTGGAGCGTGACCATGTCGTCGGCATCGTTTCGGAGCGCGACTACGCGCGCAAGCTCGTGCTGATGGCGCGGTCCCTGATGGACACGCTGATTGGCGACATCATGTCCAGCCCTGTGATGTATGTGCACCCCCACCACACCAGCGAAGAGTGCATGGCGCTGATGACCGAGAACCGGTTGCGCCACCTGCCGGTCATGGACGGCGGCCAGCTGATCGGTCTCATCTCCATCGGAGACCTTGTCAAAGCCACCATCTCCGAACAACAGTTCATCATTGAGCAACTGGAGCACTATATCTCCGGGCAGCGAGCCTGACGCCGGCCGAGCAGCCCGCCTTCTTGAGTGCGCGGCGTGTCCACGGTGAGGAGCAGACAGGCACGCTACCGCAGGTGTCGGCCTCGGATAACGGGCCAGCATCTTCTGATGTCAATGTGGAGAAGCAACATGCCTACGTACCGATACCGTTGCGCGAAATGCGGCGAGACTTTCGAGCATGTCGAACACGTCGCCGAGCATCAAACTGTCCACTTGCGCTGCCCGAAGTGCGGTAGTGAAGCGCTTCAGCACCAGCCAACGCAGTTCTTCGCGAAGACTTCCAAGAAGAGCTAGGTCGTCCGGGCCACGGCGCCAGCTGTGCGCCGGTAGGCCGGCTGCCGGCTCTCGGAAGCTGAACAGTTCAGCCGATGAACCGCTTCGGGCGTGCGCCGTGCAAAGGCGGCGCTTTCCAGTGGGTGCAAGGCCCACCCTAGGGGCCTGCCCGTGCACCGTCTGCAGCGCCTTTGGGGCACGCTTGCGCGCCGCGTCGACCGCTGCAGCACGGCGACCGGACCGTGGGCACCGGTCTGCTTGGCCAGCGTCGCAATCTGTCCCGATGGAGCCGGCGGCAGGCCTTGCTCCTCGCGCGCGCGTTCGAGCGCCAGGCGCACAGCGTTGGGATGCGGCACGTCGCGCTGCAGCGCCTCGCCGATGGCCGCTTGCAAGGCCGGCGCGGCAACGCGCACACACGAACAGGCGGGCGGAATGGTCGACCAGCTGCGCAGCTCCTCGGGAGGACTCCCGAGGCACGCCAGCGGCGGTGCAGTGCCGGTGTTACGCCGGGCCTCCGGCATACACTGCGACCGCATCCTCTCCTCTCGGCGCGGTGTAGGGCACGACGTTCGGTTCCAGCTGCCACGCGAAAGGCCGACGCCGTGCCCGCCTCCGCTCGGGCACGGCGCACGTTGTACCGCACTCACCGAGTAGCGCTGCCCACCAAAGTACGCGGCCCGTCAGGCAGGCCGCCCTGCAGGGCGGCCTGCCTGACGACTTCCTCGCGAAGAACGATCAGCCCAGAAGCGCCGCCTCGCCGCCGCTCACCAGAAACGGCACTTCACTCCACCGCTTGGCCAAGAAGCGCTGTCTCGCCGCCGAATAGGCGCGCTTCCTGATCGCCGTTCACAATGTGTTGCGCATGAGCGAAGCCGACATTTCAGGCGGCATCCTGCGCGTCCAACAGGGCAAGACGAAGGCGAAGCTTCGCATAGTCATCGATGGCGAACTCAAGGTCCTGCTTGACGAGATCGCAGCCTACAAGACAGCTCAGACGCCGAAGTCAAAGGTGCGCGTGCTCGCGCTGCTGGTCAACGAAAAGGGGGAGCGACTCACGGCAGCGATGCTTCGCAACCGATCGACGACGCGCGTGATGCAGCTTTGCGGCCGGTCCGTGGGAACAGTTGCTACACATTTGAGTACCAGAATGCCTGCTTTGCAGACGGATATTCCCTGCCGTCCAGATGCCGCCACGGGCGATCGGACTGGGCATTGCGTGGACGGTTGGACGGCCGTAGTGGCGGCTGACCTCGGCTGGATCTACGCCCGCTATTTGGCAAGCAGGTTTTGAAGGCGACAGTCGCTTGACGACCCTTCAGAGACATTCGATGCCGTCCTGCGAATTGCATGAAAGTAGACCTTCGAAGTGGGATCCCGATGCGGCACAGCCAAACTCAACCGAGTCCTGTCGCTCGTCGAGCAGCGCCTACAGGACGCCCCGGCAAGGGGACTGCTGGACATGCACTTCCTGTGGTGGCTCTTCCAGTGTTGAGGCAGAAGGGAGCAGCTCATTTCGCTGTCGGACGCGATCACGAAGTTCCGACGACGATCACGTCTTGAGTATGCGTTCGACCAACGGCACCTTGACCGGCGCAGAACATTCTCATGATCGTAGGGCACGAAGTCCAAGGTACGTGAACATGAGCTTGGTGCCCCGTCTGTCCAGTTCAGCGGCTCCGTCATCAGGCAGCCCCGGCTTTTCAGCGCGCAATAGTTTTGAGTTTCGCATTCACAGCCCTCGAAGTCGCTCTTCGTCTGATTCCCAGAATCTCGCCAGTTGCGAGGTGCAGTACCGGAACATGGCCGCGTTCGGCGAGCGCGCGACTTCGTTGGATATTCATGCCGCTGGTGCAAACCGCGCCCGACGCGTCATCCAACGGTTGGTGGAGGGTAACGCCGCCTGACCAAAGGCCTGAAACACATGCCGCGCCAAAGGAGATCCCGTCAGCTGCTTGACACAGCCGCTTGGATAGTTGTTTTCGTCCGGCGGTATCCGTGCTGAACCGGTTCGGACAATTGCCGGTCTCGGGAATGAACGTCTAGATCCTCATGTGGCGAGAGCCTACCTCTATCCCCTCGCCGGAGTCGAGAGACACAGGCTGTATGACGATTGAAGTTTCGAGGACGCGCGCAACCACGCCGTTGCTTCACTCGAGCGCTACTTTGACGAGAGCATGGATACTTGGTGGGCACCATCGTCTCGAGCGCCTCGGCGCCGTTCAAGTTGCGAGATCTAGCGCTCGAACAGGTCCGGCGGTCCCATCCGCCCGCCCTCGAGCATCAGCTCGAGTCCGTCGAGGCGCGCGTCATCGCACGCGCACGGACCAGCGGCACGCGTCAGAGTGCATGACTGTCGCACGGGCTGGGCTACGGCAGTTAGCAAAAACTTAGCAAGCCCTTAATCGCGAACTAGCAGTGCGCGCGACCTGCCCGCCGCACAGTCACACCCATGTCGGCCGCGTGCCGGCCTCACTGCAAGATGCCACCGGCCGGCGCCGTTCCTGGGCCCGGTGCGGCGCAGCCTTGCCTACCGCAGGAGATGCGATGAAAGCACCGTGGTCCCCGTTCTCTGCCCTTAAGTGCCTGCTGTGCACCGCCCTGCTCGCCGCGGCCAGCGCCCGCGCCGAACCCGCCTGCTGGGCCGCGAGCGTGATGGAGGAGGTCAGCAGCGCCGGGCCCATCGGCCAGGCCGCATTCCGGCCGCTGCACGCGGCGATGGACACGCTCGAGCAGATGCTGCGCTCCAACCCCGGCCTGCTCGCACTGCCCGAGGTGCGCCTGCGCTTCAAGCGCGAGGTGATGGAGAGCCTGGATCCGTTGACGATGCCGTACCAGGCGGTGGCCCACGCCCAAGGCTTCGGACCCAAGACCTGGGGCCGCGGCCCCTGCGACGTGTCGCCGCAGGCCGCCGAGCGCATCGGCGCGCGCGCCGGCATCAGCATCTTCATCAACACGCCGGCAGCCACGCTGAACCGCTGGCTGCACGACGACGAACTCGTCACCTACCTGGAAGGCGATCCCACGCCGTCATTCCAGGGCTGGCCCACCTATCGCGAATGCGCCGTCATCGGGCCCGGCCGGCGGCTGCCGTGGATCGCCGTGACGGTGGGCGAGATGCTGGCACTGTACGAACGCGAGCAGCAACGCCGAATCGCCGACTGGGACCGCCGCCATGCGAACGCGATGAAGCCCTTCGACTTGGCGGCCGCCGAACGACAAGCCGAGCAGATCCGCCCGCTGAACGCGCAGGCCGCCGACAGCCTGCTGCTCGGCGCCCGGCAGCGCAAGTCAAAGGAGGCCATGTACCACGCGCAGCTGGCCAAGGGGCGCCAGATGCTGGTGAGCGAGCTGGACGACCTGCGTGCCACGCGTGCGGCCATGGCGCCGGACCGGCTGGCCGAGCCCTACCGGCTGGGCAACGGCAAGCACCGCCTGCCGAATGCGTCGGACGCCGGCCGGCCGCTCAAGCGCATCGTGAAGCTGGACCGGCAGTTCCCCTGGGACGGCCGCCACCGCGCCCGCATCCAGCTGATCACCGTTTGTGCGCGGCAGCTCACCGGCAACCCGGATTACCACCCGCCGATGCGCGACGCCGTCGACGCACTGGACTTCGCGCGCCTGGCCGCGCTGCTGAACTGAGGCGCGCCCGGCGCCAGCCGCACGCGGGCTGCATCCGGGCCTTCAGGACTGCACGGCTGGCCGCAGCGGCAGCCGCCGATGCCGCAGGCCGCTTGAATTTCAACCCCAAGAGGAAACGACGATGAAACCCACCCTTCGATCCCTGGCCGCCGCCTTGCTGGCCGTGGCGGCCACGCAGGCCGATGCCGAGCTGCTGGAGCGGCCCGGCGGCATGGTCTACGACACCCAGTCCAACCTCACCTGGCTGGTCGACTGGAACGCCGGCGCCGGCAGCGCCTTCGACGACGGCACGCACCGCACCGACGGCCGCATGACCTGGGGCGCGGCCGAGGCCTGGGCCGACGCGCTTGTCTGGGGCGACGTGGACGACTGGCGGCTGCCGGAGTCCAGCGCCTGCTTCGGCTTCAACTGCCGCACCAGCGAGATCGGCGCCCTGTGGTACGACGTGCTGGGCAACGCCGCGGGGCTGCCGCCCGCCGACCTGGGCCCGTTCCAGCACGTGCAGCCCGCGCCGTACTGGACCGCCACGCCGCTGGACGACGCGCCGGGGATGGCCTGGTACTTCAATGCGCAGGGCGGGTCGCAGAACGTGTTTCCGGTGTCGGCACAGGCGTATGCGGTCGCGGTGCGCGTAGGCGATGTCACGCCGGTGCCGGAGCCCTCGCAGGCGTGGCTGCTGCTGGGGGGACTGGCGACGGTCGTCAGCCTGGTCCGGCGGCGCGGGCGCGCGGCGGCCTGACGCCGCGTCAGCCCGCCGGCGCTCCGTCGCCGGCGACGATCTGCAGCGGCCCGTTCGCCAGCAGGCGGTAGCGTCCGCGCCCCACGCGTTCGATGCGCAACCCGAAGTCGCGCTCGGCCAGCCGGCGTTCCAGCAGCAGCAGGCGCACGCCCAGGTTGTCCTGCACGTCCGGGAGGCGCAGGTCGTCACCGGCCAGGCGCAGCTCGCGCGTGGTGAAGAACTCGTTGCCGGTGGCGATGCACTGGCGCACCACGCGCGCGAGGATGGCGCCGGCCACGCCGCGAATCAGGTACTCGTTGCCGATGAAGACGCTGTGGTCGCGCGCGTAGTGGCGGATGCGCAGCGGCTGACCCGGCGGCTGCGCCGCGACCGACGGGGCCGGCGCGACCGGCTCGTCGGGCACGTCGGGCACGTCGGCCGCCGGCAGCATCGCCAGTCCGAGCGCCAGCGCGGCGCCCACCGCAGCGAGGGCGTCCTCGTCGTCGTAGCTGAAGAACTGGCTCTGGTCGCTCTCCACCAGCAGCGCGCCCACCGTGCGACCGCGCGCGCGCAGCGGCACCGCGATCTGGCTGCGCGGCCGCGCCAGGCCGGGCAGCGGGATCGGGCGCCGTACTGCAGCATCGAGCCCCCGCTGCGTGGCGCGTTCGCGCTGCATCAGCGCGCGATCGACCATCGTGCTCATCTGGCCGATGCGCACCGGCCCCCGCTCGCGCACCGCCACGCCCGCCAGGCCCGCTTCGGCCAGCGGCAATTCGGCGCCGGTGCCCGGCTGGTCGTAGCCCAGGCTGCCCAAGCTGTACAGGCCCTGGCGTTCTTCGTCCAGCACCCACACGATCGAGTGTTCGATCAGCAGTTCGTCCTTTAGCCCGGCGAGGAAGACGCGCAGCAGAGTGGACATGTCGGCGGCCTCGGCCAGTGCCTCGCCCATGCGACGCACGCCCGCGGTCAGGTCGCAGCGCGATGCCATCGAGCCCAGCGCATGCCGCTGGTCCATCGCTTCCACGGCTTCGACGCGATACACGTCGGCACCGCGCAGCTTGAACATCTTTTCCATGCCGGCGTGGCCGGCCACGGCGGCCACCTTGGCGCGCAGCCGCTCCACGACCGGTCCTTCGGTATCGGTGCGCAGGTAGTCCAGGCGCACGACCACGCCGGCCCCGCCCAGCGGGTCCTCGACGCACAGCGCGACGCGGCGTGTCGCGAGCACGTTGTCGCGGCTGCGGCTCGCAAACTGGAAGGTCAGCGCGACGTGTTCGTCGTCCACGACTTCGACGTGCAGCAGGTAGTTCACATGCGGCACGCCGTCTTCGGACACGAACACATGGCCGGCGGGATGGCCCCTTCCAGCAGGCGGCGCACCGCGCGCAACGTCAGCGCGGGCGGCATCGGGTTCGCGGGCCCGCTCACGTCAGCAACTCAACCGCGCCGCCGCTGTCGCGGCCAGGCGTCTGGTCGGTGGCCTCGAAAGGCGTGAAGCGCAGGCAGCGCAGCAGTGGGAGATCGACGTCGTACCAGACGTTCATGATCTGATCGCGGCTGACACCGTGGCGCAGCACCACCTCGGCGAAGCGGTCGCGGCAACGTGCCAGCAGTTCAAGATGCTCGGGCCTGGCGGGCAGCACCTGCGCATCGCTGCCCTTGGTCTGCAGCGCGACGTTCGTGCCCAGGTGGGCCGCCACGTGCGCCACGCGCTGCGTGGCCTGCACCGCCGCGATGACGGCGCGCCCGACATCGGCCGCCAGCAGCACCTCGATACAGCCGTCGCTGCCGGCTCGTGCCGCCAGCGCGCGGCAGATCTCGGGGCGGCCGTCGGCGCCGCAGCCTCCGAGGCGATGTGAAGTGCCGGATTCCAGGTGCTGGACCCAGCGGTCGGGCAGTCGGGGCATGGTGCAGTCGGCGGGAGAGGCAGCCATCGGAACGCGAGGCGCGCCGCACATCATAGGGGCCATCGCGCCCCGGGCCTTTCCGCAGCGGGCCCGCGCCCCCGGCGCACAGCGCGGCCCGCTGCCGTCGCCGTTTAACGAAAAGTTAGCTCGCCCTTAGCGGTTAACTAACAGCGCGCCTGCGCGCTGACGCGGACAGTCCATCTCTGCGCCGTCGGCCTCGCCGACACCCGCAATTCACCGAGGAGATCGACTTGTTCACTCGCACCGTCCGCCGCAGTCTCGTGGCCGCCGCCATCACCGTCCTCGCCGCCTGCGGCCGCGGAACCGACGCACCCATCGCCGAAGCGCCCACCGGCGGCGGCGCGCCCGCACCGCAGCCGACCGGCAAGGTGGTGGCGCCCGTGCTGCCCGGCAGCACCAGCGACATGGTGCGCGGCATGGCGTTGCAGACGGTGGACGGCGGCCCGCGGCTGCTGGCCGTGGGCGGCGAAGGCGACTTCACCGCCGCGCGCTTCACCGAGGCGGGCATGCTGGACGCGAGCTTCGGCAGCGGCGGCAAGGTCGCGGGCCTGTTCGATGTGAGCATCGGCGCGGCGCATGCGGTGGCCGTACTGCCCACCGGCGAAGCGGTGATCGCCGGCCACGTGGGCCACGACTTTGCGGCGGTGCGGCTGATGCCCGACGGCCGGCTGGATCCGCGCTTCGGCCCGGCGGCCGACGGCCGATTCCGCCACGCGATGTCGGCCATCAACTGGGACGAGGCCACCGCGATCGCGCGGCAGACCGGCGGCCGGCTGTTGCTCGGCGGCTGGATCTACAGCGGCAGCGGCACGGCAGGCGACTTCGGCGTGCTTCGCCTCACCGCCGAGGGCACGCTCGACGCGAGCTTCGGCCAGGGCGGCGCGATGTCGCATGCCGCTGCCGGCAGCAAGACCGACATGGGCCGCGCCATCGTGCTGCAGCCCGACGAGCGCATCCCGTCCGTGCGCGCCGTGATCGCCGGCGAAGCGCAGGACGCGAACCGCGACTTCGCGCTGATGCGGCTGTGGCTGTGAGTCCGGCTGCGCAACGAACCCCTTCCAACCTTCCCAAGGAGATGTCCATGAATTCGACCACCCTGCCCCGCTTCGACCTCTACGCCCAGATCCACAAGGCGCTTCGCCTCGCGATGGTCGACACGCTGGCCCGCTTCGGCAGCCTGGACGCCGGCGATGCCGGCCAGCGCCTGGAAGCAATCGCGCAACTGCGCATGCTGCTGGACCTGTGCCGGGCCCACGTCGAGAAGGAAGAGCATCACGTGCACCCCGTCATCGAGGCGCGCTGCGCCGGACGCAGCCTGCGCGTGGCTGCCGAGCACGTGGAACACCTGGCTGCGATCGACGCGCTCGAAGCCGAAGCGGTGGCGTTCCAGTGCGCGCCCGATGCGGCCGCCGCCTTCCGGCTCTACCGCCACCTGGCCGTGTTCGTGGCCGAGAACCTCGAACACATGGAAGTCGAGGAAACGGTGCACAACGCCGCGCTGTGGTCCGCGTACACGGACGCCGAGCTGCTGCAGGTGCACCTGGCGATCGTGTCGTCGATCGAACCCGGCGCGATGGCCCAAGTGCTGCACTGGATGTTGCCGGCGCTGAACCCGGGCGAGCGCGCCGACCTGTTGCTCGGTCTGCGCGCCACGGCGCCGGCCGCGGCTTTCGAAGGCGCCTTGCAGGTGGCGCGGCTGCGCCTGGCAGCCGCCGACTGCGCGCGGCTCGAACGCGCGCTGGACCTCCCCGCACTGGCCGCCTGATCGGCCGCACCCCACCCGAACACATCGAAGGATCGATCATGAAGTCGCTTTGTCTTTCCCGCTGGCGGCTGACGCTGGCTGCACTGGGCCTGGCTGCGCTGGCCGCTTGCGGCGGCGGCAGCTCGCCGGACACCGGCGCCGGGCCGGTGGACGACGGCAGCGGCGCGCCGGCGGCGCTGTCGCTGACCGCCGTCGGCAGCTCGGCACGCACCACCAGCCTGTCGTGGACGCCGGCCTCCGGCGCCAGCGGCTACACGTTGGAGCGCAGGAGCGCGGACTCGGCCTGGACCGTCATCGCCACGCTCGGCCCCGCGGAGTACAGCTACGTCGACGACGGCTTGGCGCAGGTCACGACCTACACCTACCGCGTCGTCGCGCAGGGCATCGGCGCCACGACCGCCGAGCAGGCCGCCACCACCACGGCCCATGCACCCGTGGTGACCGAAGCGGGGTCACGCTGGACGGTACGCCGGACGCCGGCGACGTCGGCGCCAATGGCGGCAGCATCGCGTCGGCCGACGGCAGCGTGCGCGTGACGCTGGCCACCGGTGCGGTTGCGGGGCCGACGGCGGTGACGCTGCGCCGCACGTCCAACCCGTTGTCCGAGGGTATCGGCGAAGGCGTGCGCGTCAGCGTTCAAGCGCTGCCTTCGCAGCCGCTGACGCTCAACCTGGGCTACGACGCAGCGATGGACGCCCATGCCGACGGCCTGGGCGCGGCGCTGCAACGGGCCGACGGCAGCTGGCTCGCGGTGCCCGTGACGGCGGTGGACAAGGCCGAACGCATGTTGACGGTGTCGATCGACCCAGCGCTGGCCGCCCGCCAGACCGCGGCCGGACGAGCCCAGCCCGCCGCAGCACGCGCCGCGGCGGCTGCGGCCGACGAGATGGACTTCATCGTCGTTCGTTATCTGAACCTCTACCTGTCCCCCCGCCAAGCCACCGTCGAGACCGGCCAGACCCGGGTGCTCGTGCCCTATGCACACACTGAGGGCCTGCCCTGCCAGGCCGATCCCGATGTCGCCTGCCTGCCGGGACCGGTGCTGGAGAAGCGCGAAATCCCGTTCGAGAACCAGAAGGCCGGCTACACCCGCAAGTGGTACGTCTTCGCCGAGGAAGGCAGGCGATGCCGAGATCTACCGTGCCGACGGCACGCAGAGCGTGCAGGTGATCGAGATCGTCTGCAGTGCGACACCGTCGCCCGCGACCGTGCCGCTGCCGCCGGGCGCGCTGACCATCGACCGCAGCGTGCAGCCGGCCCGCTACCGGCTGGACGTGGGCAGCGTCTGGGACACGATGATCGCCGGCACCTGCCCGGACGGCGGCTTCGCCAACGTGCCGGCCCGCGTGCCCGGTCAGCTCATCGTCGAAGGCACGCTCAGCGCCGACGGCACACGGATCGAAGGCACCACCAGCCAGAGCCACGTCACGTGGAACTGGTCGCTGACGAACCAACTCTGAGCGTCCGCAGGCCGGGCCTCACGCCTTGCGCAAGAGGCCCGGCCGCATCCGCGGCTCAGGTCACCACCGACTGCTGCGCAAGGCCCGCGTCCACTAGCACGTGCTGCCCGGTCATGCCGTCGCTGTCGCCGGCGGCCACCAGCGCCAGCGGCGCTGCAGGCCGCGAAGGTGCCGCCCGACTTGGCCGCGGCGGTACAGGCGCAGCGCGCGAAGCTCGCTGCGGTCGAGCTGCCGGCCCACGTCGGCGAAGCCGCCGCGGCCGCGGTGCGCCGCGCGGTCGGTGAGGCCTTCGTCGCAGGATTCCGCTGGATCATGGTGGCCAGCGCCGTGCTTGCGCTGGCCGGTGACGCCGTCGCGGCGGCTTTTGTCCGTGCCGAAGTCCACTGGGCATAGGCCGCGCCGCCATAGCAGACGCTCGTGACCGTCCGGTTGTGGCCGGCCACTGACCACCGTGATCGACCGGTTCCATGCCGCTCGGTTTGACCTGGCGACCTGGCGATCCTCGCCAACCGATTCACGGATCACCCCCAGGGCCTAGCGCTTGAAGCGGTTTCGACCAGATCGATGAACTCAACATCGCGAGCGCCGAGACCCAGAAGGCGTTCTACAGCCTGATCCTCGACAAGCGCATCGGCGAATACCGACTGCCTCGAGGCTCCATCATCATCGGCGCAGGCAACCGCGCGGTCGACGCCGCGCTGGCGCGGCAGATGCCGAGCGCGCTGGTCAATCGCATGGTCCATGTCCACCTCAAACCTTCGCACCGGGAATGGTTGTCGTGGGCCCAGGATCATGGCATCCACCCCTGGGTGCTCGACTACGTCCGCTCGCGTCCGACGCAGCTCGCCACCGAGTTGCCGCCGACAAAGGAAGAACCGTTCTCGACGCCGCGCAGCTGGCACTGCGTCAGCGACGCGTTGCATGCCTTCGGCGAGAACATCGCTCCCGATCACTTGGACGCGCTGCTGTTCGGCTGCCTCACGCGCGACCACGCGATCGGTTTCAAGGCCTTCCTGAAGCAGATCCGCAACAAGTTCAGCGTGCATCGGATCCTGAATGGCGAGGAGCCCTGGCCCGCGGCCCCGGAGGACCGGGACCTCACCTACTTCCTGACACAGAGCCTGCGCGATCTACTGGTCAAGGAACTGCCCGAACGCGAAGCCACCCTGGGCCGGGAGACGCGGGACCTCGCCCAGGCCGCGAAGGCGTCGCTGAAGAGCCTGGCGCGCATCGATGGCGAACTGGCGCAGCTGGTGCTGACGGAGAACGACGCCGGAGAGCGAGTGCCCGACTGGTTCGTGCTCGACATCGCCAAGGAACTGCCGCGCCTGCTGGCACAGAAAGCCTGACATGGGCAAGTCGACGCGCGCTCAGCGCAAGCCGCGTCCGCACGAGGAGGCAGTGCGGCTGCTGTCGACGCACTATCTGCTCGGGCCGGTGGCGCGCGAGCTGCGTTTCGACGCAGCCTCCCGGTACCCGAACGTCGCACGGGCCTCGGCGACGTACTGTCAGATGGAAGGCGAGTCCCGCATCCTCTACAACGACACGATTCGCCTGACGACGCCGCAGTGGCTGCGGTGTGCTCGCGTTGGCCACGCTGGTCCTCGCGCTGGGCGCACCGCGGCGCTTGGGCGTGAACTCGGCGCGTGCCGACCAGGCGGCACAGCTGGCGGCGCTGCACTGGTGGCGCTCGCTCAAGCCCGGTCAATTGCCGGAACATGTCGACGTACCGGCCGACATCCTCGCCTGGGGACGCTTGCCCCTCGAAGACCTCGCAGAGCGACTGCAGATCGACCCGCAGGGCGAGGCGCTCGGCCACGACTGGACGCTGACCCGATCGCCTTCGGTCCACCTGATGCTGCCGAGCCCGCCGCCCTCCCGCTGGCAAGTCGGGCAGCGCAGCAGACCGTCGATCTCGAGCAGATCTTTGCCCAGGCCATGGTCGACAACGCGAAGCGCGCCCTGCAGGTCCAGCACGACGCGAACCAGCCTGCGCGCGAGAGCGCCAACCTGAACAGCACCGCCGCACGTGCCAAGCGCTGGCTGATCGCCCACTACCCGCTGCTCGGATCGTTGCTGACCCAGTTCGAGCTCGTCGAGGACGCCGACGTGTGTCGGCGCATGGACATCGGCATCGCCGCCATTCATGTCGGCGCGGGCGAGATCTACATCAACCCGTTGCGCGCACTGAACCTCGAGTCGGCAAAGTTCGTCGTCGCCCACGAGATCCTGCATGCCGGGCTGTGCCACAGCAGCCGACGTCAGGGCCGCGATCCGTACCTGTGGAACGTCGCCTGCGATTTCGTCATCAACGATTGGCTGGTGACGATGGGCCTGGGCGCCCCGCCGGAGGGTGGGCTGCTCTTCGACGAGGAGTTGCGCGGCTGGGCCGCAGAGGACATCTACCTTCGCCTGGCCGGCGACCTGCGCATCCGGCGCCGCCTGTCCACCCTGCGCGGCGGCGATTGCGACATGCTCGACGACACGCGCGGACGCTTCTTCACCGACCGCGAGGAGTTCTGCAAGCGCGCGCTGCTGCAGGGCCTGGATCACCATCAGGCGTCCGGTCGCGGCACCTTGCCGAGCGGCCTGGTCGAAGCGATCCGTACCTTGAACCAGCCACCGATCCCATGGCAGGCCAAGCTCGCCGAGTGGATCCAGGAACGCTTTCCGCTGCCGGAGCGCAAGCGGACCTACGCCCGTCCGTCTCGCCGCCAGTCTGCGACGCCGGACCTGCCGCGGCCCCGCTTCGTCGAACCGGAGGATCAGCGCGCAACGCGGACCTTCGGCGTCATCATCGACACCAGCGCCTCGATGCAGCGGGACGAACTCGGCAAGGCCCCGGGTGCGGTCGTCAGCTATTCGCAGGCGCAGGCGGTGCGTCAGGTGCGTCTCGTCTACTGCGATGCGACACCCTACGACGAAGGTTTCGTCTCGATCGACTCGCTGGCCGTACGCGCGACGGTGCGTGGACGGGGCGGCACGGTGTTGCAGCCCGCGATCGGGCTGCTCGAATCCCGGCGCGACTTTCCGAAGGACTCGCCGATCCTGATCATCACCGACGGGATGTGCGAACCCCAGTTGACGGTCACGCACGACCACGCCTTCCTGCTCACCACCGAAAACAGACTGCCGTTCGTGACGCGCAAGCCGGCGTTCGCGATGTCATAGGCCGCCGGATACTGTTCACTGCGCGTCGAGGATCCCGAACGCGTGCAGATGAAAGGCCAGGCTCCGCTGCAGCGCCTGTGGCAGCCCATCACGCGTCACGCCCCAGAGCGCTGCCACGGCGCGCACCTGTTCCGGCAGCGGCCGAACGAAGCAACGAAGCTGGTGCCGTCGGAGCATTCCAGCGGCGACAAAGTCTCGCGTGGCAGCATCACCAAGACGGGCAACGCTCACGCCAGACGGCTGCTGACCGAAGCGGCTTGGAACTACCGCTTCAAGGCGCGTATCGGGCGTCAGGCACAGCAGCGTCAAGAAGACTTGAGCGAACAGGTGCGCACGACGGCCTGGAAGGCGCAACTGCGGCTGTGCAAGCGATTCGCGGTGCTCGACGGCCGCGGGGTGCAGCGCAACAAAGTCTGCGTGGCCGTGGCGCGCGAGTTGGCCGGCTTCATCTGGGCGATTGCCGGCACCACTACGCACACGCCGCCTGCGGCGGCGAGCAACTAAAGGAGAAAGTCATGAGTGAGATCGATCCGGTGATGCGTATGACGAGAGGCGTTCGACCCAAACCGCATTGACGTCAAAGGTGAAGACTCCGACCAAGTGGCCCAGTCACTCTCGAACCTCGTGCGGCCAGGCCTGCTTGATTGGCGCGACGCCCCGCCCGATCTTTCGGGCATCCGCACTGGCGCACTGACATCGCACCGCGCAATCCGGCCCGAGGAGGTTCCCAACCTGGCAGTCAAGTTATTGAATGACTACCAGCAGTTCAAGCAAACGCTGCCTATGGAACTGAAGAAGCAGCCCTTGCGGCTCAGGCGCCTCGAAGCCCCCAGTTTCGGCCGAAGCTTCATCCTTGCGGCCATTCGGCCTGTCGAAGATGCAGGCGCGGCACCAGACTAGAACGGGCAAGGTGCTTGCGGAAAAACCGGCCAACCTCACATCCGATCAGGCTCGTCCGAGCCTGGGCTCGGACGAGAGTTCACTTCGCCCTCTTCGCCTTCCCAGACATAGCGCTTGGGCGGAAGTACATCCAAGCGCCGCAGCGCGATCGCCAGCGCCACGCCGATCAATGCGGCTGCCAGATGCGTTTCCCAGGAGACCCCGGACTGCGTTGGCAACACACCCCAGGCCAGTGAGCCATACATGAAGCAAACCAGGAGGGATGTGGCGATCGCCCGCCTGTCGCGTCGGAGCAGGCCAGCCACGAAGATATAGCTGACCAAGCCATAGACCAGCCCACTCGCACCAAAGTGGACGGAGTCTCGGCCGAACAGCCACACCGCGATGCCGGTTCCAAGGTAGATCGCCGGCAGCGCTCTCAGCGCCGAATTCGGATAGAGGAACAAGATCGCCGTACCCAACACCAGCAACGGTGGAGAGTTGGCGATCAAGTGGGCGAAGCTCGCGTGCACCAAGGGCGCGAAGACGATCCCGGCCAGCCCAGCCAACTGGCGCGGGCGGATGCCGGACAGCTCTGGCTCCAGGTCCAGTCCCCAGTTCAGCAAGTAGATGAGCCAGAGCAAGGCCACGAAACTGAACGCGATCTTTGCCGCCAGCCGAAAGTGGGCTCGCGCTCGCTCGGAGCCCGTGTAAGCCGGGTCGGGTACATGGATCTGCATCGAGGGACAGAATAGTTGTCGCTGGGCCCAAGGGGGTGCCGGTTGCATCATCGGGAGCGCTGCCGCCTACTGTGTCACGGATGAGCAAGCGGCTAGCCACACGATGTTGCGAACGGCACTGACTGCCGCTGCCCCGACACCTTGAGCTGATGCCCTTGCCCCGTTTTCGCGCCGCGATCTTCGACATGGATGGGCTGCTGATCGATTCCGAGCGGCCGATCCGCGACGCCTGGCTGCAGGTGGCGCGCGACCTCGGTGCGCCCTTGGAAGAACGCGACTACCTGCAGGTGGTCGGCCGCGGCGAGGCGGACAGCCGCCGGCTGCTGCAAGAGCGTCTGGGCCCTCGGGTGTCCTACGACACGGTGCGCGAGCGCGTGGGTGTGATGCTGGCGCAGCGGCAGTTGACGCAGGGATTTGCGGTGATGGCCGGCGTCATCGCCTTGCTGCAGCAACTGCACGAACGCGGCGTGCCCTGCGGCGTGGCCTCGTCGACCGAACGGGCCGAGGTGGAGCGGCGACTGCAGCATGCCCGCCTGATGCGGTTCTTCGACCACTGGAGCGGCGGCGACGAGGTGACATGCGGCAAACCGCACCCCGACCTGTTCCTGCTCGCGGCGCAGCGCATGCAGCAGGCGCCGCACGACTGCCTGGTGTTCGAAGACTCGGAGCACGGCGCTCGCGGCGCCCTCGCCGCCGGCATGTCGGCGGTGATCGTGCCGGACCTGAAAACACCGAGCGACGATGCGCGTGCGGTGTGCCTCGCCGTGCTGGCGTCCTTGCACGACGCGCAGGCGCACATCGCGGATTGGTTCGGACCCGCCTGAGTAGCGGCGTCGGCCGCAGCGATCAGGGCGCCGACGGCAAGTTGCGACCCTTTGCCGCCGGTCGGTTGCTCCACCTGGGACGCCGTTAATCAGTCCCCCAACTGGTGGTTGTTGCACCAGAACGGCTGAATTTCAGTTCGTTTTTGCCCCCTTGCCGTAGCCGCATCCATTGCAGCAAAACACAAACGAGCGCAGCATCTGTCGATCGCCACCCAACCAGTGGCTGCTGTTATGGGACAGCGCTGCGGAGGCGGACGCCGGTGATCACCGCAAGCATCGTAATTCCGCGAAGGTTCAACGGCCCGCCACATTCGGGCAACGGCGGCTACGTGTGCGGCCGCATTGCGCAATACCTCTCTGGGCCGGTGAAGGTGCGGCTTCGAATGCCACCTCCCTTGGAGCAGGAGCTGAGGGTCGAGGCGAGCGACGATGAAGCGCAACTGTTCGATGGAAACCGACTCATTGCCGAAGCGCAGCGCGTCGACTTCAGGATCGACCCGCCTGCCACACCGACTTTCGCGCAGGCCAATGTCGCCTCGAAAGGCTACGTCGGATTCACGCGCCACCTCTTGCCCACGTGCTTCGTTTGCGGCCCGCAACGAGCCGAGGGCGACGGGATGCGAATCTTCCCTGGCCCCACAGCGTACGACGCGGTGCTGGCCGCACCGTGGACGCCCCACGAGTCGCTCGCCGACGGATCCGGACGCGTGCCGCCTGAGTTTCTTTGGGCGGCGCTTGACTGCGCGGGGGCCTTCGCGATCATGCCGCCGGAAGACAAACTCATTCTCCTCGGGGAGTTGTGTGCTCGTCTAGACGGCGCTGTCGAGGTCGGCGAGCGGTGCGTGGTCGTGGCTTGGCCCTTGGGGGGCGAAGGACGCAAGCGCCTCGCAGGCACGGCGATTCTTTCGGCGTCGGGCGCACCGGTCGCGATGGCGCGAGCGACGTGGATCGAGATTCCGGCAGATCGCAGCGATTCGAGCGGTAATGACGGTTCAGCGTGAGGTAATCGATGCGTGCGGTGATATGCGATCGGTTCGACGGCCCGTGCGCACTTCGTATCGGCGAGATGCCGGAGCCGAGCGCACAGCCGGGCCACTTGCTGATCGACGTTCATGCCGCCTCGGTCAGCTTCATGGACTGCTTGATGGTGTCCGGCAAATACCAGATGAAGCCCGCCACACCCTTCGTGCCAGGGACTGACGCCGCGGGGATCGTGAGAGCCGTGGGTCCTGGAGTGACCGGTTTCGAGCCAGGCGATCGGGTTGCGTGCAGCCATTGGACCGGGGCGTATGCCGAGGTGATGTCGGCGCCGGACTCCAAAGCCGTGCACATTCCTGAGGGTGTCGACTTCGACACGGCTTCTACGGTCCTCCATACCTACAAGACAGCTCTGTACGCGCTGGAGTGCCGAGCGGCAGTGCGGCCAGGAGAAACGGTCTTCGTGACCGGTGCGGCTGGCGGCGTCGGGTTGTCGGCCGTGGATTTCGCGCGCTACCTGGGTGCGCGAGTGATCGCGGGTGTCGGCTCGGACGGCAAGGTCGAACTGGTCAAGAGGTATGGCGCGACCGCCGTCGTGAACTACCGAGCAGAGCCTCTTCGCGACCGAATCAAGGCGCTCACGGATGGCAAAGGCGTGGACGTGTGCTTCGACAATGTGGGAGGCGACGTGTTCACGGAGATGACGCGCCTGATGAACTGGGGCGGCCGCCTTATGCCGATCGGCTTCGCCAGCGGCGAGATTTCGAGCGTGCCGATGAACCTGCCTTTGCTGAAGAACTACTCGATAGTCGGCGTCGTTGCCGGAGCCTGGTCCGAGAAGTTCCCGATCGAGAGTGCGACAGCGAGCGAACGCTTGATGCAGCTCGTCGCGACAAAAGCCCTGAACCCGCATGTCGATCGCGTATTTCCACTTGACGGTGTGACTGACGCTATGACGTCTGTGGCGAATCGCGCTGCACTGGGAAGACTCGTACTTCGAACCCGCTAGGCTCGCTCGTATGCGAGGGATGCGACGCGCGGCCCCCAGGCGTCTGGGCCAAGCCAGCGCCTCGCACCGGCTTGACGAGTGGCCTCGAAGTAGCCGTTCGTCATCGTCAGCTCTTGGCCGGGACCGTCGGCAACGAATGTCAGCTGATCGGCATCATCGATTCGGACGACAGGTTCACGACGGCGAGTTCGGCGGGGTGGCTGTCAAGCCTCGACCCAGAGCGGGCCCACGCCCAATACCACAGCAGCCATCCAAATGACACCTGGACCTCGACCTCAGGCCCGTTTTCGGCCCGCAAGGAAACAGAGGATCGCGATACCCTGAACCGCCGCCACTGCCAGGAAGAAGAGCGATGTGCCCGAGCCGATCCGCGCACCGGCGGTGGTCGAGGTACTTAGTACGACCCCGAAAGTAGCCGGCGCAAACGCGTAGGTAGCCTGCCCTAACGCCACGATCAGCGCTACCACACGCGGCACGTCCTCCTTGGCGAACTCCGCCTGCGCGATGAGCGGCGGCAGCGAGGTCGCGTTGCCGATGCACGAACCGAACAGCGCCACGCTGAGCAGGATCAACGCGGTCTGCTGTTCGCTAGCCAGCAGCAGCATCACCGAGCTGGCCAGTTGAACGCCGTATGCCAGCGCGGCGACGTTGCGGCGGTTGCTACCTGACGGCAATACGCTCGCCACGATGAGGCGCCCGCCTATCGCACAAGCTGTCGCAAAGCCCATCGCCAGTCCCGCAGCTTGCGCGCCCAACGCAGGTACCAGCAACGAGAACAGATGTGCGAGCAATCCGATCTGCGCGAACAGGCCCGCTGCCATGCCCAGCGCCAAGGTCACAAAGCCACGGTCGCGCCACAACAGCTGTCCTGTCAACGCGTGCACCGTGGGCGAATTGGTGCTGGCCACGGCCGCGCTCGGCGCATCGCCGTCCGGGCACTGACCGAGTCGCTCGGGCGTCCGGGCGTAAACCCCGCGTTCGACTGCCACCATCACCACGATCATCGTCAGTCCGACCACCGCGGCCGCGGTCGTGAAGCCCCAGTGCGCGATCAACAGCACCCAAAGCGGCGAGAACACCACCCCACCGATGCTGGCACCGTTGTAGGCCTTGGCCAAGGCCATCGGCCGGCCTCGTGCGTACCACGGCGCAATGGCGGCGTTGACAGCCACCGCGCCCATCGTCACCCAGCCCGCGCCGCTGATGAGCGCGCTGGCGAACAGTTGCCATGGTGCGTCCGCAACCGACCAGCCGAGTACGCCCAAGGCAGTGCCGGCGGCGCCCACGACAGCCGTCGGCCCGACGCCAAAGCGTCGATGCAGAAGAGGCAGCCGAGTGACGACGAGTGCGCCAAACAAATAGTGCACCGTGACTGCCGTGGACACGAGCGCCAGCGACCAGCCCGTGCGCTCCACCACCGTGTGCAGGAAGATCGGTGGGCCATAGAAGCCCACGCCCCAGCCGAACATGGCCATGACAAAGGTCGCTCGGACGACCCAGGGGCCGAAGAAGGTTGACTCTGCTTGCACGGGTCGATCGCTAGGTTGGGTGATGCCAGCGATACTGCAGCCAACCGTGAGCCGCATGCTTCGCTCGCGAACGAAGCGTTGCTGAGACAACTCGTTCGGCGATTCGAGACGCTGCCTTGAACACCAACCAGATCGCCCGCTTTGCCACTCTCGTCGGCGACAGGCAGACTTGGAGATTCGCGCTCTCAGGAGGCGAATGGCTTCTGCCCGACGCCAGCGCCGCTGGTCGAAGGTGCGGTTCCGGACATCGACACGCAGGCCCGTTTCGGCCGGACGCTGCTTGGCGTTGACACGGCGCTTCAGATTGAGAAGTGGGTCGAAGACAACGTGGCTGCAATGAGCATCGCCCTCGACGAGGTCGAAATGCTCGACCTCATGTGGCCACTGCTCACCCGCCTGGCTCCGGAGGAAAGGCTTCGCGACACTACGCCACCCGAAAGCCTGAAGCAGCTGGCTCTTGGTTGGATTGGAGGCAAGCCCTTCAGGGATCTCTGCGCGGCGCTTGATGCGGCCGGGGCCCGTTATCCGCACGGGAAGCAGGAGAGAAAGTTCACTATCGACATGGTGGTTGAGCTGCTCGCAGTAGCTGCTCACATTGCAAGAGCCGGTGTGGATGCCGTCCGCGGCGAGGAACGCGCGGACGATGGCGCGCGACAGTGCGTCCGCAGCCGCGCCGCCGAACTGGGCGATGTTCGGGTTCGCGTCACCGTGCCGGTGGCCAGCGCGAGCACAGTGTCGCCGTCGCCAGTGCCGTGCGCGGGGCGGATCGCGCGCGCCAGGCCGTCGTCCGCAATCTGCGCGAACTTGTTCGCCTGCGCCCTCGTGAGCCGCGCGTTCGTGTCACGATCGCGACGGTCGTCGCGCGGAGCAGCTCGACGCGATCCGCTGGTCGACACGTCGTGGGCAGGGTTTAAAGAAGGTGCGGAATGATCATCTTGGTTCGCTGTCGGTAGACGCCGTAGCGCTCGCCCAATGTGCGGCTGAGCAGTTTCTCCTCCGCGCGGGCGCGCCAGGCGAAGGTCGGGACAATCGTGGACAGCACTATCGAAAGGGCGGGCCAGCTGCCGAATGCGAGCGCTTGGCCCATGGCGACCAGCGTGAGGCCCAGGTAGATGGGATGGCGCACGAGGCGATAGGGGCCGGTTGTGACGAGGCCCGTGCCCTGATCTGCCTTGGGCACCAAGCTCCACGCCGGACCCAGCTCGGCCCGGGATCTGAGGACGAGGGTCGCGCCCGCCAGCGCGAGAAGGCACCCTGACAGCGCCAGCGGCAGCACGACGGAAGCTCAAGCGTTGCCAGAAAACATTAGCAGCGAAGGGACGAACACTCCGAAGGCTGAGAGGTTTGCCACCACGGGTGCTCGGCCGTCGCCTTCCTGGCTTGCTCGCGTCTTGAGCTCTCCATGACGCCCGCTGACGACCAGCAACATGGGTCCGGCAAAGGCCAGTAGGGAGATCGTGCGGAGAACTATGACCAGTGTTGACATTTGTTGCCGTGCTCGAAGTTGCATGAGACCAGCACACCCTAACGGTCAATGAGCCGCGCCATGAGCCAGCCGTGCATCACGAGTGACATGCGGGGGCAGTAGTAGGCCGAGCCACTCGCCTGCGGCTGCTCGACACGCTCGCTCTCGAGCCCGACAAGGAGGCCCACAGGACCGAACCTGCCGCCCCAGCGCCTCCCATCTTTAGCGACCCAGATGGCCACGTTCGCGCAGCCGAACAGCTTCGGCTCGATTGTGTAGGCGGCGGCCAGCGCGTCGAAGGGGTAGAAACCGTCGAGGCCCACGACATTGGCCCAGAACTTCAGCCAGCCGCGCGCGCGCTGCGCGACCCAAGCTGCGGCACCCCCAGCTGTTTCAAGCCTTGCCAGATCGGCGGCCGCAAGGCGCACGCTCCGCGCACCTTCGTACGGAATGAGAGTGATCGGGAGATTCATCGCCACGATTTCGCTCGCGGCGGCGCGATCCTTGTCGAAGTTGAAATCTCGGAACACGGGTCCGTGCCCGAACAGAATCCCGTTGCCTCGCCCCTCGGCCGGGTGGAAAAGATGGCCCGGCCGGCGGCCCATTACAGCCACGAGCCGTGCCACGTTGCGCATGAGGTCCGGGCGGCCGCGCAAGCCCGCGGCGATGTTGGTCAGCGGACCGAGAGCTACGATCGTAAGCGGGGCTTCCGCCAGCGCCGATTGGAGCGCCATGCGAGCGGCCAAGCCACGATAGATCGGCTGGGCCGGCGAGTGAGCCAGCTGTGCGATGAGATCGCGCGCGATTCGCTCCACCGCGGCCGCCGGTGCGTTCCCGTCCACCACGGAAATTCCGACGACCTCAATTTCGGCAGCGCGCAGCAGGACGAGAAGCGCAAAACAATCGTCGGCATCGGCGAAGAGCGCATAGCCGCAGGCAGCGTCTGTATCCACCCAGACCCGGCGCGACATGTCGACGGGCGGTCCGCCATAGACGACCGGCAGAGGTGGAGCGGCCAGCTCGCCGGTCCGTACCCGAACCGGAATGGCGCAACTCAAGAGGATAAGAAAGGTCAGCGCGACAAGCGCTGTGAGCACGCCGCGCAGGATGCGCCGCCGTCTCACTGGGATCGACGACCAGCAACAGGGTACCGCAAAGGCCAGCACGCAGGCCGTGCGGAGAATGATGACCAATGTTGACATTCCTACTGTGCTCGCAGCCGCATGAGATAGAGCGCGATGGGTAGCAGGAGGATGGGGAGCACGTAGCTCACAGCGAGGGCCACGAGCGGCTGGTCCGCCCAGCCAGCGCCGATGGCTGCGAAAGCGAATGCCGTGGGCACGCTGCCGATGGTCAGCGCTGCGGTGAATTTTCTGATCGGCATGCCTGCAAGTCCGGCGAGAAAGACCATGGCCTCGGGGACGCTGTAGGGAAGGCTGCGGGTGAGGATGATCGCCCACGCACCGCCCCGGTCGAATAACCTCTCCATCTTGTTGAGAGACCGAGGCCCAACGATGCGCTGCGCGAAGCGCCGCGCAGAAGTGAGCATCAGGCCGTAGCCGAGAAGGCCGCCGGTGATCAGGCCGAGGCTGCCCAGTACTCCGCCGAGCAGCGTCCCGTAGATGATGCCAAGCGCGGCGATCACAGCAGTCTGCGGGACTGGCAACACCAGATCGGCCCAGATCAGGGCAATGCCCATGGCCCATGCCCAGCTTCCGTGCCTTCTGAGCACCAGCACGGCATCGTTGGCCTCCTGGAGCGTCGGGGTCGTCGCGCAGGAGGCGAGCATGAGCGACAGAACGCCGATCACAATTAGGCGCGATCTCACATCGGCCTCCAAACACATAGGGTTGGCGCTCTTTCCCGACGGCTACACCCAGCGACGGACCCGTGCCTTGTAATCGGAGTAGGTGTCACCAAAGCGGCGCTCCAGGTAGGCCTCCTCGCGTGCGACGACGCCGTAGCGGATGGCGATCGCAAGGGGCAGCGTAAGAATGAGGATCGACGGGCTGCGCACGGCTACGCCGATGCCGACGTACAGGAGAAACATGCCCAGATAGATGGGATTGCGGGTCCAGCCGTGAATGCCGGTCGTCACCAGCGCGCGAGTGGGCTGGTTCGTGGGTACTGGTGTCTTTCCCCGTGAGAAGTTGCGAATGCCTGCGCCAAAGAGCGCGAAACCGATGAGGCTCAGGGAGCCGGCGATGATCCAGTGGACCCCGTCGATCGACGGCACCGGGAACGGTAAGGGCAGCAGGCGATCCGACATGAAACCGAGCAGAAGAGCGGCGAGAAAGAGACCCGACGGTCGCGCGATGACGCCCGCGGTTATGGTGTCGGTCTCTTGTTGCTCAGCCGGGTTCATGACCATGCCACTTCTGCAAAAACGACAACTATGGTGTCATTCTGCAAGTTGACAACCACGGTGTCAACTAGAGAAACTAGTACAAGAGGAACGGAGGCTATGGCATCGACACGACACAAGACCGGGGTGCGCCGAAGGACAGGGGCAGCCCCAATCGTCGACAGCAAGGCCGTGGCGGTCGCGGAGCTGATGCTCGAAGTGGCCCAGTGCTTCTTCAGGATACGGGCGGTCGGCCAGAAGACGGGGCTCATCACCAGCTGGGGCGGCGGTGCCTTCGGCTTCATACGAAGCCTCGCGCTACTTGGTCCGCTCACCGTGCCGCAGATCGCCCAGATGCGACCCACCAGCCGTCAGCGCATGCAGCGGCTCGCGGATGAGCTTGCGGCCGAGGGGCTGGTGGAATTCATCGACAATCCGAAGCACCGAAGTTCGAAGCTCGTGCGGTTGACGCGCAAAGGCGACGCGCGCTACCGCGAGTTCAACGCCCAGTTCCTTTCGATCGCATCGACCATGGGCGTCGCTCTCAGCGAAGCGGATATCCGCAAGACGATCGCGATCGTGCGGCATCTGAGCGATGATGCGAAAGCGCGTTCGGAGGGCGCCAGCACATCCAGCGAGCCACCTGATCTCACGTCAGGCGAAGACCATGGTTGACACGCATCATCCACCGGGCTCGCGTCCGATGGAGGCGATCAGCTCTTCCGTAGCGGCCAACGTCGCGCTCGATCGACCGCTTTGCGCCGCCGAGACCAACGACTCCTAATGGCCGTTATGAACAGCTGTTCATAACGGCCAGGAGTTGTCGTCAGTGAAGGACAGCTTTGGGCAACGCGGCTCCATACCGACCATGGTGTTTATCCAACGGTAACCCCCAAGCGTTAGCCGGGCCAAGCGTCGCACTGTCCCTGCGGGTCCGCCGTGCGGGCCGCAGGCCGCACTCGTGGTCTGCCGCATCGCCGGCGGGTCTGGGACGGGGGGGACTGACTCTGCAAGGTTCGATGCCGCGCGAGGATGCGTCGTTGCCGCTGCAGTCTGCCGACAACTACTCCTCCCGGCCGAATTCCGCGGCTCGACTCGAAGCACATGGCCGATTGCGGCGGACAACTTCTGCCGCCTCGCATCCGCGTCGAGCGCGTCAATGTCCACTGTGTCCGGACGCGAGCCCTTTTTGGGTATGCCCCTGGCGACGCCATGATCGCCCCGCGAACGACATTCTGCGCAGCACCAGGTGACGTCACCGCGGGCGCATCACACGCGTTCTGGCCGACGCCGCATCTTCTGCGGTCTCGACGCGCGCACTGTTCGAACCGGCCCGGCAGTTCCAATTTCACCGCGCATGGCAGGTTTCGACGCGGCGGCCGATGAGCGCGACCTTGCGCCCAGCACGAGCCGGCCGCAGGGCACGCACGAATGAGTCCAGCCAGGTCGCCTCGTGCTAGCAAGGTGAGTCGGCACCGCCTCGTTGACCGCGCGCGAGCAGCAGATAGACTGCGCGGCATGCGCTTCGACACGGTTGCAGGAACGGTCGAGCTCAGACCCGCGGAGCGCCGTCTTTACCTGCACGGTCATCCCCTCGCGCTGGGCCCTCGAGCCTTCGATCTGTTGCTGTCGCTCGTCGAGCGCCGAGATCGCGTCGTCGGCAAGGACGAACTGCTGGCCTTGGTCTGGCCCGGCCAGGTGGTGGAAGAAGGAAACCTGCCGGTTCAGGTCAGCGCCTTGCGCAAGGTGCTGGGCCACCATGCCATCACGACGGTGCCAGGGAGGGGCTATCGTTTCACCGCGCCGCTCACCCGACCGCCCGTCGGTGCTGTCCGGCCCGATGAAGCCGCGGTCGACGCCGAGACGGAGCGGCCGCACGAAGGCGCGTCGGTCCGCCTCGAGGGCTGGCTGCCGGCCGCGGCCACGCCGCTGCTCGGGCGAGCAGCGGCTCTGGCGGCATTGCAGCAACGGCTCGCCTCGACCCGTTGCCTCACGCTGGCGGGTGCCGGCGGCTCGGGCAAGACCCGGCTGGCGATGGGACTGGCCATGGCCGTGCGTGCGCATTACCCGGGCGGCGCCTGGTGGGTGGGCCTCGAAACCCTGAGCGACCCCGCCTTGCTGGCCACGGCCGTGGCCGGCGCGATCGGTGATGCCGACCCGCTGGTGGCCCCCATGAAGGCCCTGAGCCAGCGCCTGTCGGGCCGCAGAAGCCTGCTGGTGCTGGACAACTGCGAGCACCTCGTGGAGGCCTGCGCCGACCTGGCCGCACGGCTGTTGCGTGACTTGCCCGACCTGCAGCTGCTCTGCACCAGCCGCGAGTCCTTGCGCATCGCCGGTGAAGTGGTGTGGACGGTGCCGGCGCTGGAGGTTCCCGACGCCACCGACGTCGGCAACACGCCACCCGACGCGCTGGCGCAGGTGCCTTCGGTTCAGTTGCTGGTCGATCGCATCCGGCAGCACAACCCGGACTTTGCCCTCACGCCCGCCAACGCCGGGCCGCTGGCGCAGGTCTGCCGCGGCCTGGACGGGCTGCCGCTGGCACTGGAACTCGTGGCCGCGCAGGTGGGGCCGCGCTCGCTGACCCAGGTGGCGGCCCGGCTCGACCACAGCCTCGGCCTGCTGAACGTGGGCGCGCGCGACGGCATGCGGCACCATCAGACCATGGCGGCGGCCATCGACTGGGGATTTCGTCTGCTCGGCGACGTCGATCAAACGGTGTTCCTGCGGCTGTCGGTCTTTCTGGGCGGCTGGACCCAGGAGAGCGCGGCCGCCGCCTGCGAAGACCTGGCCCTGGGTGCCGAGCCCTTGGCCGACGCGTTGGGCCGGCTGCTGCGCGCGTCCATGGTGCTGACGCAGCCGGCGACAGGCGACCCCGTGGCGCCGCCGCGCTGGCGCATGCTGGAGCCCATCCGCCAATTCGGCCTGTCGCAGCTGGAGGAGCTGGGGCTGGTGGATGTTGTGAAGCAGCAGGTGCTGCACTGGTACGAAGGCCAGTGCAAGCGTTTTGCTGCCCAGCTGGGCGGGCCCCAACAGGCGGCCGGCTACATGGGTCTGACCGCGGAACACGACAACCTGCGGGCGCTGCTGTCCTGGAGTCGCCACCACGCCCTCGCCAGCGGCCTGCATCTGGCCGCCGACCTGTGGCGCTACTGGCAGGCCAAGGGCTATGCCCAGGAGATGCTCGACTGGTTCGAAGAGGCACTGCCGCAGGCCGAGGCGCAGGGGCTGCCCGAACGCCTGCGCGCCGATGCCAGCAACGCGGCCGGCATCGTCGCCCGGACCTGCGGCCAGTACCACAAAGCCCGCCGCCTGTACGAGGACTCGCTGGCCCTGCAGCGCCGGCTGGGCCACCGGCACGGCGAGGCGAAGGCGCTGAACAACCTGTGCGTCAACGCCCGTGACCGGCACGATCACGCGGCCGTGCTGGCGCAGGCCGGCGAGTGCCTGGCCATGGCGCGCGAGATCGGCGACCGCAACCTCGAGGGCTTGGCCCTGATGCACCTGGGCACCGCCCAGCGTGGCCTCGGCCAGCCGGTCGCGGCCGAGGCCAGCTTCCGGCAGAGCCTGGCCCTCTTCGTCGCGCTGGGCGAAACGCGCGCACAAGGTGCGCTGTGCAACTTCCTGGGCAACCTGGCCATGGCGGATGGGCGCTGGCCCGAGGCCGATCGGTGCTTCCAGGAAGGCCTGGTCCTGAACCAGGCGCTGGACGACTTCTGGGGGCTTGGGATCTCCCTGCGCAATCTGGCCGCGCTGAGGGCCGCCCAGGGCGACGCCGCTGCGGCCCGCGAGCTGTTGCTGAGAAGCCTGGCGCACTTCCGCCGCTCCGGTGCCCGGCATGGGGTGGAAGAGTGCTTCGAGCTGCTGGCGCGCCTGGAGCGACAGCGCGGCGCGGGGCAGCGCGCGGCCTGGTGCTGGGGCGTGGTGGAGCGGCTCGAGCGCGACATGGGCAAGCAGCTCGCGCCCGCCGAGCGCGCGCGCCGCGACGAAGAGCTCGGCGCGCTAATGGCCGA
>DATKCI010000044.1:0-11277 GCA_035513255.1 Piscinibacter sp. | reverse complement strand
CAGCACCAGCGCGGCGGCACCGAGCACGACGACGCGACGGCGCGCCGGGCTGTGCCGCCAGGCGCCGGCCACGCGGGCCTTCAGGCGCGCGCGCAGCGGCAGTTCGCTGCGCACCAGCAGCGCGAGCGTCGGCGCGAGCAGTGCGAGCTGGTGTTCGAGCTGCGCGAGGTCGGCCGCCATCCTCAGCGGCGCATGGCGCCATTCGAGCGTCATGGCGCCGAGCGGCGCGCCATGGGCGCGCAGCGGCAAGGTCGCCACCGCGACTATGCCCCGCGCGAGCAGCGGGCCGTGAGCGAAGACGATGCGCGGTATCGCATCGTCTGCCTCGGGGATTGTGATCGCCGCGTCCTGGTCGAGCGCCTCGTCCATTGCGGCTTCGAGCTCGCGGGCCGCGCTGCCCTGGAACTCGCTTGCGCCGCCGTGCGACAAAGCCTTCAGACGCAGCCGTGCCCCTTGCAGCAGGCCGAGACTCACGCGTTCGCAACCGAATTCTTGCGCCAGATCAGACACGAGCTGGATGGCCGCCGCTTGCAAGGACGTGTGCGACAGCAGGCCCGCCTGCAGCCGCGCCAGCTGCGCAAGCGCCGCGGCGACTTGCGAGGACGGCTGGGTGCCCGCCCGTGCGGCGCGCGCCGAGTAGGCACGCACACGCTCGCTCGCCGCCGATTCGATGCTCGGCATCGCGGGCGCGGAGGCGGCGCGGTCGAGGAGGGACGAGGCGGGCGTTGTCATGGCAAGGGGAAGACTACCGTTATCGACCGCCGCTGCGCGGCGGTAGACCCCGGCGCACGTGCGAAGCGTCACGCCATCGGCGCCCACGGCACGCCCGGCCGCCGGGCGAGGCAGCGGCCTGCCGAGCCAGGGAACCCGTTTGCGCTCCCGTGCATGGCATTGGTATGACATAATTTCCGAATCGTCATATGAATGACGACAGCCGCCGTCATGGCGCCCCCAGCCGTACAGAGGAGACAACATGAGAGCCCGTCGATTCGTCCTCCGATCGCTCGCCGCCGCGTTGCTGGCGGGCGCTGCATTCCCGGGCGCCGTGATGGCGGCCGACACCGCGAAGAAGAAGATCGCACTGTCGAACAACTACGCAGGCAACTCGTGGCGCCAGGCGATGCTGAAGAGCTGGGACAAGGTGACCCGCGACGCCGTCGCGAAAGGCATCGTGGCCGCGGCGCCCAGCTTCACGACCGCCGAGAACCAGGCCACCGCGCAGGCGGCGCAGATCCAGAACATGATCCTGCAAGGCTTCGACGCGATCGTCGTCAACTCGGCCTCGCCGACCGCGCTCAACGGCGCCGTCAGGCAGGCCTGCGACGCCGGCATCGTCGTCGTCTCGTTCGACGGCGTCGTCACGGAGCCTTGCGCTTACCGCATCGCAGTGGACTTCAAGCGGCTCGGCAGCATGCAGATCGACTACTTCGCCGAGCGCAAGCTGAAGGGCAACCTGCTGCAGGTGCGCGGCCTGGCCGGCGTGTTCGTCGACGACGAGATCCACCAGGGCACGGTGGAGGCGCTGAAGAAGCACCCGCAGTTCAAGCAGGTCGGCTCGGTGCACGGCAACTGGACGCAAACGGTGGCGCAGAAGGAAGTGGCCGGCATCCTGTCCACGCTGCCGCCGATTTCGGTGGTGGCCACGCAGGGCGGCGACGGCTTCGGTGTCGCGCAGGCCTTCAAAGCGGCCGGCCGGCCGACGCCGGTGATCTTCCTCGGCAACCGCCACGACGAGCTCACCTGGTGGAAGGAGCAGCGCGATGCCAATGGCTACCAGACGATGTCGGCCTCCATCGCTCCGGGCTCGTCGACCTTTGCGTTCTGGGTCGCGCAGCAGGTCCTCGCCGGCGCCAAGGTGCCCAAGGACATGCTGCTGCCGCTGTCCACGGTGACGCAGGCCACGCTGGATGCCGCGTTGAAGGACACGGAGCCGGGCGGCGTCGTCAACGTCGAGTACTCGCAGAAGGAAGTGATCGCTTTCATCGACAAGTCCAAGCGCTGATGTGCCGGATGTGAACGAGGCGGCGGGGGAGGGCGGCGGGCCGCTGCTCGAAGCGGCGGGCATCCGCCGCTCCTTTGGCGCGGTGCAGGCGCTGCGCGGCGTGGACCTGCGCCTCGCGCGCGGCGAGAGTGTCGGCATCGTCGGCCACAACGGGGCCGGCAAGTCGACGCTGATGAACATCCTCGGCGGCAGTCTCGCGCCGGACGGCGGCCGCTTGATGCTGTCGGGCCGCGACATCCCCCGCGGCTTCGGCGTGCGCGAGGCGCAGCGGTTGGGCATCCGCTGTGTGTTCCAGGAACTGTCGCTGTGCGCGAACCTGACGCTCGCGGAAAACATGCACGTGGCTCAGCCGGGCGGCGGCGCGATCGGCTGGCGGCAGCGCGCCGGCGCGCTGCTGATGGCCTCGCTCGACGGCATTTTTCCCGGCCACGGCCTGCATCCCGGCGACGTGGTCGGCGACCTGCCGATCGGCAAGCGCCAGGCGGTGGAGATCGCACGGGCCTTCACCGCGGGACGCGATCCGGTGGAGATCGTCATCCTCGACGAACCCACGTCGTCGCTCGATCTCCGGGCGGCGCAGCAACTGCTCGCGCACATCCGCGCCTTCGTCGCGCAGCGCAAGACCTGCGTGCTGATCACCCACAAGCTGCGCGAGATCTTCGACGCCGCCGATCGTGTGGTGGTGATGCGCGACGGGCAGGTCGTCGACGACGTCGCCACCGCGCGCACCGACCGCTCGCGCGTGGTCGCGGCGATGGGGCAAAGCGAGCAGCCGCCGCGCGACGCCGCCGCGCAACGCGCCGTCGCTTCGACCGGGTCGGTCGTCGTTCGGGCGAACGCGGGCGCCGGCGACCGTTGCGCCCTCACGGCACGGCGGGGTGAGGTGATCGGCCTCGCCGGCCTCGCGGGCCACGGACAGACCCGGCTGCTGATGCGGGTGCGCGATGCGGCGTCGCGGTACCGGTCCGACGCCGACCTGCAGGTGCATGCCGCGGCGGCGTTCGTGGCCGGAGACCGGCAGGCCGACGGCATCTTTTCGCTGTGGTCCATCGCCCGCAACATGACGCTGCCGTCGCTGGCCCGCTTTCGCCGCCGCCTGCTGATCGATCCGGCGGCCGAGCGGGCGGCGGTGGACACCTGGCGCGAACGCATGGGCCTCGTCACGCCGGACGTCGGCTTGTCCATCGTGTCGCTGTCCGGCGGCAACCAGCAGAAGGTGCTGTTCGCCCGCGCGCTGAGCTCGCCGGCCGAGCTGATCCTGATGGACGATCCGATGCGCGGCGTCGACGTCGGCACCAAGCGCGACGTCTACGGCCTGATCGCCGAGCAGGCGCGCGGCGGGCGCACCTTCCTCTGGTACACGACCGAGTTCGACGAGCTGTTCCATTGCGACCGGGTCTACGTGTTCAACAACGGACGCATCGTCGGCGAGATCGAACGCGACGCACTGAGCGAGGAGCGGGTGCTGAGCCTCTCGTTCGAGGACGCCGCATGAGGCTCGTGCCGCTGCTGCGCAGCCTGCTGCCGGCGCTGGCGCTCGTGCTGCTGCTCGCCACGGTGTTCTGGCAGCAGCCGCGCGCGATGTCCTACTTCGGCATCAACCTGCTGTTCAACCTCGCGGTGCCGCTGGTGTTCGCGACGCTCGCGCAGATGATGATCCTCGCGGTGAGCGATCTCGACCTGTCCATCGGTCCTTTCGTCTCGCTGGTCGCGACGATCGGTGCGACCTTGCTCGCGCAGCAGCCGTGGCTGGGCGCCGCGGCGCTGGCCGCCGCGGTGGCGGCCTATGCGCTGGCCGGCGCAGTGATCGAGCTGCGCCGGCTGCCGGCCATCGTCGTCACGCTGGGCCTGTCGTTCGTCTGGCTCGGCTGTGCGGTGCTGCTGCTGCCCACGCCGGGCGGGCAAGCGCCGGCGTGGCTGATCGAGACGATGCGCTGGCAGGCGCCGTGGCTGCCGCTGCCGATCTGGGTGGCGATCGCCGCCGCGTGGCTGGGCCATCTGCTGATCGCACGCAGCGCGTTCGGCACGCTGGTGCGTGCGCTGGGCGGCAACGCGGCCGCGGTGGCCCGCGCCGGCGGGTCGCTGGTGGCGCTGCGTGCCGGCGTCTATGCGGTTGCCGGCCTCTTCGGCGTGCTGGCGGGGCTGATGCTGGTGGGGCAGATCACGTCGGCCGACGCACGCATCGCGTCGCACTACACACTGGTGTCGATCGCCGCGGTGATCCTCGGCGGCGGCGAGTTCAGCGGGGGGCGGGTGTTCGCGGTCGGTGCGGTGATCGGCGCGCTGACGATGACGCTGGCCGCATCGCTGCTGACCTTCTTGCAGGTCGCGCCGGACTGGCAGGTCGGCATGCAGGGCTTGATCCTCATCATCGTGCTCGGCCTGCGCGCCGGCATCGATGCGCTGGGGCGGCGCACGAAGGAGCGCCAGTGAAGCGCCCGCCGCTCGCCCGGCCTTGGGTCGGATCGTGGATCGCAGCGCTGCTCGCCTGGCTCGCCACCGTCTTCATCGCGCAGGGCCAGGGCTCGGGCGACCTGCTCGCCGCCGCGCTGAGCTTCGGCGCGTTCACGGTGCTGGTGTCGCTCGGCCAGATGCTCGTCATCAGCGCCGGCCCCGGCAACGCCGACCTCGCGATCCCGTCGTCGATCGCGCTGTCCAGCGCCGTCGGCATGATCGTGATGAACGGCAGCGACGCGATGATCGTGCCGGGGCTGCTTGCCGCCGTTGCGGCCGGCGCCGCGGTCGGCCTGTTCAACTTCGGCCTGATCCGGTTGCTGCGCATTCCGCCGATCATCGCCACGCTCTCCGGCGCGCTGATCGTCACGTCTGTCGCGATCAGCATCGGGCGCGGGCTGAAGATCAAGCCGCCGCCGGCCTTCTCCGACCTCGTGTCGTTGCGCATTGTGGGCGTGCCGCTGCTCGCGCTGATTGCCTTGGCGGTGACGCTCGCGATATGGCTGCTGGTCGAGCGCACGGTGCTCGGCCGTTCGCTGGCCGCGCTCGGCCAGAACCGCCGCGCCGCGCACCTGGCCGGCGTGAACGTCGAGCGCACGCGGCTCGTGATCTACGTGATCTGCGCCGCGCTCGCGGGCCTGACCGGCGTGCTGATCGCCGGCTTCTCCGGCGGCAATTCGCTGGACCAGGGCGAGGAGTATTTGCTGCTGACAATCGCCGTCGTCGTGATCGGCGGCACCTCCGTCGCCGGCGGGCGGCCTTCGGTGCCGGGCATCTGGGGTGCGGCGCTGTTCATGTTCCTGCTGGTGGCGATGCTCAACGCGGCCGGCGCGGGCCCGGGGCTGCGCACGCTGTTGACCGGCGTCATCATCATCGCAGTGATCGTGATCGCCGGCGCGCCGGCGGATCGCTAGGAGTCTGCACGGCAGACCACTGGCTCTTTCGTCATGCTCGCTGGAGCCTCCCGCTTGGCAGGAGGCTGGAGGGTCCGGTGCGTTCTGCCGAAGGCTGGGAGTCTGCGCAGCAGACTCCCAGCCCGGGAATGCGGATTGCTGGAATGGCGTGTCGCAGGCCGTTGGAGAAGGCGTTTGTCATCGGGAAACCCGGATGAACACGAGTTTGCACAGGCAGCGGGCGAGGTCGAACCGACTCCGCTGAACGCCGATCTGGCGCTGCGCGGGCTGCGCCATCATGCGCTGTTCATGCTCGACCCCAGCGGCCGCATCGCGAGCTGGAACGAGGGGGTACGGGCCGTCTTCGGGCGCGACGAGGTCGACTGGATCGGGCAGCCGTTTGCGGTGATTCTCCCGCCCGAGCGCCGTGCCACCGCGCAGTCGCTTTTGAAGCAGGCATATCGCGACGGCATTCTCGACGACGAGGGCGCGCTGGCTCGGGCCGACGGCGACACGTTCAGCGCTGCCATGGTGCTCACCCGCGTGTCGAACGACAGCGAGCACTTCGTCGGCTTCCAGGTGATTGCCAGCGACCGCAGCGAGCTCGAGCGCAGCGAGGCGGAATGCAGGCGCCTGCTCGAGTCGGAGCGGGCCGCGCGCGAGCTCGCCGAGCGCCGCGCCGCCGAGCTCGATGCTGCCCTCGAAAGCATTCCCGATGCGATGTACCTCGGCGACGCGCAGGGCATCACCCGCTGCAACGCCCGGGGGCTCGCGATGCTGGGTGTGTCGTCGATCGACGAGCTTCGCCGGCCGATCGGCGAGCTCGGGCGGAAATTCCAGGTCCGCCAAGGGAAAAGCGGCGATCAGGTGGCACCCGAAGAGCTGCCGTTCAACCGCGCGCTGAACGGCGAATCGAGCGTGCTCGAGACCTGGGCCACCCACGCCGGCACCGGCGAAGACGTCTACCTCCGCGGCACCGCCGCCCCGGTGATGATCGAGGGGCGCATCATCGGCGCCGTCGCCATCGAAAGCGACCTCACGCCCGCAAAGCGCATCGAAACCGACCTCTCCGAGCGCGACCAGCAGTTCAAGGCCCTGGTGAACGGCGTTCGCGACTACGCGATCTTCGCCATCGGCGCGGATGGAAGAATCGCGTCCTGGCACGCGGGCGCGATGCTGATCAAGGGTTACACGGCCGAAGAAGCAATCGGCATGCCCTTCGCGAACCTGTTCATTCCCGAGGACCAGGTGGCCGGGCGCGCCGAGATGGAAATGCGCGTGGCCGCCGAATTCGGCGAGTACAAGGGCGAGGGGCAGCGCCTGCGCAAGGACGGTTCGCGCTTCGACGCCTTCGTCGTGCTGACGGCCACGCGCGGGCCCGACGGCGAGCTGCTCGGCTACCTGAAGCTCACGCACGACATCACCGAGCGCAAGCGGCGCGAGGCCGAACGCGAAGCGCTGCTGCAGACGGCACACGCCGCGCGCGAGGAGGCCGAGCGGGCGAACCGGATGAAGAACGACTTCCTCGCGACGATCTCGCACGAGCTGCGCACGCCGCTGGGCGCCATCCTCGGATGGTCACGCCTGCTCGAACGTGGGTTGCACGACGCGCAAGGCATCCAGCACGGGCTGGCGGCGATCTCGCGCAATGCGACGATTCAGTCGCAGCTGATCGACGACCTGCTCGACATGGCACGCATCGAATCGGGCACGCTGCGCCTGGACCTGGCGCCGGTCGAGGTGGCGATCGTGGTCGCCGAAGGAGTCGAAGCCACGGCGCCGGCCGCCCAGGCCAAGGGCATCGTCGTGCATACAGAGATCGATCCGCACACGCCGCCGGTGCTGGCCGACGCGCAGCGCCTGCAGCAGGTCATCTGGAACCTGCTCAGCAACGCGGTCAAGTTCACGCCCGAGGGCGGGCATGTCACGGTGAGCACGCAGCCGACGGACTTCGGCGTCGAGATCTCGGTGTCGGACAGCGGCCAGGGCATCGCGCCGTCGTTTTTGCCGCACGTGTTCGACCGGTTCCGCCAGCACGATTCGTCGATCACGCGGCGCCAGGGCGGCCTCGGGCTGGGGCTTGCGATCGTCAAGCAGCTGGTCGAGCGGCACGGCGGGCGGGTGCGCGCGGAAAGCGAGGGCGAAAACCAGGGTTCGTGCTTCTTCGTCGAGCTGCCGACGGCCGCCGAGGTGCGCGGCTGGCGCAGGCGCGGCCGCGAAAGCCGCGGCCAGCCGGGCGCGCCGGCGTCCGAGCGCCTGCGCGGCGTGACGGTGCTGCTCGTCGACGACGAGCCCGACGCGCGCGAGGTCGCGAGGGCGGTGCTCGAAAGGGCCGGTGCGTCGGTCATCGAAGCGCGAAGCGCTGCCGAGGGGCTGGACGCGCTGAAGCGGCATCGCCCCGACGTGCTGCTCAGCGACGTCGGGATGCCGGTTCACGACGGCTTCGAGTTCATCTCATGGGTGCGGCGGCTGGCGGCCGACGAGGGCGGTGCGATTCCCGCGGCGGCCGTCACGGCCTACGCGTCGTCGGAAGACAGGGAACGCGCGCTTCGTTCGGGTTTCCAGGTGCACCTCTCGAAGCCGGTGGACATCGACGCCTGGATCGGCACCGTCGAACGTCTGATGGAGCAGGCGACGACCGGTTCTGCGCCGAGACCAGGCCCGGGGTAGCGCTTGGGCAGCGCGCGCGCACGCCCGGGGCCGGGCGGGTACGTCCGTTGCCTGCCGAAGCGCATGAACCTGCGTGGCGTCGTCGGACGCTGGGTTGCCCGGGCGGATCGCCTCCACGGTCTCGGCCAGCGGCGCTGGCGCGAGCTGAGTCCGTTCGATCGGCGCTGGATGATCGTGCCCTACCTGGGTTTCGGCACGCGCGAGCGTTTGCAGGTGGGCGGCCGCGTGCTGCGCCGCGTGACGCACCGCGATGCCGATCCGTCGCACGGCGCGTGGATCAACTTCGCCGAATTCTGGAAACGCATGGAAACGGACGAGGTCTCCGGCGCTCACGTGCAGGCCCGATTTCGCCACCTGGTCGTCGGCACGGTCGCCGACGACGAAGGTCACTTCGAATTCCGCCTCGAACCGGCCAAGCCGCTGGAAAGTGCCGGCTGGCACCGCATCGATCTCGAATTGATGGAGCCGAAGCCGCGCAGCGGGCAGGCCGTCAGCGCCGCGGCGCAGGTGCTGGTGCCGTCGGAGACGGCGCGTTTCGGTGTCATCAGCGACATCGACGACACGGTGGTCTGGTCAAACGTCCGCCACAAGCTCAAGATGCTCGCGATGCTGGTCCGCACCAATGCCCATACGCGCAAGCCGTTCAAGGGTGTCGCCGCGTTCTACCGCGCGCTGCACGAAGGCGCCCGCGGCAACGAGGACAACCCGGTCTTCTATGTGTCCAGCAGCCCGTGGAACCTGTATGTGCCGCTGGTCGAGTTTCTCTCCCTGCAAGGCCTGCCCGGCGGCCCGCTGATGCTGCGCGACTTCGGCGATCACCTGCTGTTCGCCGGCGGCGAGCACCGCGACCACAAGCTGCGCTGCATCGAGCAGGTGTTTGCGACCTATCCCGAGCTGCCGTTCGTGCTGATCGGCGACAGCGGCGAGCGCGACCCGGAGATCTACGCCGAGCTGGTGCAAAGCCACCCCGGCCGCGTGCGCGTGGTCTACATCCGCAACGTGGACCCCGACCCGTCGCGCATCGCGGCGATCGACCGGCTGGTCGAGACGCTGCGGCACGCCGGCGTGCCGCTGGTGCTCGCGCCCGACAGCGAGTTCGCCGCGGTGCACGCGGCCTCCGAGGGGCTGATCGCGACCGCCGCGCTGACCGCGGTGCGGCAACCGGAGACCGCCGGATGATGCGGGATCTTCTTGGTCGCCTCGAGGGCATCGTCTGGAGCGCCCGCGAGAAGCCGCTGCCATCGTGGAAGGCGCTCGGGCTGAGAGTCGTGCGCACCGCGCTGATCCTCGGGCGCGACCTCGCGCACGGCGAGCTGACGTTGCGCGCGATGGGCCTCGTGTACACGACACTGCTGTCGATCGTGCCGCTGCTGGCGCTCAGCTTTTCGGTGCTGAAGGCGTTCGGCGTTTCCGACCAGATCCGGCCGATGCTCGCGAACTTGCTCGCGCCGCTCGGCGAGAAGGGTGCGGAGGTCACCGAGCGCATCGTTCAGTTCATCCAGAACATGAACGTCGGCGTGCTCGGCGCGCTGGGGCTGGCGCTGCTGCTGTACACCGCGATCTCGCTGATGCACAAGATCGAGGAGTCGCTGAACTTCATCTGGCACGTGCCGCAGTCCCGGCGGCTGGGGGAGCGGTTCAGCCGCTACCTGAGCGTGCTGATGGTCGGGCCGATCCTGGTGTTCTCGGCGCTGGGCATCACCGCCACCGTGATGAACTTCGAGGCGGTGCGGGGCCTCATGGAGCTCGGCATGCTGTACCAGACCGCCGAGCTGGTCGGCCGGCTGATGCCTTACGTGCTGGTGATCGGCGCCTTCACGTTCATCTACCTGTTCATCCCGAACACCCGCGTGCACTACGGCGCGGCGCTGGTCGGCGGCGCGGTGGGCGGCATCGCCTGGCAAACGGCCGGCTGGGCGTTCGCGATCTTCGCGGCGTCGTCGAACCGCTATTCGGCGATCTACTCGAGCTTTGCGATCCTGCTGTTGTTCATGATCTGGCTGTACCTGAGTTGGCTGATCCTGCTGTTCGGCGCCAGCGTCGCGTTCTATGTCCAGCACCCGGAGTACCTGTACGCCCGCGGCGGCGAGCCGCGGCTGAGCAACCGCATGCGCGAGCGGCTGGCACTGTCGGCGATGAGCCTGGTCGCGGGCCGCTTCCTGGCCGGCGAGCGCGCTCCGTCGTTGGAGGAGTTCACGCGGCTGCTGCAAGTGCCGATGCACGCGCTGCAGGTGGTGCTCGACGGGCTGGAACGCGACCAGCTGCTCACGCAAAGCGGCGACGCGCCGCCCCGCTACCTGCCGGGGCGCGACCCCTCGCTGATTCTGTTGACGCAGGTGCTCGACACCGTGCGCGCCGCCGGCGAGGAGCGTTTCATGTCGCCGGCCGGGCTGCCGGCGCCGCGGCCGGTGGACGAGGCGATCGAACGCATCCGGCAGGCCGTCGCAGCGTCTGTCGGCGACGTGACGCTGCGCGACTTGGCGGCGCAGGGAACGCAGGCCACGCCGCTGGAGCGGGGCATGCCCGAGGAAGGTTGAACACTCGGTATTCCACGCTCGAAATCGCAGCACGCTTGACCACCTGCTCCAATGAGTACCTGCTCTCGCCAGCGCGAGAGGGAGCGGGGTGGCTCCCTCTCCACCGTACTGTCACCCCGCGCCGTCACCCCGGCGTCGTCACCCCCGCGCCGTCACCCATTGCCGTCACCCATTGCCGTCACCCCGGCGAAAGCCGGGGTCCACGGGTGGGGTGCTTCCGAGCAGGTTGATTTGTTCGTGTTGCCGGCCGGGTCCCGCCCCGGCAGGCGGGTAACTTTCATTTGCTGGCACAAATGAAAGTCACCAAAGCAAAGGGCCTCGAATGCAACACCATGCACTTTCACCGTTGACGACGGGACGTCGGCCCAGCGGGCCACTTTTGACGGCCGAGGTACATCGAACCGTCGGCCCGCTCGTCAACTACGGGCCCGCTGCGCGTGGCCCTGGGTCCGGGCAGCGGTGTTGGTATCTGTATTGGTATTGGTATTCGGTCCGCTTCGGACCGAAACAACAGGGGTCAGGCGGAGGTCAGGCGGTTCAATGTGTCTCGGCGATCACAGGCCGCCCGCCGGACCGCTTAGCCACGTGCACGGCCTGATCGTATTGAGCATCCCAAGCCGGCGCGCCGGCCCGGCGTTCGGGGGAAAAGAAAGAGTCGAACGTATATAGATCAACGACTTACGAAATCTCTTTCTTGAGAGGCCCTTTGCTTTGGTGACTT
>DATKCI010000043.1:0-4363 GCA_035513255.1 Piscinibacter sp. | reverse complement strand
CGGCGCGGCGGGGGGTGACGGCGCGGCGGGGGGTGACGGCGCGGCGGGGTGGCGGCAGGCTGGCGCATATGGAAGGGAAATCCGGGCGCTGACTTCGGGTACGCGGGTTGCTGCGTCAGGGAATCGACGACAGCCAAGGAGCAGTTCAATGGCAAACACCTACCCGCCGGACACCAGTCACGTCCCGCCTTCGAGCGCGGCACACGAAACACCGGGCATGACCCGCGAAGCGGCCGAGGTCGCCAAGCAGCGCGCAGGCGCGATGTGGGACGACGCGAAGGACACTGCGCGCTCGAAGATGAACGAGCAGAAGGACACCGCCGCCGACGGCCTCGGCGACGTGGCCGGCGCGCTGCACGACGCCGCGCGGCGGCGCGGCGACGACGACCCGTTCGCGCGCCTCACCGACACCGCCGCCGATGGGCTGGACCGCCTGTCGGGCACGCTGCGCAATAAGGACGTGAGCTCGATGCTGCGCGACATGGACTCGTTCGCGCGCAACCAGCCGGTCGCGTTCTTCGGGCTGGCGCTCGCCGCCGGCTTCGTCGCCGTTCGGCTCCTCAAAGACAGCCATCAGTGAATCGGAGGTTCCATGAGCACCGTTGCAAATGACATTCATTCGACGCGGGCGGACTCGACGAGCGGCGAAGGCCGCTCGCTGGCCGGCCTGTTTTCCGACCTGTGGCGCGAGACGACGACGCTCGTGCACGACGAAGCCGAACTCGCCAAGGCCGACATGACCGAGAAAGTGTCGCAGGCCGTGACCGGCGCACGCTCGATGGCGATCGGCGGCGCGATCCTGTTCGCCGGATTCATCGTGCTGCTGTTCGCCGCCGTGAATGCGCTCGGGCTGGTCCTGCCCCTCGAATTGGCCCCGTGGCTCTCGCCGCTGATCGTCGGCGGCCTCGTGATGCTGGTCGGCTACGTGGCGCTTGCCGCCGGGCGGCGCGAACTGAAGACCGAGAACCTCATGCCGTCGCGCAGCATCGATTCGCTGCGCCGCGATGGCCAGACCGTCAAGGAGCACACACGATGATGAAGCACAACGGACACCGCCGGCCCGAGGAGATCGAGGCCCAGATCGAGAGAACGCGCAGCGATCTCGATCAAACCCTGAGCGCCATCGAAAGCCGCCTCACCCCGGGGCAGCTGATGGACCAGGGGCTGGACTACCTGCGCCACAGCGGCGCGAGGCAGTACGTGTCCAACCTCGGCGAGTCGGCGAAGAACGATCCGCTGCCGCTCGCGCTGGTCGGCGTCGGGCTGGCCTGGCTGATGGCCTCCAACGGCCGCGCGCGCAGCCACGCCGACACCGGGCATTCGGCCGGCGAAGCGGCGGCGAGCGTGAAGCAGCGCATGCAGGACACCGGGCACCGGATCTCCGAGAAGGCCCACGCGGCGCGCGAGCGCGCGAGCCGGGTCGGCGAGAGCGCGCGCCATCAGGTCGAACGGGTGCGCGGCGGCTATGAGTACCTGGTCCACGAGCAGCCGCTGGCGCTGGGCGCGATCGGACTCGCGCTCGGCGCGGTGCTGGCCGCGTCGGCGCCGCGCACCGGGGTGGAGCGGCGGCTGATGAGCGGCGATGGCCGTCAACAGCGCTTCGACAACGACACGGACGACGCCGAGCGGACCCGGATGCAGGGCGATCCGCAGACCGAGGCGCAGCGGCAAGACCCCTTGGTGTCGAGCGGTCGCACGACGTCGCCGACGACGCCGCTGGGCTCCCCGGCCGAGCCGGTACGGCCGGGCATCTCGCCGCTGGTGCCGCCCGGCGCGAACTAGGGCCGGCCGTGGCGCACGCCGAATCGGCGGGGGCGTCCGGCCGCGATGCCGAACGCAAGCGCGAGGCGCCCGGGCAGGGCGCCTGGGCGTTCCTGCGCGGCATGAAGGTGCGCATGGCCGCGGACAGCTTGTCGGTGATCGCGGCCGGCGTGGCGTTCTACGCGCTGCTCGCGGTCTTTCCGGCCATCGCGGCGCTGGTGGCTCTGTACGGGCTCGCGCTGGACCCACAGCAGGTGGCCGAGCGCCTCCAATCGGTCGCCGCCTCGCTGCCGGCGGAAGTGACGGAGCTGCTGACCACGCAGTTGCAGGACCTCGCGCAGTCCGACCGCACCTCGCTGAGCCTGGGCGCGGCGGGCGGCGTGGCCCTGGCGCTGTGGAGCACGTCGGCCGGTGTGCGCACGCTGATGAAGGCGCTCAACGTGGCCTACGACCAGGAGGAGGAGCGGGGTTTCTTCGAGCGCACGGGCCTGTCGCTGCTGCTCACCCTCGCCGCCATTGCCGGAGGCGTCGTCGCGATCCTGGCGGTCGTGCTGGTGCCGGCGATCATCGACTCGCTCGGCCTCGGGCCGGTGCTGCGAGACGTCGTGTCGTATGCCCGCTGGCCCATCGTCGCGGCAACGTTCTGGCTCGGCGTGCTGGTGGTGTACCGCTACGGCCCGAGCCGGCGGCGCGCCGACTGGTCGCGGTTGAACCGCGGCGCCGTCGTCGCCACGGTGCTGTGGCTCGTCGGCTCGGCGCTCTTTTCCTGGTACGTCGGCAATTTCGGCAACTACAACAAGACCTACGGTTCGATGGCGGCGGTCGTGATCCTGCTGATGTGGTTCCTTCTGACGTCGTACGCGGTGCTGATCGGCGCCGAGATCAATGCCGAGATCGAGCGGCGCGCACAGAAGAGGCTTGCGCAGGCAGGGTGACGGAGCGCGAAGCCGCAGTGGATCGCCCCGACGCCGTGTTCGCACGATAATCGGCGTCAATGCAAATCCTGTTGTTCATCGGGCGGATTGCCGCCTGGGCGGGTGGCGGCGGGTGCACACAATGAAGCGGTGGTTCCCGACGCGCGAGCAGCTGCTGCAGTCGCGCTGGCTGAAGCCGATCGCGCACCGCCTGCACGATGACCACTTGTGGCATGCCGATCGCAGCAGCGTGGCGCGCGGGGTGGCCATCGGCCTGTTCTTCGGCCTGATGCTGCCGGTGGCCCAGTTCCTGTTCGCGATCCTCACGGCCATCGTGCTGCGCGGCAACGTTGCCATCGCCGCGGGCGCCACGCTGATCACCAACCCGCTGACCTTCGGGCCGATCTACTGGCTGGCCCACCGCATCGGCAGCTTGCTCATCGGCGGGCGGGTCGACGAGGCGGCCGCGCAGCGGATCGAGGAGCAGGCCGAGGCGATGGCGGCGAACCAGGGATTCCTGGAAAGCATGTGGTACTCGGTGCAATCGGCGGGCGCGCCGCTGGCGCTGGGGCTCGCGGTTCTCGCCGTGGCCGCGAGCGTCGTCGGATTCGGCCTCGCTTGGGTTCTGTGGCGGCCGCGACACCCCGCGAGCCGGCGGCCGGGCGAGCCGCCTAAAGCGCCATAGGGGCATCGTTCACCGCAGCAAATCGGTGCTGCGCTCGAATTTTCGGAACCTCCGCCGACGGTTCCAGTCCCTTCAAGCATCAACATGCAAGGAGGCCGACATGTTCAAGCACCTGCTCTTGGCAACCGACGGTTCGGAACTCTCGCTTGCCGCCGCGCGGCATGCGCTCGAGCTGGCGCAGGCGATCGGTGCCCGCGCGACCGCCGTCGAGGTGGTGGAGCCCTATCCGTACGCCGGCGTCGGCGAGGCTTGGCAGCCGAGCCGCGGAGACCGGCAAGACCATCTGGCGGCGCAGCGGCGCTCGGCTGAGACGGCGTTTGCCGACATCGGCGCCATTGCCAAGGAGCGGGGCGTGCCGCTGGAGGCCGTCACGTCCGACGAACGCGACGTGGCGAAGGCGATCGTCGACGCGGCCAGCGCTTGCGGCGCCGATCTGATCGTGATGGGCTCGCATGGCCGCAGCGGCATCGCCAAGGCGGTGCTGGGCAGCGTCGCGGCGAAGGTGCTCGTGCTCTCGACCGTCCCGGTGCTGGTCGTCAGGTGAGAACGTCCCCGGTCGGCGGCGCCGTCCGCTGCCGGCCCGCATGCCCGGGAACGTGGATTGCCGTCCGTGGGCGCAAGTCGCCGGCATGCAGCCGGCGCCCACATTCAAGACCGCCGATCAAGGACCGCCGACCATGCTGCTGAAAGCCACCAAGCTGATCGCCGGGCGCGTGCGCGCCGGCGACGGCGACGCCGGTTTCGTCGTCGATCTGTTCTTCGACGATGCACGCTGGTGCGTGCGCCATCTGGTGGTCGCCACCGGTCCGCGGCTCGCGCCGAACAAGAAGGTGTTGTTGCCGCCGTCCGCCGCGTCTGCCGAGGACGGCGTGAAACCGCTGCGGGTCGCGCTGACGCGCGCGCAGATCGACCGGTGCCCGCCGGTCGAAACGGAGAAGACGGTTTCGCGCCGCCACGAGATCGCGCAAGCGCTTTCCTTCGGCCATCCGTACTACTGGCGCGG
>DATKCI010000042.1:0-27701 GCA_035513255.1 Piscinibacter sp. | reverse complement strand
AAGTTCAAGACCTTGCAGATGGTGGACGTGCACCTGCCCACCACCGATGGCCGCGAGCTGACCTTGTCGCGCTACACGCAGCCCGAGCCGGAGCACCGGATGTTGCTGGACCAGTTGCGGCTGAGCCTGCCAAGCCAGCCGCAGCCGAAGATCACTGCGGCACAGGCACGCCAAACGACGGCAGACCTCGTCCTGTAGTGGAGACCTTCGGCCCTCGGGTCAATGAAATCAACACCTTGGTGGGCTCGCCGGGGCTGAATTGAGAAAGACGGGCTAGGGGCCGGTGTGCCTGCGCCCGGTCGGACGCGGCCGATTCCGCTGTGGGAAATGGCCGACGGCTCAGAGGCTGTGAGGCCTTTGCCTCTGAACCGCTGGCTGGCCTCTGAGCGAGCCGACTACGCTGCACAATTTCATAGGTGCTTCGCTCCGTCGGCTCAGCGCGCCAGCGGCACCGCCAGCATCACAGGCGGCTTCAAGGTGGCGGCATCTTTCAGCCTGCCGTCGGGCTGGAAGCGCGCCACGTGGGAGTTCGCGATCACGTGGAAGGCCTGGCCGGCGACCACGCCGGTGGTCGGTTCGTCGAACTCGGGGTGGTGGTGCGACTGCAGCACTGTCACGCCGTCGATGCGCGCGCCGGCATCGGCGAGCCCGATGCGGATCACGCGGCCGGGGTTGGTGACGTTCTGGATGCCCAGCAGCGCGCCGTCGTGCCAGGCGAGCCCGTCGATGCCGCCGGTGGCCACCGTGTCGGGTTGGGGCAGGCGTGCCGCCACGCCGGTCGTGGCGTCCACGCGGGCGATGCCGGTCGACAGCGCGACGTAGACCGCGCCGTCGGGCGCCGCGACGATGCCATTGGCGCCGGGCAGGGTGCCGGCCGTGCCGAAGGGTGTCAACGTCGTGTTGCCGGGCCGGGCGCGAAACAGCGTGCCGCCGGCCGAATCGGTGGCGTAGACGGTGCCGTCGACGGCGACGGTGACGTCGTTGAGCTGCCGCGCCGCCGGCGCGGGCAGCCGGGCAGCGAGTCGGCCGTGGCGAAGGTCGTAGCGCACAACGGCATTGCGGCGCCCGCTCAGCGCGCTCATTTCGAAGCCGTTGGTGCTCACGGCGTCGAGCCGCCCGCGCCGGGCGTCGACGAACAGGCCGAGCACGGCGTCGAGCCCGTCGGACGGATCGGAGAAGTCGCGCGGGCGGCCGCTCCGGTCGATGGCGACGATCTTGCGCCGCGCGATGCTGCCGACGAAGAAGCGCTGCCCGCGAGGATCGAAGGCGATGCCTTCCGGAATCAGCCGAGGGTCGTCGAGTTTGAAGCTCACCGGCGAGGGCAGGGTTTCGTCCTCCTCGGCGGCGAGCTTGTTGCGCAGCGCGATGAAGTCGGCGTCTTTCTGGAGATGCTCGAAGCCGAAACCCGGCGCCGGCACGAGCCCGAGCTTGCGGCCCAGCAGGCTGCGCAACTGCGCCAATGCCGCATCGCGCTCGCCGAGGGCGGCGTGGGTCATCGCCTGGTAGTAGACGAGCGTGCCGTCGCCGGGCCGCTCGGTGCGCAGCGCTTGCAGCCGGGCGAGATGCGCCTTCAGCGGTGCGGCCGGGTCGTCGGCGCCGGCCACGGAACCGCACACGCACACCAGCAGCGACGCGACGACCGTTTTCCATCGTGCAGGCATGTTGCGTCTCCAGGCCGGTCAGAGCGGGTGCAGCTCCGACTTGACGTACCAGGACTCCACCTGTTCGCCGTTCCACTGCAGCGTGACATGTTCACCCTGAATCGCCGGCGCGAGCGCTCGTGGCCGAAAGATGCCCACGCACTCGCCGCCGGCGTGCCGCACGCTGTCGTACACCACGCCCCAGCTGCCCTGCCGCCGCAGCGCGGCGCCGAAGGCCTGCGACGCGGTGTAGTCGTCTCGCGCATAGACGCCGGGCAGTTGCGCGCGCGCGCCGCGGATGTCGTGCAGCCGCTGCTGCACCATGGCGCGATAGCAGCGCAAGTCGATCGGAATGGCCGGCTCGCGGGTCGCGGTGAGGAACCTGGCGTGGTGGTGGCTTACCTCGCGGACCGCGGTGTCCAGCGCCTTGGCCGCGTAGTACACGCCGTAGTCGCCGGCCGAAAAACGCGAGCCGAGCGGATTCAGGTGCGTGAAGGCGGCCATCACGGCGCTGGTGCCCGGGCCGCTGATGCGTTCCTCGCGCGGCACCAACGAGATTTCGCCGGCTTCCTGCCTCAGCCGCGGGTTCGTCAACGCCTCGATCTCGAACACCACGTCGAGGTCGGCGGCATCGGCGACCCGCTCGAAGAGGTTGATCGGCGGAAAGCGGCTGGGCACCAGCCGGTAGGTCGGCCCCCAGTCGATCGCGGTGTCCGGAACGTCGGTCGGGCTCAAGACACGCCGCCCCGCATCGCGTCGAGGTAGTGGCGCACTTCGAACAAGTCCGCGACCCGTCCGCCCAGCATGCGCGACAGCGCCGAATCGCCGCCGAACATCGGCGCGGTGTTGGCCTTGCGAATCCACGCATCGGCCCGTTCGGCGACCGGCAGCAGCACCTGCAGCGCCGAGTAGATGCCGAAGACGTAGCTCAAGCGCTCCAGCGTGTTCTCGTCGAGCCGGGCCGGCAGATCGCCGGAGCGCCAGGCGTAGAGCGTGGAGCGCTTGACGCCCAGCAGCCGCTGCTCTTCGGCCGAACTCAAGCCCCAGGCGCGGGCGATGTTGAAGAAGGTGCGCAGCGCCGCGCCGGCGGCGGCCGAGGAATCGAGCGCGGGGGTGGGGCGGTGCTCTGCGGGTCGTGTCTGTGCCATGGCGGCTTGCTCCGGATGTGACTCACTATAGTCCGCATTCGGAATAACTGCAAGCAACAGTCCAACATCGGACGATCTTGGGCTGGCCCTTCAAGGCAGGCCGAGCAGCCAGCGCGGCAGCACGTCGACATCCACCAGTCCGGCACGACGCAGATCCGCATCCCGATTGCCAACGGCGGCTCCTACGACATCCCGTTCGGCTGTCTGCTTCCGCGCGGCCTGAAGAACGTGATGGTGGCGGGCCGCTGCCTGTCGGCCACGCGCGAAGGCATGGGCACCGCGCGCACGATGGGGCCGTGCATGGCGATGGGCGAAGCCACCGGCACCGCCGCGGCGATGTGCGCCGAACTCGGGCACCGCGAAGTGCGTGAGCTCGCAGTGGGCAAGCTGCAGCAGCGCTTGAAGCAGAACGGCGCGGTCATCGACGGCGTGTATTGACGGGCGCAGACCGGGTGCCGACTCACGCCCGGTCTCGCCACAGGTCATCGGCGCGCTCAATGACCTGCTGAGCGGGCGCGTGCCGATCATGTTCGCCGACCTGCCGCTGGTACTGAGCCACATCCAGAACGGCGGCCTGCGTGCACTGGCGATCGGCGACACGACGCGCAGCCCGGCGCTGCCCGACGTGCCGACCGTCACGGAAGCCGGCGTGCCGGGTTACTCGGCTGCGGCGTGGTACGGCCTGTTCGCACCGGCCGGCACGCCGGCGCCGGTGATCGCGAAGTTGCAGACCGAGGTGACCGCCATCCTGCAGCAGCCCGACGTGCGCAAGCGCATGACCGAACTGGGCGCCACGCCGGTCGGCAGCAAGCCGGCCGAATTCCGGAAGTTCCAGCTGTCGGAGATGAAGCGCTGGAAGGAAGTGGTCGACAGCGCGCAGATCCGCATGGAGTGACTTGGGAAACACGAGCAGGGCGGGAACGCGGGAGAAGGTGCCGTGCCCGATGTAAAGGTCTCGCCGCCCTGATGGCAGAAGAGTAGACTGCGGGTGTCATCACGACACGCAAGGACGCAGGGTCTCCACCATAAGCCTCAGTGGCCCGTCAGCACCTTCTACGCTGCCGATCGATGACCAACAGCCCGCCCCCGGCCATGCCGCAGGCGGGCTGCTCGTTTCTGGCGCCTCCGGCCCTCCAGGGACGTTCAGAACGGCAACCCGACGAAGTGCGATCCTCCGTCCGGCTGACGGTTGTCGATGTGGCTCAGCACGTCGTGGTGGATGCTCGTGTCATCGGGCCGCAGCAGACCGCACCGGCGCAGCGCGCCGCGCACGTTGATGTCATGGCCGAGCGCTTCCAGCGCCACGCGGGCGCAGGCCGGCTCGCGGCGGTCGGCCGCCGACACGCCGATCTTCAGGCCGGTGAGGTAGTTCACCCGGCTCTTGTAGGTGGGGTAGAGGATGGTCTCGGTCAGCTCGTTGCGCGTGAGCGATTCGTAGTCGAGCAGGAAGATGCGCTCGTTCAGCAGCAGCGCGATGCCCAGGTAGCGGCAGCGGTAGCCGCTGGCGCGCTCGCCGACGTGCGACAGTCGCTCGATGCGTCGGTAGAAGATGCCGTCGTCGTGGCGGTACAGGTAAAACAGGCTGCGCAGCACGCAGTCGGGGAATGACATCGAGTAGTAGTACTCGTAGTAGTAGCCGAGGTACTTGTCCAGCCCGCTGCGCGTCTGCCGCCGCAGCCGCTCGACATGCCCAAGATAGCCCTGCGCGGCGGGTGCCGCGGCTCGCGCCGGCCGCACGCTGAGGATCCGCTCGAAGCGGCCGTGCGGCAGCACGATCTCGTGCGGGTCCACGCCGAAGAAGTCGCAGATGCGCTGCATCATGTGCGCCGACGGGCGGGTGGCGCCGCTCAGGTACTTGTTGAACTGCGGGCGGTTCACACCGAGGTTGCGGCACACCATCGCGATCGACGAGTGGTAGCTGCACGCCAGCCGCAGGTTGCGACTGAAGTCGTCCGGCGGGGCCGGGGCTCTGGGCTTGCTCTGCGTCGTCATCGGCCTCCGAACATGGCGCAATCTGGCGCAAGTCTAACGTCGAGTTGCGCCATCGAGCGTAGTTGTCCGCCGGTCTCGATGCGCATCTAATGCGGCCACTCCGCCTTCCCCGAAGGCAAGGACGACCGCAGGAGACATGTTCGGCATGAACGACCCGCAGCACAGCGGCCACGGCCGCGCGCGCAGCCGCATCGGCATCATCACCGGCTCCGGTCCCGAGGCCGGCCTGGACCTGTGGGCCAAGGTGCTGCGCGCCAATCGGCAGCTGATGGGGGCAGACTACGGCGGCGATCTGGACGCGCCCGAGGTGGTGGTCTTCTCGGTGCCGGAACTGGGCCTGTCGATGGAGCTGGAGCGCAACGACGCCCAGGTGTGGCAGGTGCTGCGGCGCACCGCCGAGCGGATGGCCCCGCATGTGGACCACTACGGCATCGCCTGCAACACGCTGAACCACTATGCGGACCGGCTCGCGGCGCTGGGCCTGCCGGCGCGGCTCGTCTCGATGGGTGAGGTGGCGCGCGATTACCTGGCCGAGCACGGCATCACGCAGGTGGCGCTGCTGGGCGCTCGACCGGTGATGGACCTCGGGCCCTGGTCGGCCTACCGCACGCTGCCGCAGCATGCGAGCGTCGAAGTGCCGGCCGACCCGGACGAATTGCACGCGATCATCTACGAGGTCAAGCGCCGCGGCGGCGCGCAGCCCGACATCGTCGCGCGCTTCACGCAGGTGTTGGCGGGGCTGGCGTCCGACGTCGCGCTGCTGGCCTGCACCGAGCTGCCCTTGATTCCAGCGGCCGTGGCTCGGCCGAGCACGGTCGACGTGACGGACCTGCTCGCGCTCGCGCTGGCGCGCCGCTCGCTCGAGCCGCGAGTCGCATCACAATGACCCCGCGCATCTACATCGCCTACACCGGCGGCACCTTTGGCATGAAGCCCACGCCCAGCGGCTTCGTGCCGGACCGCGGCCTCGCGCAGGCGCTGCAGGCGCGGCTGCCGGCGCCGGGACAGGACGGCATGCCGCACTGGGAGCTGCACGAGTACGCGCAGCTCATCGACAGCGCCGAGGCGCAGCCGCGCGACTGGCACACCATCGCCACCGACATCGCCGCGCGCTACGACGCCTACGACGGCTTCGTCGTCATCCACGGCACCGACACGATGGCCTACACGGCTTCGGCGCTGTCCTTCGCGCTGGTCGGGCTGCGCAAGCCGGTCATCGTCACCGGCGCGCAGATCCCGCTCGCGATGCCGCGCAGCGACGCGCCGGGCAACCTGGCGGGCGCGCTGCTGATCGCCGGGCAGCATCCGCTGCCCGAGGTGGGCCTGTACTTCGGCGGCCAGCTGCTGCGCGGCAATCGCGCGACCAAGGTTTCGGCGGCAGACTTCGACGCCTTCGCTTCGCCGAACCACCCGCCGCTCGGCCGTGTGGGCATCGACGTCGAGATCGACCGCCGGCGCGTGCTGCCGATGCCCGCGCAAGAGGCCTTCCAGGTCGTGGCCCCGCAGACCCGCGAGGTGGCGATGCTGCGGCTGTATCCGGGCCTCACGGTGGCGCTGCTCGAGCGCGTGCTCGCGCCCGGCGTGGCCGGTCTGGTGCTGCAAAGCTACGGCGCCGGCAACGGGCCGGTGGGCCTGCCGGGCTTCGTCGACACGCTGGCCGCGGCGAGCGCGCGCGGCGTGGTCATCGTCAACGTCTCGCAGTGCGCGCGCGGCCGCGTCGACCCGGCCCTTTATGCCACCGGTTCCGCGCTGGCCGCGGCCGGCGTGGTCGGCGGCCTCGACATGACCGTGGAGGCCGCACTGACGAAGCTGCATCACCTGCTCTCGCTCGGCCTCGGTGCCGAGGAGGCCCGGCATCGCCTGCAGCAGCCCTGCTGCGGCGAGCTCACGTCACCTTGATCAGAAACCAGCCATGACTCTCACCACCCCCCAGCCCAGCTCCGTCACGACGCGTCTGGAGCACGACCTGCTCGGCGACCTCGCGGTGCCCGCCGACGCCTACTACGGCGTGCAGACCGCGCGCGCTTTCGACAACTTTCGCATCACCGACATTCCGCTGTCGCACTTTCCGAACCTGATCCGCGCGCTCGCGATGGTCAAGAAGGCGGCGGCGCGCGCCAACCGCCAGTTGGGTCTCCTGCCCGAGCCGCTGGAGCAGGCGATCTGCGCCGCGTGCGACGAGATGATCGCCGGCCGCTGGCACGAGCAGTTCGTCGTCGACATGATCCAGGGCGGCGCCGGCACCTCGACCAACATGAACGCCAACGAGGTCATCGCCAACCGCGCGCTCGAGCTGATGGGCCATGCCAAGGGGGAGTACGACCGGCTGCATCCCAACAACCACGTGAACCTGTCGCAGTCGACGAACGACGTGTACCCGACGGCGGTTCGGCTGGGCATCCTGCTCAGCGTTGGCGAGCTGACGGGCTCGATGGAGACGCTGGTGGCGGCGTTGCGCGCGAAGGGGCAGGCGTTCTCCAGCGTCATCAAGATGGGCCGCACGCAGCTGCAGGACGCCGTGCCGATGACGCTCGGCCAGGAGTTCACCGCTTACGCCACGACGGTGGGCGAGGACATCGATCGCGTCAACGAGACGGTGCGCCTGTTTCGCGAGATCAACCTGGGCGCCACCGCGATCGGCACCGGCATCAACACCGACCCCGACTACGCGCGGCTCGTCGTCGAGGAGCTGTCGAAGATCAGCGGCCACCCGATGGTGCTGGCGGCGGACCTGATCGAGGCCACCTCCGACTGCGGCGCCTTCGTCATGTTCTCTGGCGTGCTCAAGCGCGTGGCGGTGAAGATCTCGAAGATCTGCAACGATCTGCGGCTGCTGTCCAGCGGCCCGCGCGCCGGCTTCGGCGAGATCAACCTGCCGCCGATGCAGCCCGGCTCCTCGATCATGCCGGGCAAGGTCAATCCGGTGATCCCGGAAGTCGTCAACCAGGTGGCCTATCAGGTGATCGGCAACGACCTGACTGTCACCTTCGCGGCGGAGGCGGGGCAGCTGCAGCTCAACGCCTTCGAGCCGGTCATCACCTTCAACATCCTGCAGTCGGTGCGCATCATGGCGCGGGCGATGACGGTGCTGACCGAGCGCTGCGTCACCGGCATCACCGCCAACGAGGCGCATTGCCGCAGCCTCGTCACGCACAGCATCGGCGTCATCACGGCGCTCAACCCGTTCATCGGCTATCAGAACGCCACGCGCATTGCGCAGCTGGCGCTCGTGAGCGGCCGCAGCGTCACCGAGCTGGTGCTCGAGGAAGGCCTGTTGACCGCCGACGAACTGAACGACATCCTCACGCCCGAGAACATGACGCGCCCACGGCGCTTCGAGCGCAAGGGGAGTGCCGGGTCGTGACCCCTGCACTGCGATGGCGCTCCCTGTCCTTCAACCAGCAACCGAGACGGCAATGGAACTGATCACAAAAATCTTCACGGTCCTCGACAACCTGACCTGGGGTTGGTCGCTGATCCCCATCCTGGTCATCTTCGGTGTCTTCATGACCATCGTCACTGGCTTCGTCCAGGTCCGATACTTCGGCCGAATGTTCCGCGTGCTGGTGGGGCGTGACCCGAACGCCGACCCGAACCAGATCACCGCCCGCCAGGCGCTGCTCGTCTCGGTGGGCGGCCGCGTGGGCGGCGGCAACATCGCCGGCGTGGCAGTGGCCATCACGCTCGGCGGGCCGGGCGCGGTGTTCTGGATGTGGGCCATCGCGCTGGTGGGCATGTGCACCAGCCTGGTCGAATGCACGCTCGCGCAGGTGTACAAGACCACCGCCCCCGACGGCACCTTCCGCGGCGGGCCGGCATCCTACATCCGGCGCGGTCTGGGGGCACGGTACGGTTGGCTGGCGGTGCTCTACGCCGTGTGCCTGATCGGCTCCTTTGCCTTCGGCTTCAACGCCTTCCAGGGCAACACGATCGCCGGCGCCGTCAACGACAGCCTGGGCATCGAGCGCCTGTGGACCGGCCTCTTCCTCGCCGTCGTTACCGGCTTCATCGTCTACGGCGGCATCAAGCGCATCGCCAAGGTGGCCGATGTGATCGTGCCGCTGATGGCGCTGACCTACATCGCCGTCGCACTGATCATCATCGCGATGAACGTCGGCGAACTGCCACGCATCATCGGCATGATCTTCGCCAACGCCTTCGGGATCGAAGAGGCGGTGGGCGGCGGCATGGGTGCCGCCATCGCGCAGGGCCTGCGCCGCGGGCTGTTCTCGAACGAGGCCGGCCTCGGCTCGGCGCCGAACGTGGCAGCCACCGCCGATGTGCACCACCCGATCAGCCAGGGCATCACGCAATCGCTGTCGGTGTTCATCGACACCATCCTGATCTGCTCGGCCACCGCCTTCGTGATCCTGCTCGGCAGCGTCTACGTGCCGGGGGCCGAGGGCGTCGACGGCATCGCGCTGACGCAGCAGTCGCTGGTGTCGCATGTCGGCTCGTGGGCGCAGTACTACCTGACCTTCGCGGTGTTCCTGTTCGCCTTCAGCTCGATCATCTACAACTACTACCTCGGCGAGACAGCGCTGGCCGAGCTGACGAAGAGCCCCGTGTCGGTGCATGCGCTGCGCGTCGCCGTGGTGGTCATCGTGCTGCTCGGCGCCAGCGCGCCGGGCGCCACCTCGGTGTTCTTCTTCTCCGACCCCCTGATGGGCCTGCTGGCGCTGGTCAACCTGATGGCCGTGCTGATGCTGTTCCCGACGGCGATGCGCGTGCTGAACGACTACCGCGACCAGCTGAAGGCCGGCAACGATCGCCCGGTGTTCGACGCCGCGAAATTCCCCGACCTGGACATCGACCGCAGCGCCTGGAAGGTCGGCCGGCGCTGAGCAACGCGCACGCGCCGAGGCTCACGGGCGGGCCAAGCGCTGAAAGTGATAAGCGTCTCGCCAGCGGCCCTGCATGCCGGCGACCAGCGCGTGCATGAGGACCAGCCGGCGGTCGGCCATCGGTGACTTCGCGCGCGTGGCCTCGCTCGACCCTTGCCGGTGGTAGACGCCCAGCAGTTCCACGCCGATCTCTTCGCCGGTGGGTTCGCGTGCGACCGGCGCATGGCCGAGCGCAGTGATCATCGCCTCGGCAACGGACCAGGTGGACCACGGGTTCTGCCCGGTGACGAGCCGGCGGTCGACGACGGTGTTGTCGAGGTAGAGCGGTCCTTCGACGAAACTTGCGCCGTGTTCGCTCAAGCGGTCCTGCAGCAGGTAAGGGAACAGCTGCCGCGCGTCCTTCAGCAGGAACAATTCCTCGGCATTCGTGAAGCCGGTCAGCCGTTTGCCGTCGATCAGGCGCCGGCCGTCCGCGAGCCGCACGTTGAGCAACGCCGCCGGCCCGTGGCAAACGGCACCGACGACGCCGCCGCCGTCGTGCACCGTGCGCACGATGCGCTGGATGTCGGCGTCGTCCGGAAAGTCGAACATCGTTCCCTTGCCGCCGACGAAGTACACCGCGGCATAGCGGGACGGGTCGACCTGCGCGAGCGGCAGCGAGCCTTCGAGCTTGCGCTGCGCCTGCGGATCGTTGAGGAAGGCATGGTCGGCGGCCACCAGGCCATCGTCGAGCTGCATCGGCGGCTTGCCGCCGCGCGGGCTGGCGATGTCGACCTCGTAGCCGTTGGCGACGAACACGTAGTAGGCGCGCGACAGCTCGGTCAGCTCGAAGCCGGCCTTCTTGCTGGAGTTGCCGATCATGGCCGTGCTCGTCACCACGGCGAGCACGCGGCCGCGAGGTTCGCGCACGCCGTCGCGAACGAAGGCGAGGTCGGCGGGCCGGCTGGCGGGGTCGGCCGGCGGCAGGCCGTCGAGTTCGAAACCGGTGGCGTAGAGCCACCCGGCTGCGCCGAGAACCAGCAAGGCTGCGACAGCCCCGAGCAAGGCGATCTTCAGCTTCTTCCAGAGGGTCGTGTGCATCGGTCTGTTCCGCGAGTTGGGATTCGCGAACGATAGTCGGCCGATGTCAAACAAACGTCAAACTGCGGCGCCGTCGCCGCTGTCGAGCGCGAGGCTGGTCGTGGTGCCCTGCGGGCCGGTGGTGATGCGCAGGTCGAGCGCGTGGCTCTCGCACAGACGGCGCACGATCGCGAGCCCCAGGCCATGGCCGCTGCTGGCCTCGCCCTTCACGAACGGCTGGTACGGGTCATTGCGTACCGTCGCGTCCATGCCGTCTGTGTTGGCGATGCGCAGCCGGCCGCCGCCGGTGTCGATCCGCACCCGCCCGGCGGCCGTGTGGGCGAAGGCATTGCCGACCAGGTTGCCGAGCACGATGCGCAACACGGCCGGCGGCAGGGTGACTCGCGCCTGCGGCGGTACGTCGACCGTGACGTCGACGGGTTTTCCTTCGAGCAGGATGGCCTGCTCGACCACCACTTGCTCGAGCAGCGGCAGCACCGCCACGGCTTCGGCGAGCGATGCGGCGTTTTCTTCGCGCGCCAGCGACAGCAGCGTGGACACGGTCTGCTGCAGCTGCCACGCGGACTGGCGCAGAAAGTCGATCTGGCGCCGCGCCGCGGCGGACAACGATGCGTCGTGCCCCAACCGCTCGCAAGTGCTGTGGATGACCGCGAGCGGCGTGCGCAGCTCGTGGCTGGCGTCTCGAGTGAACTCGCGTTCGCGCACGACGAACGCGTGCACGCGTGCGGCGAGCGACTCCAACCCCCGCGCCAGCACCTCCACTTCGCGGGTCGAGAACTCGCGCGCCAACGCCTGCGGCGGGTCGTCGGGCTGCATGGCTTCGACCCGCCGGGCCAGGGCCGCGAGCGGCGCGGCCGTGCGGTGCGCCAGCGCGTAGCCCGCGAGCAGCGCAAGCGCCACGACGCCCAGCGCGCCCCACGCCAGCCACTGCAGCACGTCGCCGCGGATGCGCCGCACCACGAGATGCCGGCTGACCTCCGCGACGAGGAACGCCTGCGAATCCGTGGCCGATTGCGCGCCGATCCGCAGGAGGTGGTAGTGCCGGCCCGCGTCGCCGGCGTGCTCCGAGCGTGCAGGCTCGGCACGATACCGCTCGCGCAGATCGCTCGGTAAGGACGAGGGGTCCTCGTGCAGCGCGATGTAGGTGCTGCGTGGGGCCGTCCAGCGCCCGGTGCGCGCATGGTGTTCGATCTGGGCCGCGGCTTCGAGCCGCAGCGCATTTTCGAAAAACTCGTCTTCGACCGAGTACACGAGGAGGATCGCGTAGGCGCCGAACAGCGTGGCCACGACCAGCGCGAAGGCGGCGAACACCAGCATCAGCCGGCGGCGCAACGGCCAGGGTGCGCTGATTGGAACCTCCGCGCTGTGCGCTGCGGTATTCGCCTTGGGAGCGGCCCGGCGGCTCGTTCGTCCCCGACGAGCCGGAACCCCACGCCGTGCACCGTCTCGAGCATCGGCGTGGCGAAAGGTTTGTCGAGTGCCTGCCGCAGCAGGTAGAGGTGGGTTCGCAACGGGTCGGATTCCGGTGGATCGTCGTCCCACAGCCTCGTGACCAGTTCGGAGCGCGTCATCGTGCGCGGCCAGGCTTCAGCCAGCGCGAGCAGGATGCGGTAGCCGGTGCGGTTCAGCGCGAGCGGCCGGCCGGCTCGCGTGGCTTCGCCGCGGCGCCGGTCGATCTGCAGCGAGCCGACGCGCAGCACATGCGCGGTGCCGGCGCGGTGGCGCTGCGAGAGCGCGTGGCAGCGCGCCAGCAGTTCGGCCTCGGCGAAGGGCTTGGTGAGGTAGTCGTCGGCCCCGGCGGCAAAGCCTTGCAGCTTGTCGTCCAGCGCGTCGCGCGCGGTCAGCATCAGCACGGGGATGTGGCGCTCGGCGCGCGCACGCAACTGCTCGCACACGCGCACGCCGTCCAGCGCCGGCAGCGACAGGTCCAGCACCAGCACGTCCGGCAGCAGCTCCAGCGCGAGCTGCAGGCCGCTGCGTCCGTCGCTGGCGACGTCGGCACGGTGCCCCTGCGCCTCGAACAGCGCGGCCATGTTGCCGCGCAGGACGTGGTTGTCCTCGACGATCAGGATGCGGAGACGGTCTTGCATCATCGGGCGGCTTATCGGCTTCACGGGCGGCCTCGCCGCCTTCGCGAAGGATAGTCGGTGCCGCCGATGACTCTTGGCGGCTAACGCGCAGCCAGCGTGTCCATCAGCAGAAGCACGAAGCCCACGACGGCCAGGCCGGCGTGCACGACGACCAGCCATTTCGGCAGTGCGAGGTTCTTCCAGTGGTAGCCGAGGTTCATCAACACGCCGCCGCCGGCGGCGATCACGAACAGCACCGTCGCCGCCAGCGCAAGCGAGGGCAGGCCGACGGTCGCGGCGGCGTAGACGAGCAAGGTGACGGCCGCCGCCGACAAGAAGCCGTGCAGCATCGCGAGCCAGGTGGCCGGGTACGGCTTGCCGGCAAAGCGAATGCCGGCCATGACGAGACCGCCCAGCGCGGCGATCGCCAGCAGCACGACCGCGGTTTCCATCGTTCTCAGGGGTTCCATCGACTTCTCCTCGTGACAGTGCCGCCGCTCAGCGGGTGGATGGCAGGCGCGACAGCACCTGCGTGACGATCCGGTCGCAGCGCGCGCCGCCGAACTCGAAGAGGTCGCGCTCGGCCACGTCGATTTCCTGCGCCAGCGATTCGCGCAGCAGGCTTCTCGCGCGGAAGTGGCGCGAGCGCACCGTCGCTTCCGGAAGCTCGAGGCACTGCGCGGTTTCCTCGACGCTCATTTCCTCGACGCACCGAAGCACGAACACCACGCGAAACGTCTCGGGCAGCTCGTCGAGCTTGCGTTCCAGCAAGGCGCGCATCTCGGCGCGGACGAAGGCCTTGTCGGGCGTGTCGGGAGTGGCGGCGTTCATCATCTGCTGGTCCGTGTCGGGTGACGAGGCAAGCATCGGAACGATGTTGTCGCGGCGCGCCTGCCTGCGAAGGCGGCTGAAACACTCGTTCAGCACGAGTCGCGACAACCACGTCGACAGCGACGAATCGCCGCGAAACTGCCCGAGCGATCGATAGGCCGACAAATAGGCCTCCTGCAGCGCGTCTTCCGCTTCGGCGGCATCGCGCAGCGTCGCCCGCGCCAGCCGGTACAAGCGCCGGTTGTGGCGCCGCATCAGCAGTTCGAAGGCGGCAAGGTCTGCGGCAGCGTCGCGGGGGTTCGCCGGCGGTCCGGTCTCATCGAACGCATCGGCATTGTCGGACGGGTCTTTCGTGTTGGCATTCATTCGACGTCCAAAGTGGCGTGGCGGTCCGGATGCGGAACGTGCCGGGCTGCCTGTCATTGGATACCGCCAGGCGGCGCGGCGTTCCCGGCCGTTGCGGCGGCCGCTCGCTGCTGCAGAAAGCGTCGTACCGCCGAATCGCGCTCCAGGCCGATGGCTCTCTGATAGGCCTGGGCGGCGGCGTCGGTCTTGCCGCAGCGTGCGAGCAGGTCGGCGCGTGCCGCCCAATAGGGCTGGTAGTCCGCGAGCCGGGCGTCGCCGGCGAGTGTGTCCAGCGCCGACAAGCCGGCGCCGGGACCGCGCGACTCAGCCTGCGCCACGGCGCGGTTGAGCGCGGCCACCGGCGAGCCGGTCAGTTCGCACAGCGCTTCGTACAACTGCTCGATGGCCGGCCAGTCGGCTCGGCCGCGATGGCGGCGCACGGCGTGGGCCGACTGCACTGCCGCCTCCAGCTGGAAGCGGCCGACACCGTCGCAACCGTTGGCCCGCGACAGCAGCGCCTCGGCCTCGTCGATCATCGCCGCGTCCCAGCGGGCCGGGTCCTGCCGGCCCAGCGGCACGTAGTCGCCTTGCGGGTCTCGCCGCGCGTCGCGGCGCGCATGCGCATGCAGCATCAGCGACAGCAGTCCGAGCGCTTCGCCCTCGTCGGGCAGCAGTGAGGCCACCAGCCGGCCCAGCCAGATCGCTTCGTCCGCGAGGTTGCGGCGGCGCGCATCGGCGCCTTCGGGATCGGTCCAGCCCTCGGCGTAAGCGGCATAGATCGCATCGAGCACCGACTGCAGGCGCTCGCGCAGCGCGCTGCGTTCAGGCACCTCGAACCCGATGCCCGCCTGCCGGATCTTCGCCTTGGCACGCGAGAGGCGTTGGCCCATCGTGGCCGGGGCGACGAGGAACGCCGACGCGATGGTGGCGGCATCGAAGCCCAGCACCACTTGCAGCATCAGCGGCGCGCGCACCGCCGGGTCGATGCCGGGGTGGGTGCACGCGAACAGCAGGCCCAGGCGCCGGTCGGGCAAGGCGGGTTCATCCTCATCGCCGCTCGCGAGCTCGGACAGGCAGAGCAGCTGCTCCGCCGCGCCGTCGGCCCGCCGCCGCTGCCTCGCGGTATCGACGAGCTTGCTCCGCGCCACGGTGAGCAGCCACGCATCCGGCGTTTGCGGCACGCCGTGCACCGGCCAGTCGGTCAGCGCGGCGGCGAGTGCCTCCGACAGCGCATCCTCGGCCCCCGCCACGTCGCGGGTGCGCGCGGCGAGGAACGCGATCAGCTTGCCGTAGCTGCGCCGCGCAGCCGCCTCGGCCGCGCGCGCCGCTTCGATCGCCGTGTCCGGCGCCATGCGACTCAATCAGTTCCGACAGGCCAGACCGGGCGGACTTCGACGATGCCGTGGCTTGCTCCCGGGCAGCGCGCCGCCCAGGCCAGCGCGGCATCGAGGTCCGACGCATCGATGAGGAAGTAGCCACCGAGCTGCTCGCGTGTCTCGGCGTAGGGGCCGTTGAGTACTTCGGTCTTTCCGGACGTGAGGCGCACGGTGGTGGCCGCCTGCGTCGAGCGCAGCCGGTTGGCACCGCGCAGCACGCCGGCCTTTTGCAGCGCCTCGGTGTAGGCGCCGTAGGCCGCGAGGCCTTCGGCCTGCTGCGTTGGGCTTGCGGCATCGAATTGGGAGGGGTCTGAGTAGATCAACAGCATGTATTCCATGGCAACTCTCCATCGGGTCATGGCGAAGCAACCATTGCCGCGCCTTGACAATGTCGCTCAGGCGGGGCGGATTTCGACAACGGCGCAAAAAGATTCGGCGCGGCGCCTTGATCGCGAACCTGAATCCGGCAGGTGTCGACTCGGCCCAGGGCTAGTGCACGCTGACCTGGCTCAGGCCCTGAGCGTTCGATTGAGCGCCGCGAGCGTGCGCCCCCAGGCCTGTTTTGCGGCCGCCTCGTCGTAGCGCGGCGTCGTGTCGTTGTTGAACCCGTGCTGCGTTCCCGGGAACTTGTGCGCCTGGTAGCGCACGCCGGCGGCCTTCAGCTCCGCCTCGTACGCCGGCCAGGCGGCGTTGATGCGCGGGTCTTCGTCTGCAAACATCAGCAGCAGCTCGGCCTTGATCTTGTCCACCTGATCCAGCGGCGCGGCGCCGCCGTAGAACGGCACGCCGACGGCCAGCTCCGGCACGCGCGTGGCGAGCAGGTTGACCACGCCGCCGCCGTAGCAGAAACCCACCGCGCCGAGCTTGCCGTTGCCACCGGCGACGCCGCGGGCGTAAGACGCCGAGGCGACGAAGTCCTCGCGCGTCTTGGCCTGATCGAGCTTCGCGAAGAGATCGCGCGCCTTGTCTTCGTCGCCGGGGTAGCCGCCGAGCGGGAACAGCGCGTCGGGCGCGAGCGCGATGAAATTGTCCAGCGCCAGCCGGCGCGCGATGTCTTCGATGTGCGGGTTCAGCCCCCGGTTTTCGTGCACCACGAGCACCATCGGCAGCGGCCCCGCGGCCGTCGCCGGCCGCGCGAGGTAGGCGCGCACTTTGCCGTAACCGGCGGGAGACGGGTACTCGACGAACTCGGCTTTGATGCGTGCATCGTTGGGCGGCACCTTCTGCCCGAGCGCGAAGTTCGGGCTCAGCGCGGCCAGCAAGCCGGCCGCGCCCATGCCGGCGCCGGCTGCGAACCGCCCGGCCTGGTCGAGAAAGCCTCGCCGGTCGATCTGGCCGTGCACGTACTGGTCGAACAGGCGCAGCACTTCGGGGTCGAAGTCGGCTGCGGTCTTGCGTTCAGGGAGGGAGGGCATCGCGTTCCTTGGCAGTGAACCCAGTGCAGCTTGTACCGCGGCGCGAATGCCGCCGCCGGCGCATGGGGCAATTGCCGCCGCGGGTACGCCGCTTGCTGCCTTCTCGCATGGCCAAGCACTGGTACAAAAACGCGGTTCTCTATTGTCTGGACGTGAAAACCTTCGCCGACGGCAACGGCGATGGGATGGGCGACTTCGTCGGCCTCACCACCAAGCTGCCCTACCTGGCGGGCCTGAACGTCGATTGCGTCTGGCTGCAGCCGTTCTTTCCGTCGCCGATGCTCGACAACGGCTACGACATCACCGACTACTACGGCGTCGATCCCAAGCTAGGCACCCTCGGCGAGTTCGTCGAGTTCACGCGCGCCGCCCGCGAAATGGGCATGCGCGTGATGATCGATCTGGTGGTCAACCACACGTCGATCGACCACCCGTGGTTTCAGGCGGCACGCAGCGACCCGCAGTCGCCGTACCGCGACTACTACGTGTGGAGCGAGGACAAGCCATCCGATGCCGACGAAGGCATGGTGTTCCCCGGCGAGCAGCAGACCACCTGGACGTGGGACCGCGAGGCCAAGGCCTACTACTTCCATCGCTTCTATGACCACCAGGCGGAGCTCAACATCGCGAACCCGGCGGTCAAGCGTGAAATCGAGCAGATCACCGGCTTCTGGCTGCAGCTAGGGGTGACCGGCTTTCGCATCGATGCGCTGCCGTTCCTCGTCGAGCTGAAGAACCTGCGCAAGCAAGAGGGCGTGGACCCGCACGACTACATCCGCGCGATGCGCCACCACGTGCAGACGCTTCGCGGCGACGCCTGCCTGATGGCCGAGGCCAACCTGCCGCCCGACGAAACGCTCGACTACTTCGGCGACGGCGACAAGATCCACATGAGCTTCAACTTCTGGGTCAACCAGCACCTCTTCCTCGCGCTCGCGCGCAAGGAGGTGATGCCGCTGCTGCGCGCCTATGCCCAGCTGCCGCCGATTCCGCCATCGTGCCAGTGGAACAACTTCCTTCGCAGCCACGATGAGCTCGATCTCGGCCGCCTCACGGACGCGGAGCGCGAGGAGGTGTTCCGCGCCTTCGGCCCGCGCGAGGACATGCAGATCTACGGCCGCGGCCTTCGCCGGCGCCTGGCCCCGATGCTCGACAACGACCGCCGTCGGCTGGAACTCGCCCACAGCCTGATGCTCACGCTGCCGGGCACGCCGGTGCTGCGCTACGGCGACGAGATCGGCATGGGCGACGACCTGTCGCTGCCGGCACGCGAGAGCGTGCGCACGCCGATGCAGTGGAGCGACGATGCAAACGGCGGCTTTTCCGCAGCCCCGCCCGAGCGGCTGGTGCTGCCGCTGATCGGCGAAGGCGAGTACGGGTATCCGACGGTGAACGTCGAGGTGCAGCGTCGCGACCGCGACTCGCTGCTCAACTGGCTGGAGCGCACCCTGCGCCGGCGCAAGGAATGCCCCGAGTTCGGCCAAGGCGAGTGCACCTGGATAGACACCGGCCACCCTGCCGTGCTGGCGCACCGCTGCGACCTGGACGGCCAGACCGTCTTTGCCGTCCACAACTTCGGCGCGCGGCGCGTGAAGGTGGATCTGCCGGTGGGCCCGGACGCGGGCAGCGTGCACGACATCCTCAACCACCGCGACGACGAGATGCCCGAGGACGAGACGCACTACCGCGTGAAGCTCGAGCCTTACGGCTACCGGTGGCTGCGGCGTCGTGCTTGAGGGCTGAACCGCCGCGGCGCTATGCGCCGCCGGCCGCCGAGACGGCGCCGATCCGCTGCGCGAACGCGGTGAACTCCGAAACGAGCGACACGTCGGGACCGATGCCGGGGAACTCGCTGATGACGAAGTTCTCGTTGCCGCTGCGTGCCTCGAAGCGGTAACCGTCCTGACCCAGCGCGCGGCCGGCGATCACGAGGTCACTGCTGTCCGAGATCAGCACCTGGTTGTTGACCCGTGACGAGGCTTCGAAGTACTTGCTGCCCTTCACGACGTGCACAAGGATCCACATGGCGTTCTTTCCGTGAGGGGTAGGGCCGATGGGCCGGTCCGGCAGCATACGTCCATGCAGGCAGTGTGCGTCGGCCAGCTTGTGCGGCTTTGTGCCTGCTTTCTCGAACGCCGGTGGGCACTCGCTTCCTGGGTCCGGGCATGGCGCTGGCCGGCTGTTGGCTCCCCGAAATCTCACCCGATACTTTCACTGCCCCTTGCAAGTCCTTATTTTGAAACGAATTTTGCACATGGTAGTGTGTGAGAAAGCACCGCTAAGTGCTTGATTCCATTGATTTTTCTTTACAAGTTTCGTTGACCGGGCTCATGCCATGAGCTACAGTGCAGTTAAGTGCACATTTGTGGGGAATCGTGGCAAGCATCGTGTTTCAGGGGCCCTCGGCCTTGACGCTGGACGGCAAGGGGCGTATCGCCATGCCTGCGCGTCACCGCGAGGTCCTGTCCGCGATGGGGGTCAACCAGCTCACCGTCACCAAGCACCCTGAAGGTTCGCTGATGATCTTCCCGCGCCCGGCGTGGGAGGTCTTCCGCGAGAAGGTCGCCGCGCTGCCTATGGCTGCCAGCGGCTGGAAGCGCATCTTTCTCGGCAACGCGGTCGACGTCGACATCGACGCCTCGTCCCGCGTGCTGATCGCGCCCGAGCTGCGGGCCGCCGCCGGGCTGACCCGCGACGTGATGCTGCTCGGCATGGGCAGCCACTTCGAACTGTGGGACGCTGCTCGCTACGCCGAGCACGAGACGAAGGTGATGGCATCGGACATGCCCGATGCGCTCAAGGACTTCAGCTTCTGAGCTGGCCCGTGAGTACCGCCCCCCACGATTTCGCGCACACCACCGTCTTGCTCCATGAGGCGGTGGACGCGCTCGTCACCGACCCGAACGGCCTCTATGTCGACGGCACCTTCGGCCGCGGCGGGCACTCCCGGCTGCTGCTGCAGCGGCTGGGGCCTCGGGGCCGGCTGCTGGCCGTCGATCGCGATCCACAGGCGGTAGCCGCTGCGACGACAGGTGCAACGCGGGTCTCGGACCCGCGTTTTTCCATCCATCACACGAGCTTCGGGCAACTGGTGCCCACCCTCGCGGCGCTGGGCTTGACCGAAGTCAACGGCCTGCTGCTCGACCTGGGCGTCTCGTCGCCACAGATCGACGACCCGGCGCGCGGCTTCAGCTTCCGCTTCGACGGCCCGCTGGACATGCGCATGGACACCACCCGTGGCGAAAGCGCTGCGGACTTTCTGGCCCGCGCCGACGAGCGCCACATCGCGGAGGTGATAAGAGACTATGGGGAAGAACGGTTTGCTATACAGGTTGCAAAGGCGCTTGTTGCTCGGCGCGAGGGCGGGAGCCCTGTTCGAACCACACGCGAACTATCCGACGTCGTGGCTCGTGCGGTCAAAACCCGCGAACCGGGCCAGGACCCTGCAACGCGCACATTTCAGGCTCTTCGGATTTTTGTCAACGCCGAGCTTGAGGAGCTCGAACAAGGGCTGAACGCGGCGATCCAACTGCTGGCGCCCGGCGCCCGCCTCGTCGTGATCAGCTTCCACTCGCTCGAAGACCGCATCGTGAAGACCTTCATCGCACGGCACAGCAAGGCCGAGGTCGACCGGCGCGCGCCGTTCGCGCCGCCGAAGCCGATGCGGCTGAAGGCGCTCGGTCGGGTGAAGCCGAGCGCCGACGAAGTGCAGGCGAACCCGCGCTCGCGCTCGGCGGTGATGCGCGTTGCCGAACGCACGGAGGTTGCGGCATGAAGCGGGCCGAGCGCCGGGCCGCTCCCAAGCCGGCCCGCATCCCAAGGGCCACGAAGGGGCCACTCATGGCCCCTGGGGATCGGCAGATGTACTCATCGGCCGAGGGGCTGTCATGACTCGCCTGAACGTCATCTTGCTGCTGGTGCTGCTCGTGAGCAGCGTCTACCTCGTGCGCGTCTCGTACGACTCGCGGCGCCTGTTCGCCGAACTCCACCGCGCGCAGAACGAGGCGCGGGTGCTGGAGACCGAGCACGAGCGGCTGAAAGCCGAGAAGCAAACGCAGGCGACGCCGCTGCGCATCGAGAAGACCGCGCGCGACAAGCTCGCGATGCGCTCGGCCACGCCGGCGATCACGCAGTACGTGACCCAGCCCCGAGCCGGTTCGGGAGTCGCGCAATGAACCCCGTAGTCCGGATGAAATCCGGGGTTCGCCTGGCCGAAGCACACCCCGGATTTCATCCGGGCTACGAGGTTGCGCCATGAACTGGCTCGACGGCATGGACAAGAAGCGCAATGCGCGCGGCAACGCGGCCAACGTGCGCAGCGTCAACTACGCGAGCAGCCCGCTGCTCGCGTCGAAGACGCCGCCGTGGCGCTCCAAGCTGCTGGTCGCGCTGGTCGGCGTCGGGTTTTGCGCGCTGCTCGGCCGCGCGGTCTTCGTGCAAATCGTGGATGCCGAGTTCTTCCTGAAGCAAGGCGAGATCCGCTATGCCCGCACGCTGGAGCTGCCGGCCAGCCGCGGCCGCATCCTTGATCGCAACGGGCTGATCCTCGCGTCCAGCATTCCGGCGCCGTCCCTGTGGGCGATCCCGAAGGACTTCGAGGCCGACGCCGCCCAGCGCCGCGCATTGGCCAAGCTGCTGGGCATGACGGCCAAGGAGCTCGACGCGCGGTTGGACAACAGCCCGAACTTCGTCTGGCTGCGCCGGCAGGTCGACGACGAGGTCGCCAAGAACGTCCTCGCGCTCGGCGTGAAGGGTGTGCACCAGGTGCGCGAATACAAGCGCAAGTACCCGGAGGGCGAGGCGGCGGCGCACGTCGTCGGCTTCACCAATGTCGAAGACCGGGGGCAGGAGGGGATCGAGCTCGCGTTCCAGTCCGAGCTGTCCGGCCGCGACGGCACGCGGCGTGTCATCAAGGACCGGCTCGGCCGCGTTGTCGAAGACATCGGCGACAGCGTCGCGCCGGTGGACGGCCGCGACATTGCCCTGTCCATCGACTCCAAAGTGCAGTTCTTTGCCTATCAGCGCATCCGCGACGCCGTGGCCGAGCACAAGGCCAAGGCCGGCAGCGTGGTCGTGCTCGATGCGCAGAGCGGCGAGGTGCTGGCGCTCGCGAACTACCCGAGCTTCACCCCCGGCGACCGCCGCAACCTGAGCGGGGGGCAACTGCGCAACCGCGCGCTGACCGACACTTTCGAGCCCGGTTCGACGATGAAGCCTTTCATCGCCGCGCTGGCGATGGAAAGCCGCCGCGTGTCGCCGAACACGATGATCCAGACGGCGCCCGGCTACATGACTGTCACCGGCTCGACGATCCGCGACGCGCATCCGCACGGCCCGTTGACGGTCGCCGAAGTGATCCAGAAGTCGAGCAACGTCGGCACCGTGAAGATGGCGATGCAGATGCATCCCCGCGAGATGTGGGAGCTGTACACGCAGGTCGGCTTCGGCCAGAAGCCGCAGCTTGCATTTCCCGGTGCGGTGACCGGCCGGCTGCGCCCGTACAAGACCTGGCGGCCGATCGAGCAGGCGACGATGAGCTACGGCTACGGGCTGTCGGTGAGCCTGTTCCAGCTCGCGCGCTCGTACACGGTGTTCGCGCGCGACGGCGAGTTGATCCCGGCGTCGCTGGTGAAGAGCGAACACCCGGTCAACGGCATCCGTGTGCTGTCGCCGAAAACCGCCCAGGCCGTGCGCGAGATGCTGCTGTTGGCGACCGGCCCCGGCGGCACGGCGCCCAAGGCACAGGCCATCGGCTATTCGGTCGGCGGCAAGACCGGCACCGCGTACAAGCAGGAAGGCAAGGGCTACTCGGATCGCAAGTACCGCTCGTGGTTCGTCGGCATGGCGCCGATCAGCAACCCGCGCATCGTCGTCGCGGTGATGGTCGACGAACCCGGCAGCGGCAAGTACTTCGGTGGCGACGTGGCCGCGCCAGTGTTCAGTGAAGTCGTGCAGCAGACGCTGCGCACGCTGGGCGTGTCGCCCGACATCGAGGTGCGCCCGCACATCGTCACCGATGAGTTGACCGCTGCCGAGGAGAGCTTCTGATGCTGCGCCAGCTTCGTTCGGTCGCCGATGCACTGGCCTGGCTCGCGAGCCGCGGCGTGGTCTCGCTGACCACCGACAGCCGGCAGGTGATGGCCGGCGACGCGTTCATCGCGTGGCCCGGCCAGAGCCAGGACGGGCGGCAGTACGTGGCGGCCGCGCTGGCCGCCGGCGCAGCGGCCTGCATCGTCGAAGCCGACGGCGCCAAGGCGTTCGGCCTCGGCGACGACGACCGTGTGGCCGCGATGCCGGGGCTGAAGGCCGCCTGCGGACCGCTCGCAAGCGGCTTTCTCGGCAAGCCCAGCAAACGGCTGAAAGTGATCGCCACCACCGGCACCAACGGCAAAACCTCCACCGCCTGGTGGGTGGCTCAGGCACTGACCGTGCTCGGCCATCGCAGCGGCGTGATCGGCACGCTCGGCATCGGCGAGCCGCCCTCGCGCGACGAGCCGGGCAGCATCACGTCGACCGGTCTCACCACCCCCGACCCGGTCACGCTGCATGCCGCGTTCAAGGGATTCGCCGACGCCGACTTCACGGCCTGCGCGGTGGAGGCGTCGTCGATCGGCATCGTCGAGCACCGGCTCGCCGGCACGCACATCGCCGTCGTGCTGTTCACCAACTTCACGCAGGACCACCTCGACTACCACGGCTCGATGGACGCCTACTGGCAGGCCAAGGCTCAGCTGTTCGCGTGGCCGGGCCTCGAGGCGGCAGTGCTGAACCTCGACGATGCACGGGGCGCCGCGATGGCGCAGCAGCTGCAGGGCAGCGGGGACGACAGCCCCTCGTCCGATGCGTACATCGGCCGATCCCCCGAGGGGGCGAGCGCGGACGTGGCTCGTCCAGTGGACGAGTCACGCCAGCGAGCGGCCGGCTTGGGAGCGGCCCGGCGCTCGGCCCGTCTCGACCTGTGGACCTACTCGACGCGGCAGGACGCGCGGCTGTACGCGCACCAGATCGAGTACGTCCACGGCGGTCTGGCATTCGACGTCTACGAAGGCCAGACCCAGGCCGTGGTTCGCACCGCCCTGATCGGCGAATACAACGTGTCCAACCTGCTCGCGGTGATCGGCGGTCTGCGTGCGCTCGGCGTGCCGCTTGCCGATGCCGCCGACGCCTGCGCCCGGCTCACGCCGGTGCCCGGGCGCATGCAGCGCGTGATCGCGGAAGCGGAATACGACGACGAGGTTCACCGCTACGAGGGCTTGCCCGAAGTCGTCGTCGACTACGCGCACACGCCGGACGCGCTGGAGAAGGCCTTGCTTGCGCTGCAGCCGTTGGCGAAATCGCGCGGCGGCGAGCTGTGGTGCGTGTTCGGCTGCGGCGGCAACCGCGACACCTCCAAGCGCCCGCTGATGGGCGCACTCGCGCAGCGGCTCGCGAACCGCACGGTGGTCACCAGCGACAACCCGCGGCACGAGCGGCCGTCGGAGATCCTCGCCGAGATCGTCGCCGGCATGAGCGGCACCAACAAACCGATGGTGATCGAAGACCGCCGCGCTGCGATCGCGCAGGCGGTGCGCTTCGCCGACGGACGCGACGTGATCCTGATCGCCGGCAAGGGCCACGAGGACTACCAGGAAGTCGGCGGGCTGAAGGTCCCGTTCTCCGACGTCGTCGAGGCGCGGCAGATGCTCGCGCACAAGACCGGCATCCGGCGAGGCCGGCCATGATGAGCTTGAGGCAAGCCCATGCGCTGCTGCCGTCGTCGGCGCTGGTCGGCGACGCCGACGTGCAGATCCTGCGCGTGCACAGCGACACGCGCACGCTGCGCCCGGGCGACCTGTTCGTCGCGCTGAGGGGAGAGCGCTTCGATGCGCACGACTTCCTCGGGCGGGCCCGACAGGCCGGCGCGGTGGCGGCGATCGCCGAACACGGGCTCGCCGAAGCCGGCCTGCCGGGCCTGCAAGTGGCCGATACGCGCCGCGCGCTGGCCGAGCTCGCGTCGGCGTGGCGGCAGCGCTGCCACCTGCCGCTGATCGCGGTGACCGGCAGCAACGGCAAGACCACCGTCACGCAGATGATCGCGTCGGTGCTGCGCGCCTGGCTCGGCGATGCGGCGTTCTCGACCGAAGGCAACCTGAACAACGACATCGGCGTGCCGCTGACCTTGTTGCGCCTGCGTCAGGACGACGAGGCCTGGCACCGCGCCGGCGTGGTCGAGCTCGGCATGAACCATCCAGGCGAGATCGCCGAGCTCGCCGCGATCGCCGCGCCGACGGTGGCGCTCGTCAACAACGCACAGCGCGAGCACCAGGAGTTCATGAGCAGCGTGGAAGCGGTGGCCCGCGAGAACGGCGCGGTGATCGACGCGCTGGCGCCGCTGGGCGTCGCCGTGTTTCCCGCCGACGATCCGTTCTCGCCGCTGTGGAATGGCATGGCCGCCGGGCGCCCCGTGCTTACCTTCGCGCTGCAAGGCGCGGCCGACGTGACGGCCGAGGCGGCGTGGGCCGGCGACCGCTGGTCGGTGATGCTGCGCACGCCGGCCGGGGCGGCCACCTTCGGCTTGCGCGTGGCCGGTTGGCACAACGTGAAGAACGCGCTCGCCGCCACCGCCTGTGCCCTCGCGGCAGGGTGCCCACTCGATGCCGTCACCCGCGGGCTCGAAGGGTTCGAGCCGGTCAAGGGGCGTTCGCAGGTCAAGAGCTATCGCCGCGACGACCTCGACGTGACGCTGGTCGACGACACCTACAACGCGAACCCCGACTCGGTGCGCGCCGCCATCGACGTGCTGGCCGAACTGCCCGGACCGCGCTGGCTGGTGCTGGGCGACATGGGCGAGGTGGGCGCACACGGGCCGGCGTTCCATCGCGAGGTCGGCGCCTACGCGCAGGAGCGCGGCCTCGACCATCTGTGGACGGTGGGCGTGCTGAGCACGCATGCCAGCGCGGCGTTTCACGGCGCGCGCCACTTCGACGACGTGGCGACCCTGCTCGCCGCGCTGTCCCAGGCGCCGGCGTGCGCGTCGGTGCTGGTCAAGGGATCGAGATTCATGAAGATGGAGCAGGTGGTGGCGGGTCTGATGGACGGGGGCCCGCATGCTGCTTAGCCTCGCGCAGTGGCTGCAGACGGTGTCGCCGGAATTCGGCTACTTCCGCGTCTTCCAGTACATCACCTTCCGCGCGGTGATGGCGGCGATGACGGCGCTGCTCATCGGCCTCGCGTTCGGCCCGTGGGTGATCCGCCGGCTGGCCGAGCTGAAGATCGGGCAGCCGGTCCGCGAGTACGGTGTCGCCGAGCACATCGTCAAGAGCGGCACGCCGACGATGGGCGGGGTGCTGATCCTCATCAGCATCGGCGTGTCGACCCTGCTGTGGTTCGACTGGAGCAACCGCTTCGTCTGGATCGTGATGGTCGTGACGGTCGGCTTTGGCGCCATCGGCTGGGTCGACGACTGGCGCAAGGTCGTGAACAAGAACCCGGAGGGCATGAGCTCGAAGGAGAAGTACTTCTGGCAGTCGGTGATCGGGCTCGTCGCGGCGCTGTACCTTGCGTTCAGCGTGTCGGAGACCTCGAACCTGCGCGTGCTGGAGCTGTTCATCCGCTGGGTGCAAAGCGGCTTCTCGAACGACCTGCCGCCCAAGGCCGACCTGATGGTGCCGTTTTTGAAGACGATCAGCTACCCGCTGGGCGTGTTCGGCTTCATCTTCCTGACCTACTTCGTGATCGTCGGCGCGAGCAATGCGGTGAATCTCACCGACGGGCTCGACGGCCTCGCGATCATGCCGGTGGTGATGGTCGGCTCGGCGCTGGGCGTGTTCGCCTACGTGACCGGCAGCTCGGTCTACGCGAGGTACCTGCTGTTCCCGTACATCCCCGGGGCGGCGGAGCTCTTGATCTTTTGCGCGGCGATGGCAGGCGCGGGGCTCGCCTTCCTGTGGTTCAACACCCACCCGGCGCAGGTGTTCATGGGCGACGTCGGCGCACTGTCGCTCGGCGGCGCGCTCGGCACGATCGCCGTCATCACGCGGCAGGAGATCGTGCTCGGGATCATGGGCGGCGTGTTCGTCGTCGAAGCGCTGTCGGTGATGCTGCAGGTGGGCTGGTTCAAGTTCACGAAGAAGCGCTTCGGCACCGGCCGGCGCATTCTGAAGATGGCGCCGCTGCATCACCACTTCGAAAAATCCGGCTGGAAGGAAACGCAGGTCGTGGTCCGCTTCTGGATCATCACGATGCTGTTGTGCCTGGTGGGCCTTGCGAGTTTGAAGTTGAGATGAACCATCTGAAGGACATCACGGTACTGGTGCTCGGTCTCGGCGAATCGGGCCTCGCGATGGCGCGCTGGTGTGCGCGCGGCGGTGCCGCCGTGCGGGTGTGGGACTCGCGCGAGGTGCCGCCGAATGCGGCGGCCTTGGCCGAGCATGTGCCGGCGGCGCGCTTGTGGACTGGTGAGCTGACCGATGAGGCGTTCGATGGGGTGCAGCTGATTCTGAAGAGTCCCGGCTTGTCGCCGTCCGATCCGCGCGTCGCCGGGCCGATGTCGCGTGCGGTCGAGGGCGGGGTGCTGGTGCAGGCCGAGCTCGAATTGTTCGCGCGGGCGCTGGCGGATCTGAAGGCCGAGCGCGGGTATGCGCCGAAGGTCGTCGCGGTCACCGGAACGAACGGGAAGACGACGACGACGGCGATGGCGGCGATGCTGATCGAGCGGGCCGGCAAGCGGGTCGCGATGGCGGGGAACATCGGGCCGACGATGTTGCAGACGTTGGCGGATGCTTTGGATTTGGAAGCGGTGGTGGGTGAGGCGGACGCCGCGGGCCCTCGCCCCAACCCTCTCCCAGAGGGAGAGGGAGCAATGCCCGCGCAGGAAGCAATGCCCGCGCAGGAAGCGATGCCCGAGCCGGAAGCAACGCGCGAGCCCGATGCGGCCGAGCTTCCCTCTCCCTCTGGGAGAGGGATTGAGGGTGAGGGCAACG
>DATKCI010000041.1:0-2633 GCA_035513255.1 Piscinibacter sp. | reverse complement strand
CTCCGAACTTCATCACCTTCATCAGCGTCTATTTTTTATTCTTTGTTTTTAACTTTTAACTTTTAACTTTTAACTTATCCGAGCAGTCCTTCCGAGTGCATCAGTTCCGCGTTCAGAATCGCCGCGCCCGCGGCGCCCCTGACCGTATTGTGTCCCAGCGCCACGAACTTCGCGTCCATCACGGGGCAGTCGCGGAGGCGGCCGATGGTCACGGCCATGCCGCCGCCGAGATCGGCGTCGAGGCGCGGCTGCGGCCGGTTGGGTTCCTCGGTGACCACCAGCGGCGGTTGCGGCGCGCTTGGCAGCCACAGCTCCTGCGGCCGGCCGGAGAAATTACGCAGCGCGTCGGCGATCTCCGCGAGCGAGGGCTTCTGCTCGAACGCCACCGAAATGGTCATGGTGTGACCATCGAGCACGGGCACGCGATTGCAATGCGCGCTCACCGCGGCCGCATACGGCGTGCGGCCGCCGTCGGTGCCGAGGATTTTCAGCGTCTCGGCCTGCATCTTCTCTTCTTCGCCGCTGATGAACGGCACCACGTTGCCGAGAATGTCGAGCGACGGCACGCCCGGATACCCCGCGCCCGATACCGCCTGCATCGTCGAGACGATGCAGGCGCGCACATCGAACTGCCGGAGCGGCGCCAGCGCCATGGCGAGAACCACGGTGGAGCAATTCGGATTGGTGACAATCGCGCCTGGCCAGCCTTTGGCCTGGCGCTGTTCGCCGAGGAGCGTCAAGTGATCCGCATTGACCTCGGGGATCAGGAGCGGGACGAGCGGATCCATCCGGAAGTTACGCGCGTTGCTGACCACGATGTGTCCCGCGGCCGCGAACGCCTGCTCGATGTCGCCGGCCACCGACGCATCGAGGCCGGAGAACACCACTTTCGGTCCCTTGCCGGGCACGCAGGCCTGCACCACCCGGTCGGCGGCGCTGCCGGGAATCGACGTCGACAGCTTCCACGGCGCGACGGATTTGTAGGCCTTGCCTTCCGACCGCTCGCTCGCCGCCAGCCACGTGCACCGAAACCACGGATGCCGCGCCAGGCGCGACACGAACTGCTGCCCGACCACCCCGGTTGCGCCGAGTACTCCGACCTCAATCGCGTCCACGCTGACCTCTCAAAAATACAAAACCCGCACACGGTGGTGTCCGTGGCGGGTGGCTGCTGATCGTTTCAGAACCGTCTGCGTTTCCAGACCTGTGTTTCTTTGGTTCCTCGCCCTTACGAGCGTCCGCCCCCCGCGCCAGTTTTGGCCTGCTTATACATGCGCTTTCGAAGGGACGTCATACCCGAACAGTATACATGAGGCTCCAGCAGCCGAAGCCTCGCGGCTTATGCGCGGCCCACCGCCGACTCTGGCCTCCGTTCGCTTTGTCGGTGAGGGACGTACGTCGGCTCGGTCGGACGCTCACACCGGGAGACACCTCACCGCGCAACGCCGCTCCGACGTCAGCTCCGGGGTCAACTTTGCCTTTTAAAGTAGCCGGGATATGATTGGCGTGTGGTTACGCCGCTGAGATCGGTCGGCACACATGCGGCCGAGAATCTGCAGTACATCCGTCAGACGATGGAGCGATCGTCCAGCTTCACCGCCGTGCCCGGAGTCGGTGGCGTGGTGATGGGTGTGATTGGTCTGGCCGCAGCCGGGATCGGCGCGCGGCAACCCACCGGCGATCGGTGGCTCGCCATCTGGCTGGTTGCCGCGGCCATCGCGGCCGTGGTGGGACTGGTCTTCATGTCGCTCAAGGCGCGCGCCGCCGGGCTGACGCTGATGGGCACCAATACGCGTCGCTTTGCGCTCGGGATGGCGGCGCCGTTCGTGGCCGGCGCAGCGATCACGTATGAGTTATGGGCGGTGAACAACTTTACGGTGATGGCGCCGACCTGGTTGCTGCTCTACGGCGCCGGCCTCTTGACCGGCGGGATGTTCAGCGTGCGCGTGGTCCGCATCATCGGCGTGTGCTTCATGGCCGTGGGCCTGGCCGCCGTCCTCACGCCGCACGAGTGGGGCAACATCTGGCTGGCGATTGGCTTCGGCGGCTGCCAGATCGCATTCGGCATTTACATCGCGAGGAACCACGGTGGCTAGAGCCAACTCCGCACGGCGCGTCGGTTCAAGGGTTCAAGACGACGCTGCGGCACGCTCGTTCAAGAGTTCAAGGGTTTCGGAGATTGCGACGAGCCTGGATCGGCTCTTGCACGATCGCATGCGCCTCGGCATCGTCAGCGCGCTGGCGGCAACCGACGAGATGGCGTTCACGGACCTGAAGTCGGCGCTCAATGCCACCGACGGCAACCTCAGCGTGCACGCGCGCAAGCTCGAGGAAGCCGGGTATGTCGGCTGCGCGAAGACCTTCGACGGCCGCACGCCGCGCACCGCCTACAAGCTGACCGCCGCGGGCCGTCGCGCGCTCGAGAAGTATCTCGATCACATGGCGGCGATCATCAAGGCCGCTCGCGCCACGTAGCGCCGCCGGGATCCGGCCTTTTTTTGCGCCCGCACGCAACCTTGCGAGTGGGTCGCCCGCCGCACCTCAGAGCGATTTCAGGAACTCGACCAGATCGGCCTTCTGGCGCGCGGACAAATTCAAGCGAAATACCTGGTCGTAACGATTGACCACGGCGA
>DATKCI010000040.1:0-30004 GCA_035513255.1 Piscinibacter sp. | reverse complement strand
CTACCGCCGCGCCCCCACCCTACCCTCTCCACGGGCCACGAAGGGGCCCTTCGTGACCCGTGGAGAGGAAACACTTACGCCATCAGCCGCACGAGCGCTTCTTCCTCCAACGACGCGCCCTCCGCCATCCACTGCGCGACGCACGGCGGCGGATGTGCGGCTTGCAGCTGCTGCACCACCTCGTCGCGGATGCGCTGCTCGACCTGGTCGCGGCTGCTTTCGCTGCGCCGGCGGAACGCGTCGGCCGCGCCGACGAGCTTGGCGGCCGTGACGAGATCGCCCTCGCGCGCCGCGAGCCACGCGAAGATGTCGCTGCGCGCGAGGAAGATGCCCGAGCGGCGCAGCAAGGGCATCGCCTCGTTCGCGACCTCGCGCGCTTCGGCCAGGTGGTCCTGCGCGATCAGGGCGGCGGTGAGGCCGGCCAGCGCATAACACAGCGTGAGGCCGTTGGCGGCGCGGTGGCGCGCCTTGCCGGCCAGCGCGCGAAAGCGCTCGGCCGCCTCTTCGGCGTGGCCCAGCTTCAGGTGCACTCCCGCCATGTCCGACAGCAGAATCAGCACGTAGCGGTCGATGCCGTCCGCCTCGGCCAGCCAGTAGGCCTGTTCCGAGGTCGCGAGCGACTCCTCGGGCCGCCCCGTCATGTCGAGCAGCAGACCCTGGACACGCAGCCGCCGCATGCGGTCGGCCACCGGCCAGGCCGGGTGCTCCATCTGCCGCGCCTCGTCCAGCGCCGTCTGCGCCGCGGCGAACTGGCCGGTCTCCAGCCTCGCTTCGGCCTGCATGCGCAGGCAGGCATGCAGGTGGCGCGTGTTGCCTTGTTCGCGGAACATCGCTTCGGCGCGCTGCAGCGCCTCGATGCAGCGCGAGACCGGCAGCCGGCCGTCGATGCCGAGCCGGCCCAGCCACTGCCAGTACTGCGCGGCCTGCGCCGGCGGCGTCGCGCCGGTCACGTGCGGCTCGACCTTCAGCAGCCGTTCCAGCGCTTCGACGACGAAGCCCTCGACCGCCAGCACGACCGACGACGCGGTCGCCAGCGCGACGGCGGTCGACGGGTCGCCGTGAAGGCTGGCGGCCCAGGTGAACGCGGCGCGCACGTTGTTCATCTCCTGCGCCAGCAACTCACTGTCGCGCCGCTTCACGGCACGCTCGAGCACGGCCTGCGTGGTCGTCGCATGGCGGCGCAGCCAGGCATCGGTTTCGCCGGCTTCGGCGAGTTTTTCGACGGCGTAGCTGCGCGCCGTTTCGAGCAGCCGGTAGCGCGGGCGCGGCCCGCCGTCGGCCAGCACCAGCGACTTGTCGACCAGCCCGCTCAGCAGATCGATCACCGCCCATTCGTCGATCGTGTCGTCGCCGGCGATGCGCTGCGCACTGTCGAGCGTGAAGCCGCCGGCGAACACGCCGAGGCGGCGGAAGACCTTCTGCTCGTCGGTACCCAAGAGGTTGTGGCTCCAGTCCAGCGCGGCGCGCAGGGTCTGGTGGCGGCGCAGCGACACGCGTGCGCCGCCGGTCAGCACCCGAAAGCGCTCGCTGAGCCGGTCGCGGATGCCTTCCACGCCGAGCAGCGGCACGCGGGCGGCCGCCAGTTCGATCGCGAGCGCGATGCCGTCGAGCTGGCCGCAGATGTCGATGACGGCGTCGGCGTTGTCCGCGGTCAGTTCGAAGCCCGTGTCCAGCGCACGCACACGTTCGACGAACAGGCGCACCGCGCCGAAATCGGCCGCCTGCGCCGCTTGGCGGTGTTCCGGCACCGCGAGCGGCGCGAGCCGCAGCAGCTGCTCGTCGGGCAGGCGCAGCAGCTCCTGGCTGGTGGCCAGGAGGTGCACGCCGGGCGCTTCGCGCACGAGGCCCGCGGCGAGCGCGCTGACGACGTCGAGCACGTGCTCGCAGTTGTCGAGTAGCAGCAGCAGCGATTGCGTCTGCAGCGCGCCGATCAGCTCGGCTTGCGGCGGCTGATGGGCGCTGAGCGGAACCTGCAGCGCTTGCGCGATCGTCGGTAGCACCAGCGCCGGGTCGTTCAGCGACGCAAGTTCGATCATCCACACGCCGTCGGCATAGCGACCGCGCAACTCGTGCGCGAGCGCCATCGCGAGGCGCGTCTTGCCGATGCCGCCGGCCCCGGCGATTGTGACCAGCGGGCTCGCCTCCACCAGGGCCCGCAGCGCTTGCAGGTCGGCCTCGCGGCCGTACAGGGCGGGCAGGCGCTCGGGCAGGTTGGTGCGGACCAGCGGCGCGTCGCGCGGCGCCGGCGGCGTGCCGGCCGGCACGTCCGCCTGGCGTTCGCTGTCCAGCCGGGTCGCGAAGCGGTAGCCGCGGCCGGAAATCGTCGCGATGACCTCCGGACCGAGCAGCTTGCGCAGCGCCGAGATCTGCACCTGGAGGTTGTTTTCCTCGACGACCAGGCGCGGCCACACGGTGTCGAGCAGCTCGCCCTTGGAGACGACGCGGTCGCGCCGCTCGATCAGCGCCATCAGCACGTCGAACGCACGCGCGCCCACGATCGCCGGCTGGCCGTCGACGAGCAGCCGGCGTTCGGTGGTCAGGACTTCGAAGCGGCCGAACCGCAGCGACTGCACGTGATGGGGTTCCTCGTCAGGTCAGAGGCCGAGAGTTTTTCGAGCGTGCCCGAGCAGCGTGCCAGAAGGTGGCCGAAGCACAAGCGTGGTCACCCCACACGCCGTCATACCGGCGAACGCCTGTATCCACTGTTGGAAGTCGGCGAGCCAGCCAGGAGTGGATACCGGCGTTCGCCGGTATGACGTCTTTCGGGGGCATGCGGTTGCAGGTTTCACTTCAGCAATGGAAAACTCGTGAACGAGCGGAAGTACGGGTCGTGCTGCCAGATCGGGGGCGCGGCGGCCAACCGCAGGTTCGGCAGCCCGTCGAGCAGGGTTCGAAACGCGATCGGCGCGACGATGTCCACCAGCGGCTTGCCGATGCATTTGTGGATCGCTTCGCCGCCGAACGAAAAATGCGGCCCGGGCTCGCGCCCGATGTCGAACCGATCGGGGTCGGGGAAGACTGTCTCGTCGCGGTTTGCACTGGCGAACACCATCGTGACCTTGCTGCCTCGGGGCAGGTGCATTTTGCCCAATGTCGTGTCGTTTGCGGCGTAGCGATCGGTCAGCTGGAACGGCGCGTCGTAGCGCAGCATCTCGTGGATCGCGCGGCCGAGCAGGGTGGGGTCGCTGCGCAGCGTGGCGAGCTGGTCGGGGTTGCGCAGCAGGTTGAACACCCCGGTGGCGATCAGGAAGGTCGTCGACAGGTAGCCGCCGAGCGCGAAGTGCACCGCCGTCTGCTGCACCTCCTCGGGGCTCATCGGGTAGGGCGGCGTGTGTTCGGCCACCGTTTTCATCAGGCTCAGCATCGTTCGCTGGCCCATCGGGCAGCCGGCGCGCAGCGCCTGGAAGTACGAGCCCACCGCCATGCGCGCGGTGAAGCCCTGGAAGCGCAGCGGCGCAGGCAGCGCGTCGTTGTTGCCGGCGAGCGTCGAATTGATCCACGCTGCGAGGCCGGGACCGTCTGCGTCGCGCACGCCGAACACGTGCATGAACACGCCCAGCGGCAGCTTGATCGCGTAGTCGGCGATCAGCTCCAGGCTGCCCTTCGCGCGGATCGCCTCGACCAGCTGGCTGGCCATCGGCTGCGCCACCGCGGCGGCCGACTCGATGGCCTGCGCGAACAGCGGGTCGAGCATCTCGCGCATCTGACCGTGGCGCGGCGGATCGGCGAAGAACAGGCCGTTGGGCAGGTGGTGCACCACGTCGGTGACGTTGTTCGCCGGCGGGACCGGCACCGGGTTCTTCAGGAACTCGTCCTTGCGCTGCAGCACGTCGGACACGAGGGCGTGGGTGAACACCCAGTAGCTGTCTTCCGCGCGCACGCGGTGCACCGGCGCCTGGGCCCGAAATCGCGCGTACTGCGGGTACGGATCGGCGATGAAATGCGGATCGTGCGGGTCGAATGCGTCGGGCGCGACGGTGTTGGGCATGGATCGTCCTCTCGGAGGTGTCGGCGCGGGAAGGTTCGCCAGGTGGCGCAAGCCGCCGATGCCGGGCATGAACATGTAGAGGCTGCCGCGGGTGGAGATCAGGCGCGGCACCTGCACGGTGAGCGGCTCGGTTCTCCCGTCCACCTGGAAGCTGAAGCGTCCGCCCATCTTCTGCGTGCCGAGGATCGGGTCCTGCGTGCCGCGCAAACCGTGCGCCGACAGGTCGCCGTTGACCCAGAATTGCATCAGGAACTCGAACTGCGCTTCCAGATCGCCGCAAATGAACAGGCCGAACAGGCCGCGTTCTTCGGTGTCGGCCGGATTCTTCGGGTCATAGGCCGGCCCGTAGGCCATGCCGCGGCGGATGATGCGCCGGCTGTGCGGCTTGCCGGTGGCCAGCGCGCTGCGCGGATTGAGCCGGCGAATGTGCGAACCGACGGGGCAGCGTGCGCCGTCGGCGTCGTCGAAGACGTCGGGGCGCCGCGTCGTCGGCGCGAAGTCGAAGTGGTTGAGCCGCGGCAGCTGCTTGTCGGTCACCGGGCCGCCGTCGTTGACCGGCGAGACCGACAGCGCGCGGCCGTTTTGCCAGCGTCCCATCAGCTTGGCGGCGACCATATCGGGCTGCACGTCGTGGCGGCGGCCGGCGTCTTCGAGCAGGCCGTGGAACGCGCGCACGTCCTGTTCGAGCATGCGCACGGCCGCATAGGTGCCGTTGTCGGCCAGTGCCGGGGGCAGCATGCCGATGAAGTTGCCGCCGTACTGGTTCACGTAGCCGCGGCCGAGCAGGAATTCGCCTGCCTGCGCGGCCGGCTGCATGTCCGGGCCCATGCTGCGCGGCGGGGCGCCGGCAACGTGGGGTTGCCCGATGCTGTCGCGGTAGTCGAAGTGCACCTTGCCGTTCGGCAGCGCATCGGTGCGGTGCACCGAGACGGTTCGCAGTCCGCAATTTGCGCGCAGCGCGTCGAGCTGGTCGCGCCGGACCTCGAGTTCGGCAGCGTCTCGGGTGTACAGCGACACCAGCAGATCGACGGCCGGCGTGCCGGGCCCGCCGAGGCGCCAGTGCAGCGGGTCGCTTGCTTCGAAGTCGCCGTTCTTCCAGGCGCGCTGCGTGTCGGCGGGGCCCTCCCGAAAGGCCTGCGGAAAACGCTGAAGCGCGTCGGCCGGCACGCCGAGGGTGTTTAGCCCCCAGTGGGTGAAGCCGATGTTCAGCAGGTACGCCGGGCTCTCGCTTTCGACGGTGGCCGACGAGACCCGGGGCGTTTTCGCCGAGTCGCCGTCGGTCAGCGCCGCGAGGAAACGCCTGGCGCCGTCACCGTCGTCGATCGCCAGCGCGAAGTGCAGCGCGTGGCGCGCCCGGTAGCCGCGCAGGATGTTGCCCTGCACGTCGGCGAGATCGATCTGCGCCGGCGGCGGGTCGTCGGGCGTCGGCGGCGGCGCGCGTCGCGGTCCGACGATATCGAGCACCGTCTTGTCGGGGTAGGCCGACCACACGGGGATGTCGGCCCGGTTGTTCGCTTCGATGAAGGACCAGAACGCTTCGGGGTGGTTCTGCACCGGCAGGGGCGGCGGGTCCGCGACGAAACCCAGGATTGCGCTGAATTCATCGCCGATCACCGCCGCGAAGTCCATCACGTAGGGCTTCAGATCGCCGTCGAATTCCGTGATCACGAGCAGGTAGGCCTGGTCCGGCGCCGGCACGAACGGCACGAAGCGGGCGAAGTGCACGTAGTGCAGCCCCTGTAACGCGAGATTGATCCGTTCCTTGGACTGCTGGATCACCAGCAGCAGCTCGGTGAGCCGCGTGCTGTCCTGCAGCCGCAGGAACAGGTTCAGGCCGTTGCTGACTTGGGTTTCCATCTGCGGTCCTCCCCTACAACAAGTGCCACAAAATGTAAGGGCAGACCGGCGGCCGTGGTGTCGCCAAGGTGCGCAATTCAGAACGCTTAAGGAGCTGGCCAAGGCGCCGAGCACGTCGGGCTGGGAGACTTCCACCCGTCGGGACGAGCTGTCGTCCGTGGGAGCCTGCCATGAGTTCTTCGCTGTCCGTTGCCGTTGGGCGCGCCGTGAACCCCGCGGCCAGCTACGGCCTGCCGCCCGCCTTTCGTGCACCGCTGGCCGAGGCGCTCGGCGACGGCCTGCTGATGCGCGTGCTCGAGGAGATCGACTACGGGCTGATGCTCGTCACCGAAAGCGGGCGCCTCTGCTTCGCCAACCACGTGGCCCTGCGCGAGTGCGCCTCCGGCCACCCGATGCAGATCAGCGGCGGCCACGTGCAACCGCGGCTGGCGCGCGAGCAGGAGGCGTTCTTCAACGCGTTGGGCGCGTCGTGCCTCGGCCGGCGCGCGATGCTGACGCTGCATTCGGACGAGTCGGCCGTGTCGATCGCGCTGGTGCCGCTGGGCGAACCTGCCGGCGCGCGCGACGAGGCGGCGGTGCTGCTGGTGTTCGGCAAGCGCCAGCTGTGCGAGCCGCTGACCGTCGAGTTCTATGCCCGGGCCCACCATCTCACCGCGTCGGAGACGTTGGTGCTGAAGGGGCTGTGCACCGGGCAGCGGCCGAGGCAGATCGCCGAGGAGGTCGGCGTAGCGATTTCCACCGTGCGCAGCCACATCGGCAACATCCGCATCAAGACCGGGACCGCGAGCATCGCCGAGCTGGTGCGCATCGTGACCGTGCTGCCGCCGATCGTGCCGGCGCTGAACCGCATGAACTGGTCGGCCGGCGTGTTCGGCGCGGCGGTGGCCTGATGCTCGAGGGAGCCGTCATGGAAGAAGGTCGCTTCGAGGGCGAAGTCCGCACCGAATGGCTGATCCACGCCGGGCCTGATCGGCGCATGCGTTTGCTCGAGGACTTCGCCTTCGTGGATTCGCGCGGCCAGCGCTGGGTCGCGCCGGCCGGCAGCGTGATCGACGGCGGCAGCATCCCCCGCATCCTGTGGGCGGTGGCGGGCAGCCCCTATGCCGGCGACTACCGGCGTGCCAGCGTCTTGCACGACGTGGCCTGCGTGCGGCGCACCGGGCGCTCCAAGGATGTGCACCGGATGTTCTACGAGGCGATGATCTGCGACGGCGCCGACCACAGCCAGGCACTCGAGTTCTACACCGCGGTCCGATTGTTCGGCCCCGACTGGCCCGACAGCGAGCACTACGCCGGGCTGGCCCCGTCGCAGGCCGCGCCGCCGCCGCGCTCGATCGAGGAAGTCGAAGCCGCGCTCGACGCCGTCCTCGGCGAATGAACCGGCGTCAGGCGCGCTGCTTGCTCATCGCGGAGCAAGGAGTGATGCCATGACCGCCACCGACACACTGACCGACGGAAAACTCGTCAACCTGCCGCCCGAAGCCGGCGATGTGAACGCGCCGCGCTTCGAGCCGGATGAAACCTGGCTGCGCGGCGCCTCGCCCGTCCAGCAGAAAACCGCGATGTGGCGCTGGTTCGCCACCCGCTACGAAGACCCGGACACCGCGGTGCCGCACGACGACGACGGCGGCTACGTCTTCACCGACGGCGGGCCGTTCCTCGCCGACGAGGTGCTGCACGAGCGCTTCGACGGCTGCGTGGCGCCGGCCGTCGTGCAGGAGCTGGTGGAAAGCGTGCAGCAGCAGGTTGGCAACGAATGGGCGCTGCGCCGGCTCGACAAGTCGGGCGGTTGACGGCGCGAAGCCGGGGGAGAAAGATTTCGGTCGCGGGTCCGACCAAGGCCCAGGAGGCTCTTGCCATGACCCGACGTTCGTTTCTCAGCCTGTTCTCCGCACTCGGCCTGGCGCCGAAGATGGCCGCCGCCAACCATGAACCGCCGCCCGCCGGCGTCGAGCCGCTGCGCCTGTCCGACGCCGATTGGAAGAAGCGCCTCACGCCGGCGCAGTACGACGTGCTGCGCGACGAGGGCACCGAGCGCCCGTTCACGAGCCCGCTGAACGACGAGAAGCGCGCCGGCCGCTATCTGTGCGCCGGCTGCGGCTTGCCGTTGTTCACGTCGGCGATGAAGTTCGACAGCGGCACAGGCTGGCCGAGCTTCCATTCGACGCTGCCCGGCGCGGTGCAAACGTCGACCGACTTCAAGCTGCTGCTGCCGCGCACCGAGTACCACTGCGCCCGCTGCGGTGGCCACCATGGGCACGTCTTCAACGACGGCCCGGCGCCGACCGGCAAGCGTTATTGCAACAACGGCATCGCGTTGACCTTCGAGGCGGCGGCATGAGACCGCCCGGCCGCCCGAAGGGCTCATCCGGAGTGCGAAGCACGAAGGTGCTCCAATGAGCGCCGGGTGGCTTCGCGGTGCCTTCGCCGCGCTGTGCATCGTGTGGGCGGGCGGAGCCTTCGCCCAGGCAGCCGCCACCGCGAAGGCCACCTTCGCCGGCGGCTGTTTCTGGTGCGTCGAATCCGACTTCGACAAGCTCGACGGCGTGATCTCCACGACCTCCGGCTACACCGGCGGCAGGCTCGCGAACCCGACCTACGAACAGGTGTCGGCCGAGCTCACCGGCCACGCCGAGGCGGTCGAGATCGTCTACGACCCGCGCAAGCTGAGCTACGAGCAGCTGCTGCGGCACTTCTGGCACAACATCGATCCGACGGTGAACGATCGCCAGTTCTGCGACGTCGGCTCGTCCTATCGCGCAGCGATCTTCGCGCATGGGCCGGAGCAGATGCGCGCCGCGCTCGCCTCGCGCGCGGCGCTGGAAAAGAGCAAACCGTTCAAGGCGCCAATCGTCACCGAGGTCGTGCAGGCGGGGCCGTTCTATGCGGCCGAGGAATACCACCAGGACTATTACCGCAAGAACCCGCTGCGCTACAAGTTCTACCGCGCCAACTGCGGCCGCGACGCGCGCCTGAAGCAGCTGTGGGGCGAGCAGGCGGGCCACTAACCATCGCCGAGCGAGAAAAAGGGCCACCAAAGGCCCTTTGTTACGCGGCTCGCCCCGCCGAACCGCTCTCAGAATGGAGCCTCGACCTGCGAAGCGAGGCCCCCGTGAACCCCCATGCGCCCAACCTGTCCCGTGGTGTGATGCCGGCACAGCTGCTGCCGGTGTCCGGCTTTCTGGTGCCGCCACCGAAGGCGCAGGAAGACCACGCGCTGCAGGAACTGATCATGCGGATCAACGGCGGCAGCCTGGCGTACCTGCGGGTGCCGACGTCGCTGGTGTACCGCTGGGCGGCGCTGTGCGGGCGCTGGGCGCCCGACCTGCAGGTGTTCGTCGCGCAGGCGCTGCGCCACACCGGCAACCTCGACAACTTTCTCGTGCAGCCGGCGGCGGTCGATCACCACAGCGGGTACTACGGCCTGCTCGAGTGCAGCATCGCCGCGGCCGAGCTGGCGCTGAATCCGCGCCACGACCCGGCGCAGCTTCAGCCGCTGCCGTCGGAGATCGATGAACTCGAGCAGGTCTGTTCGGTGGCCGCGTTCCTGTTCGATCTCGGCAAGGTGTTCGACCCGCGGCCGTCCGACGACAGGCGGCGGTGCGTGGAGCCGCTGACGCCGTATTCCGATTTGTCGCGCTGCTGGCGCTCGAGCTGGAAGGCGCTGGCCGGCCGCAACACGGTACTCGCCGCGTGGATGTACCACGTGGGGCGCAACACCGGCAGCAAGGCCGTGGCGGTGGAGATCGCGCGGCGGCTGACGCACAACGCGATCAAGGCGGCGTGGCGGATGCCGAGCTCGTTGAAGCAGGGCTGACGGCGCACCTTGCCGTCATACCGGCGAACGCCGGTATCCACCGGTGGCGGTTCGCGGGCAGTGGATACCGGCGTTCGCCGGTATGACATGGACTCACTGCCGCGCCCGCGCGCTCGCGTCTGCCACCGCCAGCGCCGTCATGTTCACCACCCGCCGCACCGTCGCCGACGGCGTCAGGATATGCGCCGGCGCCGCGCCGCCAAGCAGGATCGGGCCCACCGTCACCCCCTGCCCCCCGGTCATCTTCAACACGTTGAACAGAATGTTCGCCGCGTCGAGGTTCGGCAGGATCAGCACGTTCGCGGCACCGGCCAACGTCGCCTCGGGCAGGAAGCGCTCTCGCACGTCGTCGCTCAGTGCCGCGTCGCCCTGCATCTCGCCGTCCGCCTCGACCTCCGGCATGCGCTTGACAAATAGATCCCTCGCGGCGCGCATCTTCAGCGCCGAGGCGCGCTTGCTGCTGCCGTACATCGAGTGCGACACGAAGGCGACCTTGGGCGTCACGCCGAAGCGCAGCACCTCCTCGACGGCCATCGCCGCGATGTCCGCGAGCGTCTCGGCGTCCGGGTCGTCGTTGACGAAGGTATCGGCGATGAACAACGTGTGCTTGTCGAGCATCAGCGCGTTGACCGCGGCGAATGCGCGCGCGCCCTCGCGCAGCCCGATGACCTCGCGCACGTGCTCGAAATGTCCGTCGAAGCGGCCCACCAGGCCGCACAGCATGCCGTCGGCGTCGCCCAGGCGCACCATCATTGCAGCGATGGTCGTGTTGGAGCGGCGCATCGTGGCCTTGGCCATCTCCGGCGTCACGCCGTCGCGCGCATTGAGCTTGTGGTAGGTCTCCCAGTACTGGCGGAACCGCACGTCGTCTTCCGGGTTGACGAGCTCGAAGTCGCGGTCCAGCTGCAGCCGAAGGCCGGCACGTTCAATGCGCGACGCGATCACCGCCGGCCGACCGACGAGGATCGGCTTGACTAGCTTTTCGTCCAGCGCCACCTGCACCGCGCGCAGCACGCGCTCGTCCTCGCCTTCGGCGTAGGCGATGCGCCGCGGCGACGAGCGCGCCGCGCTGAACACCGGCCGCATGAACATCCCCGTGTGCGTGACGAAGCGCGTCAGCGACTGGCGATAGGCCTCCAGGTCGGCGATCGGACGCGTGGCGACGCCTGACGCTTCGGCCGCCTGCGCAACGGCGGGTGCGATGCGCAGGATGAGCCGTGAATCGAACGGCGTCGGAATCAGGTAGTCGGCGCCGAAGCGCAGCTCGCGCCCGGCGTAGGCCGACGCGACCTCGGCGCTGATCTCGGCTTTCGCGAGGTCGGCGATCTCGCGCACGCAGGCCACCTTCATCGCCTCGGTGATGCGCGTGGCGCCGCAGTCGAGCGCGCCGCGGAAGATGTACGGGAAACACAGGACGTTGTTGACCTGGTTCGGGTAGTCGGAGCGGCCGGTGGCGATGATGCAGTCGGGCCGCACCTCCTTCGCGAGCTCGGGCCGGATCTCCGGTTCCGGATTCGCGAGCGCGAGGATGATCGGCTTGGCCGCCATGCCCTTCACCATCGCCTGGTTCACCGCACCGGCGGCCGAGCAGCCGAGCAGCACGTCGGCACCTTCCATCACGTCGGCCAGCGTGCGTGCCGCGGTCTTCTGCACGTAGCGCTGCTTCGACTCGTCGAGCTTGTCCTCGCGCCGGTCGTGAATCACGCCCTTGGAGTCGCACACGAAGACGTTCTCGCGCTTCACGCCCAGCTCCACCATCAGGTCCAGGCAGGCGATCGCGGCGGCGCCGGCGCCGGAGACCGCGACCTTCACGTCGCCGATCTGCTTGCCCACCAGTTCCAACCCGTTGAGCAGCGCGGCCGCGGAGATGATGGCGGTGCCGTGCTGGTCGTCGTGGAAGACTGGGATGTTCATCCGCTCGCGCAAGCGGCGCTCGATGTAAAAACATTCGGGCGCCTTGATGTCCTCGAGGTTCACACCGCCCAGCGTGGGCTCGAGCGCGGCGATGATGTCGACCAGCTTGTCGGGATCGCGCTCGGCCAGCTCGATGTCGAACACGTCGATGCCGGCGAACTTGCGGAACAGGCAGCCCTTGCCTTCCATCACCGGCTTGCCGGCGAGCGGTCCGATGTCGCCGAGGCCGAGCACCGCGGTGCCGTTGGTGACCACGCCGACGAGGTTGCCGCGCGACGTGAAGTCGGCGGCGAGGTTCGGGTCTTCCTCGATCGCAAGACACGCATAGGCCACGCCCGGCGAGTAGGCGAGCGACAGGTCGCGCTGGTTCGACAGCGGCTTGGTCGGCACGACCGCGATCTTTCCGCGTGTCGGCGAGCGGTGGTAGTCGAGCGCGGCGTCGCGCAACGCGTGTTCGGCGGCGGACAGCTCGGCCTTCGGGCCCTGGGTCGTGGACATCGCGAGTCTCCTGGTGCGGGTCTGAAAACCATTGTGCTGCCGCGCGCGATAGGCGGGCAATGCGCAATGCCCACATGGGAAGAGTCGAAAGGGTGGGCGGGCGGACTTCGCCTGGTTGTCGCAACGATGAAATCGGTTTCACCGGTTTACATCGGAAAGTGATTCGAACACCTTGCGGAAGGCGTGTGCAACTGCAGCAAAAGAGTGCCCCAGCGAGGCGGCTCATCGAGGTGCCGCGTCGATTGCTGCATTGCGCGAACCCAGCCCCCATGCGGGTTTCCGAGGGGCATGTAACTCCAGGTACTCGCATTGACGGCCCTTGATGCAGCGCACAGAATGGGCTCGTGAAATCGCTTTCATACACGAAAAGGAGACAACCATGACCACCCGTTGGACGCCGCCTCACGGGCGCCTGCTTGCCGCCATGGCGATCACGTTCGCCGGCGTGGTCGCGCCGCTGGCCGAGGCCGCGCAAGTGGGCGCCGGCAGCTACCGCGATGGCCTGCCCGCCGGCAATCCCGCCGACCCGGGTTGGAAAGGGCCGTCGCAGGTCGTCAGCTGGGGGCCCGGCGGCGTGCCGAACTACGGTCCAGCGGTTCCCCGCTTCAAGCCCGGCGTGCCGGCGGTCAGCAACAAGTGGTGGTCCGGCCTGGCCTGGACCTACTGGGGCACGCAGTCCAGCGGCCTGAACTCGGTGCCCAACTTCCCGCTGCCCGTGGCGTTCATGGCGCGGCCCGATGGGGCCGGCATCTGGCAGGCCGACAACCCCTCGGTGTTCCGCAACAACGGCGGCAACCTCGAGTGGATGGCGGGCACGCCGATCGACGGCATGGAGCTCCTGCACAACCACTACCCGAACTCGCAATACTTCCACTTCTACGACCAGGACCTCGTGGCCGGCCTCGAGGGCCTGGCCAGCGGCGACCCGTTGATCGCCGGCTACTCCGACTGGGCCGTGACCGCCGAATGGTCCGGTGGCGCCGGCGCGTTGCAGGTCACCAGCGCCAGCGGCTCGCCCTACGTGTTCTTCCGGCGCACCGCCGGCACCGCCAACGCGCGCATCGAAGTCACCGGCGGCATGGCGGTGTTCCACAACAGCGGCAACGTGATCGGCGTGTCGGTCAGCAAGTCGGCCGAAGTGTGGCGCCCGGGGTCCATGCACCACTACCTGCTGGTGGCGCCCTCGGGCGTGAACTGGCAGCAAGGCGGCAGCTTTTTCACCGCGCCGCTGGGCGCCAAGGGCTACTTCACCGTCGTCGCGATTCCCGACACCGCGAGCGCGACCGTGACCGAGTTCGCCGCGCTCGCGCACAACCACATCACCGACACGCGCCTCAGCTGGAGCTACAACGAGGGCGGCGCCACGCTCGGCTCGACCTACACGTTCACGACGCAGAACCCCGACAACGGCGGGACTGGCCTGCCGACGCTGTCGGCGGTGTTCCCGCACACCTGGAAGGGCAACTTGAACAACCCGGTCAACACCGGCTTCAGCTTCCGCTCGCCGCGCGGCGAGATGAAGGTCGTGAGGGGCACGAGCTACACGAGCAACATGCGCTTCAACGGCGTGCTGCCGGTGATGCCGGTTGCCGGCGCAGACGTGTCGCGCCTGAACGGCTACGTCAACGAAATCGCCAACGACCCGTCCAAGCTGTGGCAGCAGCCGCCTGAAGGCAGCATCGACGATGCCTACTGGGCCGGCCGCGCGATCGGCCGCGCCGCGACGCTGATCACGATCGCCGCGCAAACCGGCAACAACGCTGCGCGCGACACGCTGCTCGCGCAGGTGAAGCTGCGGCTGCAGGACTGGTTCACCTACACCGGCGGCGAGGCGAACAAGCACTGGGCCTACGACCCGACCTGGCGCACGCTGTGCCCGATCTACGACATGCACTACGCGTGCCGCGACCTGTCGGACCACCACTTCATCAACGGCTACTTCATCCGCGCGGCTGCGATCGTCGCGCTGCACGACCCGAACGGCGCAACCTGGGTGTCGCAATGGGGCCCGATGGTGGAGAAGCTCGTGAAGGACCCGATGAACTGGGACCGCGGCGACGCACAGTTCGCGTTCCTGCGCCACTACAGCCCGGTCGAAGGCCACAGCTGGGCCAGCGGCATCGCGTTCGGCAACGGCCTGAACGAGGAGTCGTCTTCCGAAGGCATGAACTTCGCGACCGCGCTCACGCTGTGGGGCATGGCCACAGGCAACAAGACGATCCGCGACCTGGGCATCATGTACTACGCCAACCAGTCGCGCGCCATCGAGGAGTACTGGCTGGACGTGGACCAGAGCAACCACGCCGGCGAGTTCCGGCCGCCGCACACCGGCATCCTGTGGAGCAACGGCAACCTGTACGGCACCTGGTGGACGCCCGAGCCGCGCGCGGTGCTCGGCATCAACGTGCTGCCGATCACGTCGGGCTCGGTCTACTTCGGCCGCCGCGCCGACCAGATCCCGCGTCAGCTGACCGCGCTGAACCAGTACCAGGCCAAGTACGAAAGTCTGCCGGCGCCGGTGGCGCCCGGCTTCAAGCCGCTGATGGGGCCGATGGAGTGGAGCGATCTGTTCTGGTCGCTGCAGGCGACGAACGACCCCGGCGCGGCGCTGGCGCAGTTCAACGCCAACCCCGGCGCGCCGCCCGAGTGGGGCCAGACCAAGGCCGACGTCTACAACTTCATTGCCGCGCTCGCGAACTACGGCAAGCTCGAAACGAGCGTGACCGCCGACCTGCCGTCGTACAACGTCTTCAACAAGAACGGCACGAAGAACTACGCCGCCTACAACCCGGGCGCGGCGACGGTCTGCGTGAGCTTCTCCGACGGCAAGAAGATGAACGTCGCCGCGAAGCAGCTGGTCGTGAACGGCCCGGCCTGCTCGACAGCCGACACGCAGGCGCCGAGCGTGCCGGGCGCATTGACGGTGACCGGCACGACGCACAACAGCGTGGCGCTGAAGTGGAACGCGTCGACCGACAACGTCGGCGTGACGGGCTACCGCGTCTTCCGCGGCACCGCGCTGGTCGCCACGGTCACCGGCCTGACCCACACGCTGACGGGACTCGCGGCAAACACGACCTACAGCTTCACGGTGCGGGCCATCGATGCAGCCGGCAACCAGTCGGCGGCGAGCAACAGCGTGTCGGCGAAGACCAACGCGACGGCTGACACGACCGCGCCGACGGTCCCGAGCGGGCTCGCCGTCACAGGGGTGACGAGCTCGAGCGTCTCGCTGAAGTGGAACGCCTCCACCGATTCGGGCGGCAGCGGGCTGGCCGGTTACGACGTGCATCGCGGCAGCGTGAAGGTCGGCAGCACGCCCGCCGGCACGCTGACCTTCACCGACACCGGCCTCGCGGCGAACACCAGCTACGCGTACGCCGTGCGTGCGCGCGACAACGCCGGCAACCTGTCGGCCTCGAGCGCCACGGTGACCGGCAAGACGGCGACCGGCGACACGCCGCCGCCGCCGCCGCCCGACACCGTTTCGGCGCGCAGCGTGATCCAGGCCGAAAGCTACAGCGCCGCGGAGCCGCGCATCACGAAGACCGTCGGCGGCATGGCCGTCGGCACGACGGCGGACGGCACCTGGATCAGGCTGTCGGCGATCGACTTCGGCACCACCTCGCCGGTGGACTTCGTGATGAACGTCGCGTCGGGGCTGGCGGGCAGCGGCTCGATCACGCTGTTCAAGGACAGCATCTCGCCGGCCAACCAGATCGCAACCCTCGGTGTCGGCCATACCGGCGGCTGGACCGCCTGGCGCCAGGTGGCGATGAACCTCGCGACACCGACCACTGGCGTGCGCGACCTGTACATCCGCTTCAACACGCCCTACGTCGACCCGAACGGCCTCGTGAACTTCGACTGGATCCAGTTCCGCTGAGGAGACGCCGATGAAGCCCTGGTTGAAGGACAGTCTCGCCTTCTGGTGGGTGGCGATGGTCGTGCTGCTCGCGAGCTTCGCGGCGCCGGCCTCCTCGCAGACTTCTGCCGACTACACGCACGGCGTGAGCACGGCCGGTTCGACCCAGGCGATGATCTGGTTCGAGCCGACGCTGCCCGCGGCGCTCGTGGACGTGCACTACAACGCGCCGGGGCTGCCGACGCAGAGTTTTCGCATGGCCCACAACGCCGGCACCTGGGAGAAGACCGTCGGCAACCTGGCGGTGGGCAGCGGCGTCGACTACTGGTTCACCTACGAGAAGCAGGGGTCGCTGTTCGTGTGATTGGGCGGCCTTCGCGCCGCTCTTGTGTGAGGATTGCTATGCGTCGACGGCCCGGGCACGAGGCTCGTCAGTGGTCTTCTTGGGCTGCAGGTAGTCCTTCAGGTGTGGACACACGTTGCCCGAGTTGCACTTCTTGTCCCCCTTGACATACGGGGTCAGCGCCGACTGCAGTGTGCGTGCGTCAAAGACCTTGGGCGGATTGTGTTCGACGGGGCCACGCAGGAGTCGAACATCAGCTTGGATGTAGGGCTTGTGCGAGTTGTCCGTATAGATCGGGACGTACACGAACGCCGCCCTTTGATAGTGGGGATTCGCCGGGGCTTGGCCCAGGTTGAGCAGAGACACGATTTCGAACCCGTCGAAACCCTTCTCGAGGGCGAGTTCGGTGGCACGATAGAGCCAGTAGGTTTGGGCCGTCTCGCGCGTGCTGAACCCGTTTGCACCGAACCCGATTCGGTAGACGTCATCCGCGATGCGGGTCTCGCTGAAGCCTCCGGCCAGACCCGATGACTGATATGACGTCGCGCACCCGGCGAGTGCCAGGGCGATGAGTGAAATGGCAGCGCACTTCATGTTGTCCCCTTCATTGTTGGCAGTGTGTGAAATGAGTTATCGCTTGAGCGGAATGTCTTGCCGACAACTGAGGCTGTGCCCGTTGCCGTGGGCGAAGCCACGTTGATGGAATCGGCTATGCCGACTTTCCGACCAACGTGAAGTGTTCAACCACCGGCGGTTTCGCAAAGTACGACCCCACGATTTCGCGCCACTGCAGAAACAGCGGCCCATTGCGGAAATCGACGGTGTGGTTCTCGAGCGTTTCCCAATAGATCATCAGGATGTAGCGCTCGGGCGACTCGACCCCTTTGTTGACCTTGTAGCCGCGAAAGCCCTTGGCCTTGGAAAGGACGGTGTCCAGACCGTGCTGGATGGCGGTGTCGAATTCGGCTTGCTGGCCCGGCGGGATCTGTATGTCGGCGATTTCGAGGATCATGGTGCTCGGTGTGTGGGCTGCGATATCTCCGCCTGATGGCTTGGCGGATGGTGGACGAAGCCTCGATTCTCGCAGCGCAGAACTTCTACCTCGGAGTTTTCGCAAACGGATCGAACGCCGGGGCGTTGGATCACGGTTCGCCAATCCGCACGTCGACGGTGGACGAGCCGCCGTCGCTTCACACCCCGAGCAGCCCCGCCAACGACGCGGTGTCGCGAGCCAACGCCCCTGACTCGCCGGCCAGCACGATGCGCCCCTTCTCCAGCACCACGGCCTGGTCGGTGTGGGCGAGCACCGCGCGGTAGTTGCGGTCGACGATCAGCGTGCTGATGCCGCTTTCGCGGATGCCGGCGATCACGCGCCAGATCTCCGCGACGATCAGCGGCGCGAGGCCCTCGGTCGCCTCGTCGAGGATCAGCAGGCGCGGGTTGGTCAGCAGCGCGCGGCCGATCGCCAGCATCTGCTGTTCACCGCCGGAGAGCTGCTGCCCGCCGTGGTTCAGGCGTTCGGCCAGGCGCGGAAAGGTGGCCAGCGCACGCTCGAGCGTCCAGGTCGTCTTCCCGTCCGGTCCGGGTCGGGCGCTCATCACGAGGTTCTCGCGCACCGACAGGTTCGGAAAGATGCCGCGGCCTTCCGGCACGTAGCCGACGCCCAGGCGCGCGATGCGCTCCGGTGGCTGGCCGGTCACGTCGCGCCCATGCCAGCGCACATGGCCCGACGCCGGCCGCACGTAACCCATCACACTGCGGATAAGCGTCGTCTTGCCCATTCCGTTGCGGCCCAGCAGCCCCATCGACACGCCTGCCGGCAACGCCAGTGTGACGCCGCGCAGCACGTGGCTGTCGCCGTAGAAGGTGTTCAGGTCGTCGACGTTCAACACGTCAATGGTCCTCACCCAGGTAGGCGACTTGAACGTCGCGGTTCGCCCGGATGTGCTCCGGCGCGTCGCTCGCGATCACCTCGCCGTTGACCATCACGGTGATGCGGTCGGCCACGCGGAACACGGCGTCCATGTCATGTTCGACCAGGAGCACCGCATGCTCGCGCTTGAGCTGTTCCAGGAGCGCCAGCATGCGCTCGCTCTCCTCGGCGCCCATGCCGGCGAGCGGCTCGTCGAGCAGCAGCACCTTGGGGCGCGACGCGAGGCACATCGCGATCTCGAGCTGGCGCTTGCCGCCGTGGCTCAGCAGCCCGGCGGGGCGCGACGCCTGGTCTTCGAGGCCCGCGGCCTCCAGCGACTCATGGGCGGCGCGCACGCTGGCGCCGCATTGCGTCGCGGATTCCCACAGCGCCCACGGGCGCGGGTGTGCGGCCTGCGCGGCGAGGCGGCAGTTCTCGAACACGCTGAACTCCGGAAAGATCGTCGTGCGCTGGTAGCTGCGGCCCACGCCGGCGCGCGCGCGCTGCGGCTGCGACCAGCGTGTGATGTCGTGGCCGTCGAAGCGGATGCGGCCCTCGCTCGGAGGCATCTCGCCCGACAGCATGTTGACGAGCGTGGACTTGCCGGCGCCGTTGGTGCCGATCACCGCGTGCACTTCGCCGACGTCCAGATCGATGGAGACGGCATTCACCGCGGTGAGGCCGCCGAAGCGCCGGGTCAGCTCGACGGCGCGCATCAGCGGTGCGCCGTCAGTCATGGCGCACCTCCAGCGGCCGAGCCGGCGCCGCACGCCGGCGGCGCGGCATCGCCATGCCGATCAGGCCCTTGGGCAGCAGTGCGACGAAGGCGATGATCGTGAAGCCCAGCGTCATCTGCCAATGCGACGCCAGCGGGCCGACGAGCCCCTCGGTCTGGAAGAACTCCCTCAGCAGCATGAAGGCGGCCGCGCCGATGACGGCGCCGCGCAGGTGACCGATGCCGCCGAGGATCAGCATCAGCAGCACCGCGCCCGATTCGTGCCAGCTCAGCAACTCGGGGTTGACCGCGGCGTCCTTCGAGGCGAGCAGGAAGCCGGCCAGCCCGGCGAGCGCGCCGGCGATGACGAACGCGGCCAGCTTGTACAGGTAGGTCTGAAAGCCGGCGGCGCGCATGCGCTGCTCGTTGACGCGGATGCCGGCGAGCGCGTGGCCGAAGCGCGAGCGGCGAATCAGCGCGAGCAGCCCGTAGGTGAAGACGAGCGCGCCGAGCACCGTGTAATACAGGTGCGTCTTGTTGTCGAGGTCCAGCCAGGTCGCGCCGCCGAACTCGATCACCGGCTTGCCGTACAGGAAAATGCCGTCGCTGCCGCCGCCGAGCTGCGTGTCGTGGAAGACGAAGTAGGCCATCTGCGCGAAGGCCAGCGTGACCATGATGAAGTAGACGCCCTTGGTGCGCAGGCTCAACGCGCCGACGAAGAGCGCGTACAGCGCCGATGCGCCCATCGCCATCGGCAGCAGCCGCAGCGCGGAGCCCGCGCCGTCGCCGCTCGCCAGCACCGTCACGTAGGCGCCAATGCCGAGGAAGGCGGCATGGCCCAGGCTGACGAGGCCGGTCATGCCGACCAGCAGCTCGAGGCTCAACGCGAAGATCGCGTACAGCGTGATCTTGACGACGAGGTCGTGCGTGTAGGGCGTCAGTACCGCCGGAAGCAGCGCCAGCGCCACCGCGGCCATCGCGGGCAGCAGCCAGGAGAAGGTTCGGCGATCAGTAGCCACGCTTCATCAGCCCCTCGGGGCGCCAGATGAGGATGATCGCCATCAGCAAGTACACGCCGATGCCGCTGTATTCGGAGAAGAACACCTTCCCGAAGGTGTCGACGAAGCCGACCAGCAACGAGGCCACCAGCGCGCCGGTGATCGAGCCGATGCCGCCGATCACGACGACGACGAAGCAGATGATCAAGACGCTCGCGCCCATGTTCGGATAGACCGAGGTCATCGGCGCGGCGATCATGCCGGCCAGCGCCGCGAGCGCGACGCCGCCGGCGAAGACGATGCGATACAGCAGCTTGATGTCGATGCCCAGCCCACGCACCATGTCGCGGTTGCTGGCGCCGGCGCGGATCATCATCCCGAGCCGCGTGCGGTTGACCACGGCATAAAGCGCAATGGCCAGCACGATGCAGGCGCCCGACGCGAACAGCCGATACCACGGGTACGACATCAGGTCGCCGAGCGCGAAGCCGCCGGACAGCCACGCCGGAATCGGCACGCCGTGCACGTCGTTGCCGACCAGCATCGAGCGGGCTTCCTCGAACACGAGGATCAGCGCGTAGGTCATCAGCACCTGCTGCAGATGGTCGCGTTGGTAGAGGAAGCTGAAGAACGCCCACTCGAGCACGAAACCGAACGCGGCCGACAGCAGCACGCCGACCAGCAGCACCGCGAGGAAGCTGCCGCCCAGGTGCGGTGCGAGCACGAAGGCGAGGTAGGCGCCCAGCATGTAGAAGCTGCCATGGGCCAGGTTGATCACACCCATGATCCCGAAGATGAGCGTCAGGCCGCTCGCCAGCAGGAACAGCAGCAGGCCGTACTGGACGGCGTTCAGGCACTGGACGAGGAAGGTGGCGAAGTCCACGCGGGTCTGGCAGCTGGGATCGGTCAAAAGAGCCGTCGCCCCGGCGAATACCGGGGTCCACTCGTTGCAGTGGATACCGGCGTTCGCCGGTATGACGCGCGAAATCGAGGGGCGCGACCGCGCCCCTTCAGGTCACATTTTGCAGCCGCGCGCCGGATCGGCCAGTGCTTTCACCGCGACCGCCTTGACCTCGTTGTTCTCGCCTTTGGCGACACGAAGGTAGATGTCCTGCACCGGGTTGCCGGCCTTGGAAATCGTGAACTTGCCGCGCGGGCTGTCGACGACGGTCTTGCGCATTGCCGAAGTCAGCGCATCGCGCTTGCTGATGTCGCCCTTCACGGCGTTCAGGCCGGCCCCGAGCAGCTGAGCCGCGTCGTAGCCCTGTACCGCATAGACGTCGGGGTTCGCCTTGTAGGTGATCGCAAAGTTCTTGCGGAAGCTGTTGTTGCGCGGCGTGTCGAGGTTGTCGGCGTAGTGCAGCGTGGTCTCGAGGCCCTGCGCCGTCGGGCCCTGCGCCTGCAGCGTGCCGTCCGTCAGGAAGCCCGGGCCGTACAGCGGAATGGTGCCCTTCAGCCCGGCGGCCGCGTAGTCCTTGACGAACTTCACCGCGCCGCCGCCGGCGAAGAACGCATAAACCGCATCGGGCTTCTGCGCGGCGATCTCGGTCAGCAGCGCCTGGAACTCGACGTTCGGAAACGGCAGCGTCAAGTCGCGGATCACCTGGCCGCCGCCCTTCTCGAGGCCTTCGCGAAAGCCCTTCACCGTCTCGGCGCCGGCGGCGTAGTTCCAGGTGATCGTCATCGCCCGCTTGTGGCCGCGCTGCCCGGCGACCACGCCCATCGCGTAGCCGGGCTGCCAGTTCGAGAACGAGCTGCGCACGATGTTTGGCGCGCACATGGGGCCGGTGATCGCGTCGGCGCCGGCGTTCGGGATGATCAGCAGCGTGTCGTTCTCGCGTGCGGCCTTCGCCATCGCCAACGCCACGCCGGAATGCACGGTGCCCACGAGCACGTCGACCTGGTCGCGCTTGATCAGCTTGTTGACGTTGTCGGTGCCCTTGGACGGGTCGGACTCGTCGTCGACCTTGAAGTACTGGATTTCGCGGCCGCCCAGCTTGCCGCCTTGCTCCTGGACATAGAGCTTGAAGCCGTTCTCGATCATGTTGCCCAGTGCGGCGTAGGTGCCGGTGTAGGGCAGCATCAGCCCGACCTTGATCGGCGCATTCGATTGCGCCTGGACCGCAGCGGACACACACAGGGCGGCGGCGACGGCCGAGAGCTTCAGAGCGGTCTTCATGGTGTTCTCCAGTCTGGTGAATTCGAGCCGGGACAAGATCGGCATGGTAGTCAGCCCATCTCGCGCGCCTATCGGGGGTTTCGCAGGGAGCGCCCTTCGCCTCCCGGATAATTCGTCCACAGGTGCTTGCATTTCGCACGGCAATGCAATATGTTGCATCGCCGTGCCAGTGTAATTCAGGTCCGGCACCGGGTCATAAGAGGGGAAACCCCGTGGAATCCACAAGCAAGCTCGCGCCGATCGAGGCGGCCATCAACGGCGACAAAGATCCTTTCCTCGCGGCGCTGGGCGAGCGCACGCGGGCGCTGCGTGCGCGCCGCGGGCTCACGCGCAAGGGCTTGGCGCGGGCGGCCGACGTGTCGGAGCGGCACGTCGCCAACGTCGAGATGGGCGTGGGCAATGCGTCGATCCAGTTCCTGCGGCAGCTCGCGCAGGCGCTGAACTGCACGCTTGCCGAGCTGGTCGGCGACGAAACGGCGAGCTCGCCCGAGTGGCTGATGATCCGCGAGATCCTGCGCGGCCGCAGCGAGCCGGAACTCGCGCAGGCGCGCGGCGCGCTGGCCGCAATGTTCGGCGCGCCGGCCAGCCAGACGGCCCGCCGCCAGCGGGTGGCGCTGATCGGCCTGCGCGGCGCCGGCAAAAGCACGCTCGGCCGCATGCTCGCCGACAGCTGGGCCGCGCCGTTCGTCGAACTGAACCGCCAGATCGAGGCGATGGCCGGTTGCAGTCTGGCCGAGATCCACTCGCTGTACGGGCCGCAGGCCTATCGGCGCTACGAGAAACGGGCGCTCGAAGAGACGATCCAGCGGTTCCCGCGCGCGGTGATCGCCACGCCGGGCGGCATCGTCTCCGAGCCGGCCGCCTACAACCTGCTGCTCGCGCACTGCTACACGGTGTGGGTGCGCGCGACGCCCGAGGAGCACATGAGCCGCGTGCTGGCCCAGGGCGACACGCGGCCGATGAACGGCAGCAGCGAGGCGATGGAGGACTTGAAGCGCATCCTCGACAGCCGTGCGCCGTTCTATACGAAGGCCGACGAGACCTTCGACACCAGCGCGAAGACGATGGACGAGGCCTTTGCCGGGTTGGAGGCGCAGCTGCGCGGAACGATCGCGATATCCGGGTAACCCAGACTTGTATTGTTGACGCCTCGGCGTGTGCGCAGTAGATTGCATGCGTTCACGTGTGACTGCACGATCCTGCCTTGGTGCTGGAGGTTTCTGATGGTCGCGACACTCCCCATCGTCTGCTACGAGACCCGGCCCGAGCGTTACCGGTATTGGCAGCTGATGTTCGAGGGGCCGGTCGCGACGCTGGCGACGCAGGCGGGTGCGAACGGGCGCGAAGCCGACATCGAACTGAGCGACGCGGTGCAGCGCATCCGCTTCGAGCATCCCGAGGTGCGCGCGGTCATCGTCACGAATGTTCGCGACAAGGTGTTCGGCACCGAAACCCATGCGCAGTCGCGGGCCGGCCTCGACGCTTTCGCCGACGAAACCCGAAGCGCGATCGAGGACGCGAGCCGCAGCAGTGGCATCCGCTTTCTCGCCGCGGTGAACGGCGCCTGCATCGGTGACGTCTACGCACTCGCGCTGGCCTGCGACGAGATCGTGCTGGTGGACGACCGGGCGTCACTGGTGCGCATGCCCGAATTGCGGCCGGCCGGACTCGCTCGGCTGATGGACAGGCGCCGCGTGCGGCGCGACCGCACCGACGTCTTGCGCGGCCTGCTCGACGGCATGCCCGGCAGCCAGGCTTTGGCGTGGGGACTCGTCGACGAGCTCGTCCCGCCGCAGGACTTCGCACGTCGCGTGCAGGAGCGCGCGCACGAACTGGCGGCGCACGGCGAGCGGCCCCATTCGACCCGCGGCGTGCCGCTGGTTCCGCTGAAGAAGACCGTGAAGAACGACGCCATCTGCTGGGGCCACGTGGCGCTGCAGATCGACCGCGCGGCGCGTACCGCGACGCTTGCCGTCAGCGCGCCCACCGGCGCGCAGCCGCTGGACGTCGCCGGCATCGAATCCGCCGGATCGCATTGGTATCCGCTGCAGATGGCGCGCGAACTGGACGACGCGGTGCTGCACCTGCGCAGCAACGAGCCGGCGATGGCCATGTGGGTGTTGAAGTCGCGCGGCAGCGCCGAGGCGGTGCTTGCGATGGACGCGACGCTCGCCGCGCACCAGGCCCACGGCTTCGTGCGCGAGACGATCGGCCTGCTGCGCCGCACGCTCGCGCGTCTGGAGGCGAGTGCGCCCGTGACGTGCGCGCTGATCGATCGCGGATCGTGTTTCGCCGGCACGCTGCTCGAGCTCGCGCTGGCAGCCGACCGCAGCGACATGCCGGCGCTGCCCGACGACCGCCACGCCGCGCCGAAGCTCGGGCTGTCGGCGATGAACTTCGGCGCCTACCCGACTCCGGGCCACCAGTCGCGCGTGCACCGGCGTTTCCACGGCAACGGTGCGGCGATCGCCGCCGCACAGGCGAACCGCGGCGCGATGCTTGACGCCGATCAGGCCCGTCGCCTGGGCCTCGTGTCGAACGAGGCGGCGCGATGTCGGCCCACGCCGGTCGGCGCCGTGGCGCAAACAGCGGCGGTGCTCATGGCCCGCACTTGACTTCGCGCGTCTGCCGCGTACAAGGTCGGGCTTCGCCGACTTATCGCGGAGTGAAGCCATGAACATCCTGTTGCCGGTCGATGGCTCGGCGCTGTCGCTGCAGGCGGTGCACCATGCGATTCGCCTGACCCGTCAGGGCCTGAACGCGAGTTTCGTGCTCGCCAACGTGCAGGAGCACAGCTCGTTGTACGAAGTGATGGTCATGCACGATGCCGAGGCGCTGCAGCGGGTACGCCTGACGGCCGGCGAACATTCGCTCGCCGAAGCCGATGCGCTGCTCACGGAGGCGGGCATCGAGCATCAGATCGAGGTGGCGCTGGGCGATCCGGCGCACACGCTGATCGACATCATCGAGCGGTTCCAGTGCGATTCGGTGATCATGGGCGCGCACGGCATGGGCGAAAGCAGCGCGGTGGTCGGCGACGTCGCGCAAGCGCTGCTGCGCGGTTCGCCGGTGCCGGTGATGATCGTGCGCCCGCCACCCGAGCCGGAGAGCCTCGAAGAAGAGTCCGACGCCGCGCGGGCGGCGGCATCGCAGGGGGCCGACGCCGACGAGTGAGCGTTCGGTGCACTCCGTCTTCGACCCGCTGCTGCTGGGTTCGGCTGCGCTGGAGGTGCTGAGCGCCGCCCAGCAGACACCGCAGCAGATCGCCGCGCTTCAGGCCAGGCGCCTCGCGCAGCTGCTGGTCGTCGCGTCGCGTGGTTCTGCGCTGTACCGGCGGCTGCTTCACGGGTGCGACCCCGCCGGCGTGGCGCTGCACGAATTGCCGGTCACCCACAAGGCCGAACTGATGCGGCACTTCGACGACTGGGTGACCGACCCGCGGCTCCAGCTCGCATCCTTGCGCGCGTTCACGGCCGACCGCCGGCGCATAGCCGACACTTACCTCGATCGCTACATCGTCTGGGAGAGCTCGGGCACCGGCGGCGCGCCGGGCATCTTCGTGCAGGATGCGCAGACGCTCGCGACCTACGACGCGCTGGAAGCGCTCCGGCGCAGCACGCCGCGCGCCTGGCAGCGCCTGCTCGATCCGATGCTGGTCGCCGAGCGCATCGCGTTCATCGTCGCGACGACCGGGCACTTCGCGAGCCAGGTCTCGGCGCAGCGGCTGCGCCGGCTCAACCCGTGGCTCGCGAACACGATGCGCAGCTTCTCGATCCTGCAGCCGGCAGGTGACCTCGTGCAGCAGCTCAATGCGTTCAAGCCGAGCATCATCGTGACCTATCCGACGGCGGCCGCGCTGCTTGCCGAGGAGGCGCGCAGCGGCCGGCTGTTCGCCAGGCCGCGCGAGATCTGGACCGGCGGCGAGACGCTGAGCCCGGCGATGCGCGAGCGGCTGCGGCACAGCTTCGGCTGCGCAGTGCGCAACAGCTACGGCGCATCGGAGTTCCTGCCGATCGGCTGGGAATGCGCGCTCGGCCGGATGCACGCCAACACCGACTGGGTGCTGATCGAGCCGGTCGACGCGCGCCATCGTCCGGTACCACCCGGCGAGCTGTCGCACTCGACGCTGATCACCCACCTGGGCAACTTCGTTCAGCCGCTGATCCGCTACGACCTGGGCGATCAGATCCGCGTGATGACGCAGCGCTGCCGCTGCGGCTCGCCGTTTCCCGTGATCGAGGTCCAGGGGCGGCGCGACGAGCCGCTGCAGATGGAGGGGCGCGACGGCCGGCCGGTCACGCTGCTGCCGTTGGCGCTGACGACGGTGCTCGAGGACGAGGCGCAGGTGTTCGACTTCCAGCTGCAGCAGCGCGACGCGCGAACGCTGGTGCTGAAGCTGCCGTCCCGCGGCGACACGGCCGAGCACGAACAAAGCCGCTGCCGCGAGGCGCTGCAGAACTTCGCGCGGCGCCACGGGCTCGCACCGATCAGCGTCGTCGTGCAGACCGGCCAGCGCCTGACGCACGGGCGCAGCGGCAAGCTGCCGCGTGTGGTGGCCGTTCGTGCCCGCGGCGCGTCGCGCCGGCCCATCGGCACCGAGGCCGTGCCCTGCGGGTGAGCTTCGGCCCTAGGAAGCGACCAGTTCCGCCGCCGGTTGGGCGACCGGCGCCAACCCGAGGAACCCGTCGATGCGCGCGATCAATTCATCCTCGGCGTAGGGCTTGCCGAGCACCGCATTGGCGCCGGCCTGCGCCGCCGTCTCGCGATGCTGCGCATCCGCGGCGGTGATCATGATGATCGGCATGCGCGCAGTCTGCGCATCGCCGCGCACGTGCCGCGTCAGCTCGAAGCCATCCATGCCGGGCATCTCGACGTCGGTGACCAGCAGGTCCGGCGCCTGGGCGGCGATCTGCCGCGCGGCGTCCAGTCCGTCTTCGGCCAGCCACACCCGGAAGCCGTGCTGCGCGAGCAGGCGGCTCGCCTTGACCCGCACGATCTTCGAATCGTCGGCCACGAGGACGACGGTTTGTTCGCGCGTCTTTCGGGGCGGCGGCGTTGCCGCGGCCGCCCGGCGCGCCGCTTCCTGCTGCCGCGCAACGGTCTGGGCGGCCTCGCGCGAAGCGCGTTGCAGCGCATCGGACGCGATCTTGACCTTGCCTTCGGCCTGTGCACGCCGCTGCGCGACGATCCGGGCCGCTTCGGCGGACGCGGCGGCGAGCACCTGCTGTGCGATCTGTTCCCGCACGCGCCGTTGCGCACGGCGTTTTTTCATCGCGACGCCGATGAGCACGACGGGGAGTGCCGCCAACATCAACCACAGCCAGATGATATTCATGATGATGAGGTGAAGGCTGCAGCCCGGCGGGCCGCTCTTTCCGTCATATCGGCAGGCGGCGGCCGGTCCATGCATGACGGGTTGGCCCGCCACACGACCTATTTCACGAAGTGCCCGGTTTTGTAAGTAAACGTTGCGATCGGCGGCCGAGCCGACGCCCTCGCGGGCAAGAGCGAAGCGACGTGGGGCAAACAGTCAAGCGGTGCTCGACAGCCCGCTCGGGTCTTCCTGCGCCAGATAGCAGTGCAGCGCGCGGATCGCCGACGAGGCATGTTTGCCCCAGCGGAGCTGGAAGTTGAATCCCCATTGCCAGATCGCGTCGTCGATGCGCCCGGCTTCGTACAACTGCAGGCCGACTGCCACGTCGCGGTAGATGTCGAGCAGGTCGTCCGCGAGGTCACCGACGACCGGCTCTTCCGGCGCCGAGACCAGCGGGCTGAAGATTTCGCTGTAGTGCTGCAGTGGAATGGCGGCGGCTCGGCTGCGTACCGCGGCGAGCCGTGCGCCGAAGAAGACCGGTTCGGGCTCGGGCTGCGTCGACACGCCCTCGATCCATGGCTGCGGCAGCTCGAGCGCCGCGGCGTACAACGCGACCACGCGGCGCAGCGCGATCGGCGCGGTGAGCGTGTCGTTCGACACCGAACCGTCGGCCCAGTCGACGAACCGCCGCGCTTCAAGGCTGAAGCGTTCGCCGGTGGTGCGTCGGTGCTCGCTGCGGGGCATGGGAGTCGGAGGCGTGCTGCGCTCCCCTTTTAACCTATGGCGGCGGTCAGTGCTCCAGCGGCAATCCCACATAGTTCTCGGCCAATACCGTCGAGGCGGCGACCGAGCCCACCAGGTAGGCCAGCTCCGCCTGCTGCATCCGCTGGCCGAACGCGTTGTTGTCGGGAAACTGGTGCATCAATGACGTGAACCACCACGAAAAACGCTCCGCCTTCCAGACGCGGCGCAGGCATCGCTCCGAATAGGTGGCGATGCCCTGCTCGCTGCCGGCATAGAACTCGGCGAAGGCACGAGCCAGAAGGCCGACGTCGCTGGCCGCCAGGTTCAAGCCCTTCGCGCCGGTCGGCGGCACGATGTGGGCCGCGTCGCCGGCCAGGAACAGGCACCCGAAACGCATCGGCTCGGCGACGAAGCTGCGCAGCGGCGCGATGCTCTTTTCGATCGACGGTCCGGTCACGAGCGACTCGGCCGCTTCGGGGTCGAGCCGGTGGCGAAGCTCGTCCCAGAACGCGTCGTCGGACCAGTCGGCCACCTTGTCGTCCAGCGAACACTGCAGGTAGTAGCGGCTGCGGGTGGGCGAGCGCATGCTGCACAGCGCAAACCCGCGCTCGTGGCGGGTGTAGATCAGCTCTTCGCGCACCGGCGGGGTTTCCGACAGCAGGCCGAGCCAGGCGAACGGGTACACCCGCTCGAAGAGCTGGATGGCCGCGGTCGGAACGCTCGCGCGGCAGACGCCGTGAAAACCGTCGCAGCCGGCGATGAAGTCGCATTCGATCTCGTGCCAGACGCCGCCATGCTGGTAGCGCACGCGCGGGCGCGCACCGTCGAAGTCGTGCACGCTGACGCCTTCTGCCTCGTACACCGTCGTCAGACCGTCGACCTCGCGTGCGTGCATGAGGTCGCGCGTGACCTCGGTCTGGCCGTAGACCGTCACGTGCTTGCCGCCGGTGAGCTGCTGAATGTCGATGCGGTGGCGTGTGCCGCCGAAGCTCAGCTCGATGCCGCCGTGCGGCAGGCCTTCGGCGTGCATGCGCGCGCCGACGCCGGCTTCGTCGAGCAGGTCGGCGGTGGTCTGCTCCAGCACACCGGCGCGGATGCGGGAGAGCACGTAGTCGGCGCTGCGCCGCTCGACGATGACCGCGTCCACGCCCGCGCGGTGAAGCAGCGCGCCGAGCAGCAGGCCGGCCGGGCCGGCGCCGACGATCGCGACCTGCGTGCGCATCGCGCCGCCCGTTACAAGACCGTGCGCAGCGTGGCCTGCGCGTGCAGCAGCGCGGGCAGGCAATCGTTGACGAGTTGGTCCATCGACACCCGTGCCGCATGCACGCTGACGTTCATTGCTGCGACCACGTCACCGCGGTAGCTCTTCAGCGGCACGGAGATCGTGCGCAGGCCGAGCTCGAGCTCCTGGTCCACGGCCGCGTAGCCTTGCGAGCGCGTGCGGGCGATCTCGACACGCAGCCGTTCGCCGTTGGTGACGGTGTTCGGCGTCAGCGGCGCGAGCGTTTGCTTCTCGATCCAGGTGTCGACTTCGGCCTGCGGCAGCGCCGACAGCAGCACACGGCCGTTGGCCGTGCAGTAGGCCGGCACCCGCGTGCCGGGCTGCAGCGTCGACGAGACGACACGTCCGGCGCTGGTGGCCGCGATGCAGATGACGTCGGCGCCATCAAGCACGCCGGCCGACGACGCTTCCTTCAGCGAATAGGCGAGCTTGTGCAGTTCCGGCTGCACGATGCGCGGCAGCCGCGCCGAGTGCATGTAGCTCTGCCCCAGCCGCAACACCTTCGGCGTCAGCGCATACATCTTGCGGTCGCTGGTCACGTAGCCGAGGTGCTCCAGCGTGATCAGATAGCGCCGGGC